>JADJPO010000011.1:0-300000 GCA_016713225.1 Kineosporiaceae bacterium
CACCTCGGTCGCCGCGGGAGGTTGGCGCAGGTGTTGCCCGGCCGGCGTCCGGTGGATCAGTGGCCGTACTGCATGCAGTGTTCGTAGCCGGCCCGGCCCGGCAGCATCGATCCCCAGTTGGCGGCCTCGCAATGTAGGCCTTCTGGGCCAACGCGGGGCCGAACCATGCCGTGGTGGACGGGGGTGATGTCAGCGTCGGGTCGGGCGTCGTGGCGGCACGATGCCGGCGTGGCAGCACCTTTTTGCCCAAGCCGATGGCCAGGACGATGGCTGCGCGTCGTGGGGTGTTCATGAGAATCCTCCGCGGTGTCGTGGCCCGAGGCTCGAGGCCGGCACCGACAGGACGCTCCGGGGAGCGCGCGCTAACACCCCAGGCGCCGGTTGCCTCCGGCGTGGACTTGCACCACGACCCCGTCCCCGCAGCTGCTCAGGCGGCGTTCTCGACGCTGCTCAGCGCCGTCCGATCATCGACTCCACCACTACGAGGTGGCCTCGCAAGGTGGTCGACGTTGCCAGGCACCACCTGGCTGGACAATGCCGTTTCGGCACGCACCATTGGACAACGCGATGGCGTTGTCGCGCAGCAACTTAGCGTGGAACTCGTGAGCGCACCGGGTCCGATCTACGACAACGCGCTGCGGTACCTGGCCGCCAGCGAACTCGCCCCCCTCTGCGGCTGGCTCGGCATCGCCCCCCTTGGCGAGAACATCCGGGTCAGCGAAGCCCTCGCCGCCGTCACCCGCTACGCCGATCTCCTGATCAGCACCGGCCCCCGACCTGGTCCACGTCGAATTCGTCCGACGCGTCACCCCCGACCTGCCCCTTCGCATGCTCGACTCGCGAGCGCGGATCGCTGATGGCCTGGCCCGGAACCAGCCTCACCCAGATCCTCGTCGTCCTGGCCGACGGACACGTCGCCCCGAACACCCCCGACCAGCAGGCCTTCCGCCACCGCACCCACGTCACCTACCTGCGCGACGCTGACCCGAACACGCTCCTCTCCGGCCCCCGCCTGGCACCGCTGGCCCAGCCTGGCCCTGGCCACGACACCCGCAGAGAGCGCACCGACCTGCTCCGCCGAGCACTGATCGTGATCCGCGACCACGCGCCGCCCGAGCGGTGCGACGACCTGGCCAGCACCGCGCTGGTCCTGGCGGCAATCCGACTCGACCCCGATACCATCGACACAGCCCGCGAGGAGGCCGACATGCCCATCAGTCTCTCGAAGGAACCCTCGCCGGCGACATCATCGCCCAACGCGCCCCACACCCGAGGCCCCACCGAAGGCCGCACCGAAAGGCCTCGCCGTCGGCCGCACTGAAGGTGAAGATCACGACGTTGATCACCTTGTTGACGACCCGCTTCGGTGACGACCCCCCCTCCCCGACCTGGCTCGGATCTCACTCCACACCCGCGCAGGTCTGGGCACCATCCCACGCATCCTGGCCGCCGCCACTCGACGACCTCCTCGCCACGACAGAACCCAGCGAACCGATGGACGAGGCGACCGGCAGCTCCAGCACCTGGGTGAAGACCGCCGGCAGCGCCCCCACCTCGCTACACCCGGACGACAGGCGGCCCCGCGAAGGCAGCGGTGGCGGCGATCCACAGATCATTGGCGTTCGTCCGACGGCCGGCCTCGGCGAGCAGGACCCTCAACCGCGCCAACATCGCGGCCGCCTCGGCATCGATCGGCGGTACCTCTGACGTCCCCGGCGTCATGCCAGGGGCTCCAGATCGTCGGTGGTCTCCCGGCCATGGCCTCGCGGTCGAATGTGGCGCTCGTAGCACGCCGCGAGAGCGCGGCATCGGCACCCAGCGAGCAACTCCGGACCACCCTGCCGGACCGGCAACATGTCCATGGATCTGAACGCCTTGCCCTTGCGGAGCAGGACGACGATGTCCCGCGCGGCACGCTTGCCGATCCAGTGTCCGGTGGGCAGCCTCATGGCAGAGGCCAGATCCGAGGGCGCAGCGCTCGTTTCGGACAACCCTGGATGTGGGTGGGTGATGCAGGCGCCGCTTCGAGATTGCCACCTCACAGGACTCGCGCGCGGTGTTCGCAGCCTGGCAGCTGGCGGCGACCGCACCGGATGGCGATGCGCACGGCGCAGGACCTGCTGGCGCAGCTGGCCGCGCCAGGTCCCATCGCCCTTCGCTGCCGCTACCGGCACCTGGTCCAGCCCGCCAGTGCACCCGTCAAGGCCCGACGCGCTGTCCTGGGACGTCTGGGTCGAGATCATCAGGTCCGAGCGCCCCAGACCCTGCACTGGTCCGCGATCCATCAACAGCGCCCGCGATGTTCGATCGGCTGCGCGACCCCGAACGCTCCCCACGCTCAGAATGGTCACCGTCAACGCCCTGCAAGGCCTCAGCGACGCTGCTCGGCAGAGCGACCAGCACGAGGCGGCAACGCAACTCCTCACCGACGCTCTCGCGACCTAGCCGCTCACGATCGCTACCGGTTCGGGGAAGCGCGGGCACTGGTCTCCACTCCGGCTACACCACGATGACCGTGTCCTCAGCTCCACGAGGCGCTCGACTTCTTCAGGCGAACGTGCCCTCGGCTGGCTCGCGAGATCCCCGACACCCTCTTCACGGCCAACGCCGCGCTCGGCGGGCCTCGCCGAGCAACGCTGCCTCGGCCGGACGCCGCGGCTCGTGACCTGGCGGCGAGGCCTTGCGTGCCTTCGACACGCTCGGCTCCCACAAGGGCTCCGGCACGCCGCCGAGCGACTGCGAGCGCCCAACGCGCCCTCGGCAGTGCACGGAGTGCCCGGGCACTCCACCGTACTCTCGACCACTTTTCGCGCGGGTCCGGCTCTGTAGTCGGTCGAGTCAACGCCCTCGACGGTCTGGGAGAAGCGGCCCCTGGCGGCCGAAATGCCCCGACCGTGCCGCCCGGCACTTCACCGCCGCTCGGGGAGATCGCCGCGGCTACTACCTGCGCGGCCGACTCAACGCGCCGTCCAGGAGCCTGGCCCGCACGGCTCGCGCCGAAGGTCGATGGCGGGCGGCCTGGACTTTCCACCTCCGAGGCGCTCCAGGGCTTTCGGGCGATGGGGGATCTGGTGGGCAAGACGCATTCCCTCGACGGTCTGGCGTTCTGCGCCGGGCACCTGGAGGGCGACGCCGGAAGCTGCGTGTTCAGCTGGATTCGGTGCAGACCCTCGAAGGACTACACGCGGCACGCCCCGACCACGGGCGTTCAACTCGAGTACCGCAAGCGCTTCACGGGGATCTACCAGGCGGCCCGCGCTCCGGCGCTCGCCCTGGACGACGCCGCGGCGCCGCGTACCTGCTGGAGTGCCTCGCCGGACGCCCGCCTCGCCGGCCTGCTCAGAATCCCGATGCCCACGAACGGCGCGGATGCCGCCGGGCTCACCGCCTGCCCGGCCGCCATGGCCGACCGGCTGGCCAGGCGGCCGTCACCACCGACGCAGGACCGCAGGGAACGCATCGCCAGGCTCCTGGGCGCCACCGCCATCCCGGCACAGCGTGGCCAAGACGTCCCGCAACGAACTCGACGGTCTGGCCGCCTCACGTTGTTTCCTGCCCCTGGACCCCGGGAGGCGACAGCCCTGCTGGCGCAGCCGTCCAGAACAGATTGCACGTGCTCGTCCTGGCCGTCGGCGCCACCCGACCGGGCGAACTGTGTCACCAGTGGCGCGGCCACGGGCGGGCGACGTACACTCTCGGCTGCGTCGGCCTCCGCAGGACACCCTGGGGTCGATTGGGTCAGTACACCGCGGTACGTCCGGATGCCCGGGCATCGCCGATCTCGCGCCACTCACCCCTTTGCTCCCCGGAGCGGCTGAGGTCGCGCTCCCGACCGCCGACGCGGAGGCCGCCGTTCCCTGCTGTTGGTGCCCCCGGGCGGATTGTGGATACTGCCGTGGCCCGCGGTCAGCCTCGGACCCGACCGAGTGCTCGGTGAGGTCGCCCACCTGAGCCTGTGCCCCTCGCTCACCGTGCACCGGGCTCTGATCCGGCGAACCCCCCGCTGCCTCGGCTACGGACGTCTGCGGGGCAGGCCCCAGCCCCACCCAGATCTGGCACAACCCGACTCTCGCCGCCACAGATACCGGCTGGACTCGGCGCTCGGCCGCGAGCCGGGTACTGATCGCGGACGCCGCCACCGCCGACGCGCACTGCTCGCGGCGCCGTCCCGACCGGTGGGTGATCGCCGGGCATGGTCGCCCGATCGACCGGTCCGCCTATCTGGAGCTGGCACCCGGCGAGATCGTCACCACCGCGGAGTTGCTGGCCGCCAGGCCGCTGAGCGACTGGCCCTGATCTGCTGCTGGGGCGCAGCGGACCGGGCCTCGGTGACCGGGGATCCGTTGACTTTGGCCGTGATCGCCCTGGTGGCCGGAAGCCGCGAGGTTCTGGCCACGGTCGGTGAACTGGCCGATTCCCCCGAAGCGACGTTCTTCGTGCAACGGATTCTCGCCACGCGGGCACCGGAACTGCCGGGTGCGGTGACGCAGGCCACCAGGGCGTTGCTCGCCGGGCCTGGCATGCGCAAGGCGCCCGTAGCACACTGGGCGCCGATCATCACTCTCGGCGCAGGAGGAGCCTGATGACCGATCCCTTGCCTGGGGAAGGACGCTCCGCTGGCAGCGCGGTGGACCGATCTCGCCTATGACCTGCTCGTCGCAGGCGACATCACGGCCGTGATCCGGGTCGAGGGCGACGTCTCGCTGGAGCTGATCTCCGGCCCGTGTCCGCGCTGCCATGATCGCTTTGCGCACGCGGCGCCCCGCTCCGGGGTATCCGGCAACGCCGGAGTCCTCGCCCACGAGCAGGCCAGGTTGCCGTCGGATTGGGTATTCGTCGATCTGTGGTGTGAGTGCCCGAACTGCACCGGTCGCCCCGAGGGCCGTGCGGGGTGCGGGGTGGCTTCAGGGTTCCGGCGCGGATCGTGACGCCGTGAGCACCCACCGCCGATCGACCCACCCGCCCCTGGCTCGGCGACGACGCCTAGCGGCTCGTCGCCCGCGGTACCGCCGCGCCCTCCAGGACCGCCGCACGTCCTCGATGCAGGATGTGGAGGACTTCGCCGCGCTCGTGGCGAACTCGTTGACCGATGTGCGATCCACCGCCGAGAAATGGCGCACCGGGCTCGCCGCCCTGATCACCCTGGTCAGCACCGCCTGGGATCAAGGGACCAGAGAATGCACGTGACCCGTCGACGGGTTGGCGATTGACCGTCACCGGTGCGCTCGCCCTGGGTCTCGTACTCGCGGTGGCGGGCTGTGGTCCGCCTCACCGCCGCCGCCGGCGTTCCCGCCATGGTCACCCTCGATGCGGTGCTCGCGGACCACGCATCGGTGAGGGCTGGATCGCCAGGCGGGGCCCTCAGCACCTCGCCGGGGCTCGGCCCGGGGGGCATCGGCCTCAAGGATCTGCTGTTCGGCATGCTGGCATGGTGGTGGGCGCCGGTCACGCAGAACGCCCCGTGCTGAAGGTCACCACCGGCGGAGATGTCGTGTGCGGTGAGGTGCTCTCTGCCGATCATGGGAGGATCCAGCTGAAGGTCGCCGGTGAGGAGTCACCGCGCACCATCGCGCTGGACCGGGTGGAGAACCTGGCTGCGGCAATGTCCTGCTCGTGACCCAAGGCGAGGTACCGCGCACGATGCCCTCATCGCGGCCTCTGCCCGCGGCAACCAAAGTCGCGGTGTAGGGCGATCCCACCGTGGCAGGAGCGAGCGTCGTCGGCGCTCCAGATCACGGCACCGGGGGCTTCAACGTCCTCGGCGTGCACTGGTGGCTCAACTCCGATTCGCTGAGCGTGGGAAAGTGCCCGCGACACCCTGCGAAACGTCATCGCTCGGAGCTGGAAGGCGCCTACTGCGACGGTGATCCACAGCGGCTTGCCCTGCACCGTCTGCCGCTTGCCGTAGTCGCGGCCCCGAACTCGTGGCCACGACCCACAATTCGTACGCAGAACCGTTGCGCAAGTAGCGTGGCGCGCGGCCGCCCTTCCCCAAACGGCACCCGGCCGAGGTCTGCACGTCGCCTGGCCTGCGGAGCCGCGATCGTGCCCGCCGTCCTGGGAACGGGTCTCTCCCCCTCGACCTGGGTCGCTCCCGCCGGTTGTTCACCGAGGCGCAACGTCTGGCCTTGGCCACCCTCTACGACACCTGCACCGTCGACGGCTGCGACCGACCGTTCGCCTGGTCCGAGATCCATCATCTGCAGAATGCCCTTGCCCTTGGCCAAGTACCCATGCGCGTTCCACCCCGCCACCGGCTTCAACGCGGCGTCCAGCGCCCGCGAACCACGCCACGCACCCGGCAGAATCGCTGCCACCGGTGCTGCGACGTCCGCAGGTAAGGCAGCCGGATCGGTGGCGAGCGCCTGCCACGTCGCGATGTCGGCCGGGGCCAGGGTGACGAGGGCGTCGATCCAGTACGTCGACGGGCCAGGGTTGCGGGCTCGCCGAAGGTGCCGCTCGCCCATCCGATGTGCTGCGGCTTCGTCAGGCCCGGCAAGCGTTCACCACCGGCGCCGCATCGGCCTTCAGACCGCCGTCGATGCTCTTGGTCGCCGGCGCTACCGCGGTCGACGTCGACGAGGTGCCACATCCGGCGAGCAGTGAGGCCACTGCCACCCCGATCGCCGCCGTCACGACCGGACGCCGGCTCCGCGGCGCCCACGGGAACTCGGTCGTTGATCAGGTCGTGGCGCCTCATGCACGACAGTCTTCCAGCGCAGTATTCGCGATCAGGTGCAGCAGAGTCCACGCGAGAATGTCCCCTTGGGACCGCGGCCGGAGCAACGGCACCAACAGCAGGCGTCGCTTCTTTCGGCGAAGTCGACCGTAGCGTTCTTGCGAACTAGAACGGTGGCGTCGGCAGCGAGGGTGGCCGGCCAACACGCTGGCCGCCAATGTCTGTCCGACCAGGTCTTCAGCGCCCGGCGGGTCATTGCTCGACCTGCACGGGTGGGCCGCCGGAATCTGATCATCACCGCCGCTGCAGAGTGATCGATCGCCGGCGGCCACCCGCGCCCGGCCTACCTGCGCAGCTCCCGGGTCAGCTTGCTGCCTCGCGCGAAGTCGTCGGCCAACGCCTCACCGAATTCGCGCATCGCCGCCGGGATGGCCTCGGCGAACAGCTCCTCCGGTGCGGGAAGGGCCTTGACCCGGGTCCCGGCGTCGTCCGCGGCCGCCTGTAGCGTCAAGGCCGCTTCTCTGGTCGCCTTCACCAGATGCCCGAGGACGAGCTCCTCGATCGGTTCGGGAGCAGCCCGCAACCAGTCGGTCTGCGGCTCGAAGTCGCGCAGGGTCTCCCACGGCCAGAGCTTGCGCTGCCAGATGATCTCCCAGATCCGTTCGGTCACCCAGCAGGGGCCGTACTTCACGATCAGGTGCTGACGCAGGGCGGCGCCGAGTTCGGTCACCGCGGCCTGCTTCACGTACTCCTGCATGCCGACGTCCTGGAAGTGGCTCGCCGCCACGCTGAGCCACAAGCAGTTGGTCGAGATGCCCGGCGGGTTCAACCACACCGCGAGATTGATGTAGTAGCGGCTGATCTTCTGCCAGTCGATCGTGTTGGCGGCGCTGATCACATTGATGTTGACGTCCATCCAGTGGTGCCAGGTCGAGTCGGTGGCGACCCGCCCCACCCCGGCTTGGTGCCCGTCGTAGACCGAGATCATCGGGAATCGCGCCCGCGCCGCTGCGGCCCCTGGGCGAAGTTGTACGGCGGGTCCCCGAGCGTGCTGCCATAGGCGATGATCTTCGGCAGCGGCTGCGGGCCTCCCGTGGTCGACGGCGGGTAGACCGGGCGGGGGCCGGCGCCGTCGAAGTCGTAGGTGTCCGACGCGGGGATCGCTGCCGTCTCGACGCACAGACCCTCGTGGGCGTGGTCGGGCATGACATCGATCGGCCCCAGCTCCGGGTGGCACAGCACCAGGTGCGGCCGCTTGCGGAAGGCGAACGGCCAGAACGAGTACTGCGCCGGCACCCAGTGGATCGGCTGGACGACGAGATCGCCCTGATGAGAGGAGTTACCCAGGTCAGCCGGGCCGCCCGGGGCACCGGGCTCGAATGCCGCGGACGGCGGCCGCAGCGTATCGATGCGCGCCGGCGTACCGATGGGCGGGACGCCGTCGGCATTCGTCCAGCGCCGCATGGTGCCCAGGCGCGGGATCCGCCGGCACATCGACGCACCCAGGAAGTGGTGGTCGCCGGTGCCGAACAGCCCTCCCTGCCGGGTGTCCATCCAGTGAGCCAGTACCGCCAGTTCGGCGTCGCCGGCCGGAAAGGCGAAGGGCAGGTCGATCTCGGCGTCGTCGAGGTTGCCCGAGTTGCTCGGCTTGAACCCGAAGCACCACACCTGGTCGTAACGGTCGATCACCGCCGAGCCGCCCGTCTGCATGTCGAACCGGAACCCGCGATACCGCGGCTGGTACGGGCCGGGTGACGTCACCACGCTGGGCGCCTCCCCGTTGCGCAGCGCGATGTCGACGGTGAAGCGCAGGCAGCCCACGACGGCACCGCGGATCAGCTCGATCACCCGCGAGAGCCCGAAGTCGTCGACGGGGCTCGTGGAGATCTCGGTGTCGACGACGATCAGGATTCGGGTGCGCCGGAACAGCGGCCACCGCTCGATCCAGTCGGCGAACAGTCGTCGGTACTCGGGATTGAGGTGTAGCTCGGTGAGCAGGTCCTTGTCGATCGGCATGATGATTCCCCCCGGAGGTCGGCTGGATCCGGCCGGAGACCGTTGATCACCAGTCGGTTACTGGACATGAGGCGCCACGGCCAAGACCAGATACACCGGCGCTGAGGAAGGTCACGTCGTCCGAAAGCTCGGCCGCAGGCACCCTGCGGCACTCGTATGTGGTCGACTACCCCGCCAGGAGCCGAGCGCCCTCACCGGATGGCTGTGGCAACCGGCGACTCTGGCCAGGGAGTGGTCCGGCGACTCCGGGTGCACAGCCGTCATCCGCTCACCCTCGGCGAGCAACTCGGCCACGAGGATCGACGTGATGCTCAGCGGCCGGACCTGGCGTCCGGCTCCCACCAGGCTACGGGGTCGTGGATCACCCGAATCCTGAGGCGCTGGTTCATGGTGCTGTTGTATCCCAGTCATGCGTGGACGAGGCAGAGTCGACGCACATGGGCTGGCACATTTGCCGTTCAGGTGGTCCCATCATCCACTATCATGCGCAATCTCAGGTACTTGATATCTCCATGACAGCGGGACAGGGGACCGTCAATGCGTTTCGCCTCGTGACACTGCTTCGCAGAAGGAGTGGTAAACCCCGTAGGGCGAAACCGGCTGCCTGACAGAGGGCTCGCCGATCCCGACAATGAGTCTCGCGGCTGAACGGCCCTGGTTGCGAGGAGCCAGTGCTAGCATCCCGCAATGCGATGGGGGAAGCTCGCGCGTTCGGTTCCTGTTCTGGCATGCGCTCTTCTACTGGCCGGCTGCTCGAGGCAAGCAGCTGCCAACGGGGCTGACGATGTCGCGCGAGGAGGTGCGCGCGTCCTCGGAGATCTGTTCAGCGAAGCACCGGTCTCGGGCGTCTATCGACCGACGCGGTTGCCGGGCGTCCAGATACCACAGGCCCAGTTGCCTCAGGTCCAGGCGACGTCGATGACCACGGCGGAGCAGCTTCGAAATCGCCATCTTGCGCCGCTCGACCGATTGAACGCCAAGTCGGTGAGTGAGACTGCCTGTCAGGCCAACACCCTCTGGGAATTGCGTCAGGCGGAAACACTCGACGAAGCTATCGGCCAGGCTGTCCGAGAGCATGGCGGGGACGTCATGTTGAGAGCGCGCATCGAGGCCCTCACGAAAGATCTCGCCTCGCCGAGGGCGGACAATTCAGGCCAAGGCGGCGCTGCGCCGACGCTCGACATCTTCGGGTCGACCGAAGATCACGACATTTGTGTTCTGCGAGGGGATCTCCAGGGAGTATGGGGCCTGACGCAGGCCTCCTCCAACAACAGCTTTACCGGTGCTCAGCCGGTCACACCCGGACGACGACCAGCCCGGCCAGGCCCTCGACAGCCGAGAAGTCGTCGTCCTGGGTCACGACGGGCAGCCCCCGCGAGGCAGCGGTGGCGGCGATCCACAGATCATTGACGTTCGCCCGGCGGCCGGACTCGGCGAGCAGGACTCGCAGCCGCGCCCACATCACGGCTGCCTCGGCATCGATCGGCAGCACTTCGACGTCGGCGATCGCCTCGACCGTCGCCAGGCGCCGGGCGCGGGTATCGGTGTCGCGGGCGGCGAGAACCCCGGCGTGAAGTTCGGCCAGCGTGACCACACTGATGGCGCTCTCGTCGGGAACGCGCGCGGCGTCCAGCGGCCGCCCCGATTCGGCGGCGATGAACACACTCGTGTCCAAGACCCCCCGCGACGGCGCCGCCGGCGTCATGCCAGGGGCCCGAGATCGTCGGTGGTCTCCCCGGCCAGGGCCTCGAGGTCGTGCCGCAGGCCGGGGTCAGCCTGGACGATCTCGAGTCGGCGGACCAGCTCAGCGCGCGTGATCCAGCGTCGGCGGCGGGCTTGAACAGGTACCACGCGAGCCACCTGGCGACCGTTGACGGTCACCACCACGTCTTCGCCGGCAGCCACCCGCCGC
Organism: Kineosporiaceae bacterium; assembly: GCA_016713225.1. Taxonomy (NCBI): domain Bacteria; kingdom Bacillati; phylum Actinomycetota; class Actinomycetes; order Kineosporiales; family Kineosporiaceae; species Kineosporiaceae bacterium. The sequence goes on from JADJPO010000011.1 coordinate 10,608, forward strand.
AACACCTCCGCCGTGTGATTGCGCAGGTCACGCGAGGGAACCTCGGTCATGCTACGAATGTAGCACTCTCGTAGCCGGGCTTCACTCGGCTCGGGCATCCCTGGACTCAACATCTGAATCAGATAGTCTGATCGCATGAGGGAGATGTCGGCATCCGAGGTCGCTCGCAGCTTCTCGGCCGCGCTCGACGGCGCCGAGAGCGGCGAGACCATCGTCATCACGCGCGGTGGTCGCCGCGTCGCGATGCTGGTGCCGGCGCCTCGGGCCAACGGCAAGGCGGTGCTCGACGTCCTGGCCACCTGGCGCGGTCGGCTCGCCGTCGACGACGCGTTCGCGGCGGCCGTCGAGAATGCGGACCAGAGCGAGCCGGGTCTCGACGAGGACCCATGGCGCGCCTGATCCTCGATACGGGGGTGATCGTCGCCGCCGTCCGCGGCGATCGCCCGCTGAGCCTGGACGCGATCGCAGATCAGGACGACGTCGCCGTCCCCGCCGTCGCTGTGGCCGAATTCCTGACCGGCGTCGAGCTGGACGACGACCCCGCTCGCCGAGCCGCTCAGGCGGCGTTCCTCGACGAGCTGCTGGGCGCCGTCCCGATCACCGACTACACCACCGAGGTGGCGCGTCACCATGCCGCGCTGCTGGCCCACGTGCGCCGCACCGGACGACCCCGCGGCGCCCACGACCTCATCATCGCTGCCTCGGCCCGAGCCACCGGACGCATCCTGCTCACCACGGACGCGAAGGCCGACTTCGGCGAGCTTCCCGAGGTCGAGCATCGCCTGCTGACTCACTGACCCTGCGAAAGCCTCGCCGCCGTCACCCGCTACGCCGACCTCCTGATCAGCACCGGCCCCGACCTCGTGCGTCGAATTCGCCCGACGCGTCACCCCCGACCTGCCCTTACGCATGCTCGACTACCGAGCCCGGATCATGATGGCCTGGCCCGGAACCAGCCTCACCCAGATCCTCGTCGTCCTGGCCGACGGCCACGTCGCCGAACACCTCCACGACCAGCACGCGTTGCACCACCGCACCCACGTCACCTACCTGCGCGACGCTGACCCGACCACGCTCCTCTCCAGCCCCGCCCTGGCACCGCTGGCCACGTTGGCGCGGGCCACGACACCCGCAGAACGCACCGACCTGCTCCGGCGAGCACTCATCGTGATCCGCGACCACGCCCCACCAGAGCGGCGCGACGACCTGGCCAGCACCGCACTTGTCCTGGCCGCGATCCGACTCGACCCGGATACCATCGACACAGCCCGCAAGGAGGCCGACATGCCCATCAGTCTCGAAGGAACCGTCGCCGGCGACATCATCGCCCAACGCGCCCACACCGCAGGCCTCGCCGAAGGTGAGGTCACGACGTTGATCACCTTGTTGACGACCCGCTTCGGTGACGACCCCCGCGTCCCCGACCTGGCTCGGATCCTCCACACCCGCGCAGGTCTGGGCACCATCCCACGCATCCTGGCCGCCGCCACACTCGACGACCTCCTCGCCACGACAGAACCCAGTGAACCGATGGACGACGACCGGCATCCGGAGCACGGGGTAAGGCGCAGCGTCCTCGGCTCAGCCGAACGCTTTCACCGGATGGCCGTGGCAACCACCTGTTCGGACGCCGTCCCGGTCAGTCGAGCCCACGCGGAGACGGCCGCCGCGAGCGCGAGCACCGACCCGGCCAGCGCCTGCGGACCGCCCTGCCGCACGATCACGGCGTCCATCGACGAGAACGCCGTGCCCTTGCCGGCCAGCACCAGGATGTCCCGCGCAGCACGCTTGCCGGTCCAATGCCCACCGGGCAGCCTCGTGGCGGCGGCCAGACCCGCGGGCGCAGCGTCGTCCTGACCCGAGAGCCAGGCATCGAGCAGACCGAGCGCGATCCCCAGGCAACTGGCGACCGTGGCCACGGACTGGTCCGGCGACTCGGGGCGCACCTGGTCGAGCAGCTCTCCCGCGACGGCGGACTCGCCGTCCACGATCGCCTGGACGACGCGGCGCAACGTGACCACCGCGACGTCGCGGGCGGCCCCCACCGGGGTCGACAACTCCAGATTGCGTCGCTCGACGGCACGCTGCATCGCCGCCTGCAGGGCAGCCAGGTCGTCGACCTCGAGATTGTCGACGTCGAAACCTTCCTCGGCCAGCAGCGGCGCGAGCTCACGCAAGAGCTCCTGCGCCATGCCCGGGCGGTGCTCGATACGCAACGGTCCAACGGTCGGTTCGGGAGTACCTCGACGCAAATCGGCCATGCCCCATTCTCATCGACGTCGACCGCGCCGAACAGTTGCCGCGCTTCGCCGACCGCTGCAGCGATGGCGGTTCAGGGACCTCGAGATCAGCTCTGGCTGCCGTGCCCCGACCGCCACGGCTGGTGCTCGTGTGAGAGCCAGACCAGCTCGGGGTCGAGTGCACGCACCAGCCGCTGGCCCTCGGTGCGCGGCTCGTCGAGCTCGCCGAAGAAGACCGCCGTGTCACCGCCGATCACGATCGGACGCCCGTCCGTCTCGAGGACGACCACCTGCGAACCCGGCGTGTGGCCCGGCGCCGGCACGAGCCGCAGCCCCGGCAGCACCTCGAGCTCGCCGTCGACGGGCACGTACTGCACGCCCGGCGCATCGACCCACTCCCGGATCGTGTAGTCGTCCAGGCCGCGCGCGTCGTCCAGCTCTCGGCGCTGGACGTAGATGGGCCTGCCGGCGAACAGATGGTTGCCGCCGCAATGGTCGAAGTGCAGATGGGTGCTGATGACCAGGTCGATGCCCGCCAGGTCGACATCCGGCTGCTCACTCAGCGGCATCAGTCGCAGGTCCATGTCGGCCACCGCCGGGTGCAGCTGTGTCAGGCCGGTGTCGACCAGCACCCGCGCCTCGGGGTGGTCGATGAGGTGCACGTACACCGGCATCCGCTCGCCCTCGGCGAGCAGCTCGGCCACCAGGATCGGGGTGATGGTCACTCGGGGCCGTGCAGGTCGGTGCGGTCGGAACGTCGGGCGGCCATGACTGCATCCTGCCAGGACAAGACCGTCACCGCGGGACAGCGATCAACGGTAGGCCGCGAGCAGCTGGTCTGGACCGATCACCGTAAGGCCGTCGATGCTGGCCCCGCTGCGGGAGACTGCCACCCGGGTCGTGGTGTCGTGCGCACCAGGCAGTTGAGGCGATGGGCAACCGAGCCAGGTCGTGACCGTCGAAGGGACGCTCGGACTGCCACTTGATCGAGCCGACGAAGGTGAGTCGTTGAGCCACCGGCTCACGGTCGGCCCCCACCAGGTCGATCTCCGGGTCGTTGCTTCGCGTCCAATAGCCGCCGATCACCCGCGTTCCCTCCGGGAGTACCCCATCCGGTAGGCGCCGAAGAGCTTGGCGAACAACAGGTTCCACGGCACGCCCTCGCCACGCATTCCAACCGTCACGGATGCGCGCGAGCACCAGGTCGCCTCGCCCGCGGTCGATCTCGGCCAGATGCCCGAGGAACGTCAGCCAGAACCGCAGGTGAGGATCAGCCACGCTGTACCGGGTTTCCCGCGAGGGTCTGGTCGACAACGGCACGGCGGCCTCGACGATCCTCTTGTCGATCAGCAGCTGTAGCGCCCGCTGGAGAGAGGCCTGAGGCAAGCCGCCGGCGGCCCGCCCGATCAGTGAGAAGGTCCGCTCACCCGAGCCGATGGCCCCCAGGACGGCGCGAGCCTGGGCGGACGGCGGGAACTCGGCCGCCAACGCACGCTCCCCGCTGACCAACAACGCCGACGTCGGGTCGGCGACGACCTCGGCCAGGTGCTCGGCCACCCCTGCACCGGGCCGCCATTCGTCCAACACGAGCGGCAATCCACCGGAGACGAGGTATGCGTCGAACGCCTCCGATGCCGGCACCTGCAGCATCTCGGCCACATCCGCGGGGCTCAAGGGCGGGATGACCATCTCGGTGGCGCGCTGATGAAACGGGCGCCCGTAATCGTTGAGCGCCTCCATCATCGCCACGTCTGAACCGATGCCGATCACGAGCACGGGCAGCCGCGACAGCTCACGATCGAACACCTTTTGCAGCGTTCCCTCGAGCCCCTGGTCGTTGGCCACCAGGTAGGGCAGTTCGTCCAGGACGACGATGCTGGGCCGATCCGTCGGCACGGCCCGGGTCAGAAGGGTCAGGGCGGCATCCCACGACTGTGGGTTCTGTTCAACGAAGACCCCGGCGCCCGGCAGGTCCGACGCCGCAGCCGCAGCCACGAACAAGGCCAGGTCGGCCGCAGTCGTCGGCTGCGCCGAGGCCGTGAAGAAGAGGAAGGGCATGCCAGCGCGCTCGACGAACTCCTCCACCAGGCGGGACTTGCCAACCCGCCGCCGTCCCCGCATGAGGACGGCGCGACCCGGCCGCCCGGTGCGACCGCCTTCGGCAACCCGCCCCAACAGCCGATCCAACGCCGCCAACTCGGTCCGCCGACCGATGAACCCCGCCACGTTCACCTCGCAAGACACTCACCTGTGAAACACTCACCGCTGAGTGTATCGGCCCGACGTCTCGCCGGCCTGACATCACCAGCCGAAGAGGATCTCCTCCGCCGGGCACTGACTCATCGCTCAACCGGTGAGGAACTCCCCCAACAGTGCCCGAAGGCCACATTCCACAGCGTGCCGCCGTGGTCGAGTTCGCCGGGGCCGTTCGCCGGCGCGCGACGAAGGGGGGGGGGGGCCCCGGGGGGGGGGGCCCGGGGGGGGGGGGCGGGGGGGGGGGGGGGGGGGGGGGGCCCCCCCGGGGGGGGGGGGGGGGGCCCGCCCCCGCCGCCGGGGGCGCGGTCGAAGAGCGTGCCTCGCATCCGCGGGCGCAGCGGGAACGTCGTCTCGTTGATCGCGGCGAGCTCGTCGCGCGCAGCGTCGTCCAGCTCGCTCGCGGGCACCCCGGCCGCCAGGCGCACCAGCGCGGCAGGCCCGGGGGGGGGGGGGGTGGGGGGGGGGGGGCGGGCGCGCGGGCTGGGGGGGGGGGGGGGGGGGGGGGGGGGGGGGGGGGGGGGGGGGGGGGGGGGGGGGGGGGGGGGGGGGGGGGGGGGGGGGGGGGGGGGGGGGGGGGGGGGGGGGGGGGGGGGGGGGGGGGGGGGGGGGGGGGGGGGGGGGGGGGGGGGGTGGGGGGGGGGGGGGGGGGGGGGGGGGGGGGGGGGGGGGGGGGGGGGGGGGGGGGGGGGGGGGGGGTGGGGGGGGGGGTGGGGGGGGGGGTGTGCGCGCGGTGGTCGGGCCGGCGCCCAGTCGGCGCCGTGCCCAGTCGACGCCCTGGTCCCACCCGCCGCCGCTGCCGTGGAGCACCAGAACCCTTGGGCCGGAACCGAATCGCGCATACCGGACGACGCCGCGCGGCGTCCGGACGTCGGCCACAGGGCACCTCGGGCTGGGCGAGACGGCGCTCGGCGGCACGCATCTCGGTGCGGTAAGAGCGTGTGGTGGCCATGGCTGCATGGTGCCAGGGCGTGGCCCGTGGATGCGGGCGGGCGGCTCAAGCGGATCGGAAGGCGCCCGCCAGCACGCGATGCCAGTGGTCGATGCCCGCCTGGTCGAGCGCCCGTGCGCGGCGCAGGTGGTCGCGGATCTTCTTCGGCCACAGGACGTGGATGTCGTCGATCACCAGCGGGCCGCTGCCGGGCGGCCACTCCGCGTCCACGAAACAGAGCATGCCGGTGACCGGCACGCCCTCGCCGCCGTGGGCCGCCAGGACCTCCCGGACCTTCTGCACCTGCCACGGCATGCCATCGCCGTCGCGATCTCGCCGCCGACGACGAGTGGGCGCGCGGGGCCCCCCGCCCGGGGTCCGGGCGCGTCCGCCGTCCGGGGGCGGTAGTTTTTGGCACGCCGGGGGCCGGCGGGAGGCGAGATGGTCGATGTTGGCTCGCGTCCGCGGGATGCGTCGGTCGTGCAGCACCAGAACGCCGCGTGGGGTCAGCTGGTCGAGCCAGTGCGCGACCACCTGCTCACCACGCGCCCCCGCCGCCCAGGCCCTGGTGCTCTGCGGCTCGTCCGACAAGGCCAGGATCAGCCGGCCGAGGATCGGGTGTTCGGCTCGGATCCTGGCCTCGCGCTTGGCCGCGCGGCGGTCGTACTGCCGCTGGGCCGAGCCGCCCGCCGTGCCCGGCGCGATGCGCTGCCTCGGGAGGTCGGCCACCGGATCGGGCGGGTCTGGCGTCGCCGGCTCGGCGCAGGGTCGACACGTGACGGTCTTCGTCGACCGGTCGTAGTAGGCCGTGGTCGTGGCCGGAACCGTCGCTCCGCAGGCGACGCACTGCCCTGGGTATCGCAACGTCATCAGGCCCGTCGAGCCAGCCATGGCGACCTCCCCGCACGGGGCACCCACAGCCCCTCGGCTGCCCTGTCGGCAGGCGGGCGGAGTTGTTCAGATGTCTGGCGGTAGGTCTTGCGTTCGTACATCTGTACGAGTATGGTTGAGATGTGACCGCGGAGCTGACCTTCGACCCACCGACACTGTCGTCGGTGGGGCCGACAACCGCGCCCAGCTCACACGGTCCGGTTGACCTGGCGGGGTGGGTGCGCGGAGTCGGTGGGGCGATCACCGGGTTGCGGGCCTGCCTGGACGACCACGACGTCACCGTGCGGGCCGGCGATGTGCTGGCGATCGAACGTCTTTGCCGGCGTCTGGCCGCAGCACGATTGGCGGCCCTGGCGAAGCTGGACGCCGCGCGGCGCGCCGACGCGACGGACGACCCGTCCGGGACGACTGATCAGGCCGCAGCCGACACGGGCTCGTGGCTGGCGCGGTCCACCCGCACCGACGGCGCCGCAGCGGCCAGCGACACCACCCTGGCCCGACGGCTGAGCACGGACGCCGACCTGAACGGCACCCGCGATGCCCTCGATGAGGGCAGCCTGTCCACCGAGCACGCCAAGGTCATCGCGAAAGCCATGAAGGATTTGCCCGACGGTCTCAGCCCGGCCGAACGAGCCCGCATCGAACGCCACGTCGTGGAACAAGCGCGGATCCTGGACCCGGCCCGGCTGCGTCGCGCCGCGCGCCGAGCGTTGCAGGCACTGCAGCGCCCCGAGCACGAGGTCGACGACCAGCACGGCAAGGCGCTGCAGTCCGAGGAAGACAAGGCCCGCGCGAAGACCCGGTTGACCCTGCACGACAACGGCGACGGGACGACGAGCGGCCACTTCACCGTTCCGACCCTTGCCGCCTCGATCCTGCGCAAGATCATCGAGCAGATGACCGCACCGCGACGACAGCGCTCGGCCGGCTCACCAGCCCATGCCCGGGCCGACGCACCGGACGACGCAACCGGGCAGGCACCGACCTGCCGACCGGCCTCGGACTACACCGGCCGGGACGGCGTCCTCGACGGGGCAGCACTGGGCACGGACTGGGCCCACGCCCGAGGCCTGGCATTCATGGCCCTGCTGGAGCACCTGCCCACCGACCACCTGCACGGCAAGACCGCCGCGACCATCGTCACCACCCTCGACCACGACAAGCTGGTGGCCGGGCTGGGTGCAGCCGGGGTGGACACCGGCATCGAGCTCTCCGCGGGTGAAGCACGGCGGCTGGCCTGCACCGCCGGACTCGTGCCCGCCGTGCTCGGCACCGGCTCACTCCCCCTCGACCTGGGCCGCGCCAACCGGTTGTTCACCGAAACCCAGCGCCTGGCCCTGGCCACCCTCTACGACACGTGCGCCATGGACGGCTGTGACCGGCCCTTCGCGTGGAGCGAACTGCACCACCTCGACCCCTGGGCCACCGGCGGCCGCACCGACCTCGCGCATGCCGTGCCCGCCTGCTCCTTCCACCACCACAGACTCGACGACCCCCGTTACGAACACACCGTGGTCACCGATGCCCGTGGCAAGAAGACGATCTTCCTCACCCGACGGAGATGAGTCCGACGCCGGGCGGTACCTGTCATCTCACCGAACGGCGCCAGGCTGGCCGGCGGCACGGGCTCTGCCATGCGACCCCCGTGTATCCGTGCGACCCCATGTATGCGACCCCGTGTATCAGATCATCAGCTTCGGGATCTCGTCTCGCGAGTCCCGTCGTGCAACTCTGAGGTGTTCCGCGATGGAGTCCTTGGCCCGAGGAGGAACGCAGATGGTGAAACCCACGTCGCCCAGCGCCCCGGTGTCCCGGCGCGCGCTCCTGGGATCGGTCATGGGCGCAGCGGCGCTGACGACAGGCATCGCTGTCGAGCCGGCCGCTGCGTCCGCGACACAGCTCGACGGGACGTGGAAGGTCAATGCCAACGGATACATCGGCGACCTCGTGATCTCGCACGACAAGAAGCAGCCCAGCCGGTTCTCCGGCACCTTGTTCGGAGAGCCGATGGTGGGTGCCTACTCGGCGTTGCAGCGGACCGTCGTGATCACGCGCGGGGCCGTGCGCTACACCGGTTACCAGTACTTCATCGGCCAGGTGTCCAGCAACGGGCTCAGAATGACCGGCACCTTCTTCGCCACCACGGCGGCCTATGGCGCGTCGCAACATCGGATCGAGTACTCCTTCGCCGCCACCCGTGGCGCCAGCACCGCTCCGTCCATTCCACCGCCACCCACCTACCCGGCAGGTCCGCCCACTCTGGCCGGCAAGTACTTCGTGAGCGGCACCTTCAACTCCAGCCCCCAGCCGGCGTCGCTGTCCCTGTACGACGACGTCGACTTCTTGGTGGGAGGCCAACTCGAGCCTCCGAGCTTCGGCTTGCCCTACTTCGAGGCCCCCGTCAGTGGGGGCTACGCCAGAGACACCGGCGCCCTGTTCCTGTGCGAGTACGCGTTCAGCTGGCCGGGTGCGATATTCGTCGGCCACACCGGCGGCGAGAGCGGTGACCTGTTCCGCGGCACCTACTACAAGTTCGAGCACATCGAACTCGCCCAACCCGGCCTCCCGGGAATCCACGAAGACACCGACCGCCAGGTCGTCGGGCTGTGGCAGCAGATGGCCTACACCTTCACGATCAACCACAAGTAGCGAGGCACGAGCGGGGCCTTGATTCGGTGACGGCGAACCAGCCGGCCCGACCCGGGTGGTGACTCGCCCGGCGACCTCAGTCCGTGAACGATGAGGAGGCCGCGGGGTCGGTGGCCGCACCGTCCCCGCTCGGCGGCGCGGTCAAAGCCGACTTGATGCGCCGCGGGTCGCCGCTGGCCATGGCGATCGACGCCTCGGGATCCTCCGGGCGCAATGCCACCCGGGCGGCTGCATGCTGCAGCATCTCGGCCTTGTTGTGGTTGGTGAGCCACTTGGAGCCGACCAGGCCGACACCGAACGCCGCGCCGACGTCCTGCAGTGTCAGGCCGGTGTTCGTCGACAGGTCACCGAGCACGGTCAGGGCGGCATTCCCTGGTTGCATCACCCAGCTCGCAGCGGCGGCAATGGCACCGATCAACGCCGTCACGATGATGCTGGTCTCCGACGGCCCCTCGGGCATCGACACCCGCCGGCGCAACCCGGCCGAGGACAGGTACGCGCTCATGCCCCCGATGCCCCCGCCCGCTGCCACGAACCCGATGGCCTCGACAACTCTCACAACGGTCCACCCCTCGATGTCGGAACACTGCAGCCGGCCGATCACGTTGGCCGACAAGAACTTCGGCCGATCATAGGGGTACGAATCGCCGCCAGGTGCCGGCAGCGCACCACCGATCGAGTCGTCTGCGGGCGCCCCCTGCCGCCCGCCGTCGCCGCACGACCAAGGCCCCAGCAGCGCGTCTGCCGACCAACGGACACTGAGCTGTAGAGCCGCACCACCTCTGGAGGAGGTGCGGGCATTGCCTCCGTCCTTCTGCTGGTCGTGGGCGTTGCCATCGTCAGCGCGAGCCCAGCAACCCCACCTCGCCGGCCCGGCGCACCGCGGCGCGGCGGTTGGTGACGCCGAGCTTGGCGTAGATGTTCTTGGTGTGAGTCCGCACGGTGTTCAGCGAGACCACCAGGTGGCGGGCGATCTCGGGGCCGTCCAGGTCGGAGGCGAGCAGCCGCAACACATCGAGCTCGCGGGCACTCAACGGCACCAGGATCACGCCGTCACGGCTCGGGGCAGTCCGTCCGGCGGCGTCCAAGGTCACCGCGGCCGAGGTCCTGGTGGCCGAGGCTGCGGTGGCGGCCGTGACGCTCGATTCCCCGGACGCCGCCCGCTCGCCTCGGCAGGCCGCGCGGAGCTCGCGCACGAAGGTGCCCGGCCCCTGTCGCGCGATCAGTGCGTCGAGCAGGTGGGCCATCGGGACGCCGTGCCGCGCGAACACCCGCACCTGGCCCTCGAGCTGGGCCAGCTCCACCGCCTGGTGCAGCGCGGTGAGCGCGCCCGCCCCATCGCCGCGTGCCTGACACGCCAGTGCCTGCAACACCATCACCTCGAGGACGGCGCCCCCTCGACCGCCCGCGTGCGCGGCGGCCAGGAGCCGCTCGAGCAGTGCCTCGGCTCGCCGTAGCGCCGGCGCGTCGTCGTCCCGCCGAGCCTGAGCGATGAGCACCTCGGCGAGCGTCACGTGCCCGAATTCGCGCACGTACGAGAGGGTTTCGTCGTCCGACATCGCTTGTTCGGCGGCCCACGCGACGGCGGCGTCGACGTCCCCGAGGGCGAGCTGCACTCGCGCCCGCGCCGCCGGCAGCGGCCGCGCATCGGGCGAGAAGTCACCCAGGTAGACCTGCTGCGCCTCGACCAGCAGGTCACGGGCCGCCACCAGGTCGCCCTCCGCCTCGGCGAGGGCCGCAGCCACCGCCCGGCTGCGATACGGGAACTGGGGCAGGCCGCCGCGGTCGCCGAGCCCCCGCCCCGTGGCCAGATGACGGCGCGCCGCGGCGAGCTCGCCGCGCTCGACCGCGATCTGGGCCAGCCCGACGTGCATGTCCGCCACGCCTCGTGGCACCTCGTCGGCCTCCGCCGAACCGGCCGGCTGCCCGTGCTCGACGGTGCCCGGGTCGGTGGCCAACCGCAGGGCGGACCGGTAGGTGTCGGCTGCCTCGCGCCAGCGTCCCTGGGCGATCCGCAGGTCGGCCAGGGCGATGCTGCAGCCCAGCACGTCCGCCACATGGCCGGCGCGTCGCAAACCGTCGACGCACGCCGTATAGCTGGCGTGGGCGGCCTCCAGGTCACCGACCGTCCAGTGCGCCAACCCGGCCAGACCCCGTGCGGCCGAGGGGATCACGTCCTCGTCGGGTGGCGATGCCCCGACAGCGTTCCCGGCCCGCTCGATGGTGACGGCCAGGTCGCCGGTCACCAGCGCGAGCGCGGCTCGATACAGCTCTGTCGCGGCCGGTATGCGAGCCAGTTCGGCGGCGTCCAGTACCACCAGCTCGTCCGAGATGGGCTCGGCCGCAGCGGGATCCGCCAGCAGTCGTGCGCTGATGGCCGGCAGCGACCGCTCGACGTCGTCCAGCCGGGCGACCACGCCGTCGAACTCGTTCATGGACATCAACGCACCCACGAAGCCGATGGCCAACACCGGCCGACGCCGCACCACGTCGTCCGGCAGATCGCCCAGCCACGAGCGGATCGTCGCCTCGTGCCGGTCACGTTGCAGGCGCGGGATCGCCGCCTCGATCAGGTCGGCCGCGCGCTCGACGTCCCCCGCGGCCAGGGCATGCCGGACGGCGAGCACCGGCTCACCCGCTGCGTCGAACCACACGGCGGCGCGCCGGTGCAGGGCGGCCATCACCTCGTGCTCTTCGTCGAGCAGGTGGGCGCGCAGCACGTCGACGAACAGGTGGTGGTAGCGATACCACTGGCGCTGATCGTCCAGCGGGATCAGGAACAGGTTCGCCCGCTCGATGTACTGCAGCATCGCCCGGCTGCCGGTCGTCTCGAGGACGGCGTCGCACACCTCGCCGCCGAGCCGGTCCAGGATGCAGGTGCGGATCAGGAAGCTGCGCACCGCCTCGGGCAGGCCCGCCAGCACCTCGTCGACCAGGTAGTCGACGACGAACCGGTCGGTGCCGGCGAACCCGGCGATGAAGGTGTCGAGGTCGCGGCGGTCGTGCATCGAGAGTGCGGCGAGCTGCAGCGCTGCGGCCCAGCCCTCGGTGCGGGACTCGAGGACCGACACGTCCTCGGGCGTCACGCTGAGGCCGTTCACCTCGCTCAGGTAGGCGGCGGTCTCGGCGAGGGTGAAACGCAGGTCGCGGCCGCGGATCTCGACCAGCTCACCGCGCGCCCGCCACCGGGCGAGCGGCAGATCGGGGTCGGCGCGGGTGCTGAGTGCCACGTGCAGCGTCGGCGGCAGGTGGTCGAGCAGGAAGGCCAGATCGGCGGCGAGGGCGGCGCCGTCCACCAGGTGGTAGTCGTCGAGCACCAGGTCGACCTCGACCGGCTGCTCGGCGAGGTCGTTGAGGATCGTGGTGAGCAGCGTGCGGATCGGGGGCACCCGGCCCGAGCGCAGCAACGGCAGCACGCTCGCCCCCACCCCCGGGACGGCGCCGTGCAGCGCGGTGATGACGTAGGTCCAGAAGGTCGCCGGCTGCGCGTCGTCCGACTCGAGGGAGACCCAGGCCACGGCGCGCTGGGCCACGTCGTGATCACGGGCCAGCCAGGCGGCCAGGGCCGTGGTCTTGCCGAAGCCCGCCGGGGCCGAGACGAGCGTGAGCCGCGCCGCGGCGCCGTCCTCGAACCGAGCGGTCAGCCGGGGACGGGTCACCAGCGTGCTGCGCAGCCGCGGCACGAAGAGTTTGGTCGCGACCAACGGGCCGGTCATCGCCGTCCCTCCCGCCCGCACTCGCCACCGATGTCAGCCCGACGCTAGGTCACGGGGACACCGATGGCGAGGTCGGCGCGGTGGGCTGCGCCCCCAATCGTTTCTCCCGGCGGATTCACCTGACGGTTTCACCACGTGTGGTGATTCGGGCTCACCACATCGCTGCCTACGGTGCCATCACCCGAGAGCGAGGTGAGGCACCCGTGAGTGAGACATCGGCATCTGAGTCGCAGACGCCGCCGCGGTACGAGATCCGCGTGCGGGGCCACCTCGGCTCGCGCTGGGCCACCTGGTTCGACGGGATGCGCCTGACCACCACGAGCGACGGCCTCACGGTGCTCGACGGACCCATCGTCGATCAGGCCGCCCTGCACGGAGTGCTCACCAAGTTGCGCGACATCGGCTTGCCACTGGTCTCGCTGGCCCTGATCGACCCGCAGGCCCCACCTCGAGGAGAGTGACATGGCCACCACCACCACCGTGCACCGCATGCCGGTCGACTGGACCCGGAAGTAGGCCTTCGCGACGGGCCTGTTCTACCTGATCACCTTCGCTGCCTCGATCCCTCCGGTGATCTACTTCCTCGCAACGGGTCCGGCCGCCTGATCCCGTCTCCCTGCTGCTCGGAACGCGAAAGCGACCCACCGGAAGGGCGGTGGGTCGCTGCGGTGCGGTTGGTTCGGGGCTCGTGCGGTCGGTTCGGGGCTCGTGCGGTCGGTTCGGGGCTCGTGCGGTCACTTCAGGGCTCGTGCGGTCACTTCAGGGCTCGTGCGGTCACTTCAGGGCTCGTGCGGTCACTTCTGACCGAACTGCGGTCAGTTCCGGTGCCCGACAACGTCGTCATACGACCGGAAGTGACCGCACTCCCTCGCCGACCTGACCCGGAATCCCCGAGAGCTGCTCGTAGCGGTGCAACAACAGGCCGGCCCGCTCGAGTTCGGCCATGGCCACGCTGCCGTCCAGAGCGTGCACCGCGATGACGGCGAGGTTGGCCACGGCGCTCAACGCGGCGAACAGTGCCCCGAGCGTGCCGGCCCAGACGGCGACCGCGCTCTCGGTCGCCGAGAGCACCTCGAGGCTGACCCGCAGGTACATCAGCACTGTCAACGCCCCGACCAGCACGATCGAGACGGCAACCATGAACCAGGTGGACGCCCCGACACCTCGCCAGGCGATCTCGCCGAGCACGGTGCGGTAGGACTTCAACCGGATTCCGGTCATGGCGAGCCAGGTGTAGCCGACGCCGCTGCCGAGAAGCGCCAGCATGAAGGCGGCCAGCGCCCGCAGCGGGGTCTGCAGCGGCTGCAGCATCGCGACGTTGAAGATGTCGCCGCAGAAGGTGAACAGCACCACCCAGTCCAGCACGGCCACCACCCAGGGCAGTTGGCGGATCGCGGTGGGCAGGCGGCGGTGCACCGGCGCGCCGTCCAGGATGTGGCGCCGGACGCCGGCACCCAACTCGAGGTGCAGCTGCTGCAGTTCGGGCAATGTCGGGTGGCCGAAGTGCGGGTCCCGGATGCGTCCGGCCCAGTGACGGCGCGGAAGCTGGTTCAGGTGCGCGGTGAGCACGGACATCGAATCGGGGACGGCGGGGTCGGGCAGGTCGGTGGTCATGGCGAACTCCTCGGGTTCAACGGGTTTCGGTGGGGTTGGGGTCGGCGGTGTTGGCGGAGGTCTGGGCGCGGGTGTCGGCCGTGGGCAGGAAGGTGACGGTGACGCACCGGTGGGCGCTGATCAGACCCGGATCGTGCTGTTCGGCCTCGCGCGTGAAGCCGGCGGACCCGGCGCCGATGGTCTGCACGTGGTCCTCGGGGACGCCGAGGGCGACCAGACGTGCCGCGACGGCGCGGGCGCGGTCGAGGGAGAGGTGGTCGTTGCCGTCGACCGACCCGGTGCTCGCGTCAGTGTGACCGACCACGGACAGGTACTCGCGCCGTCCGCGCAGGGCCACGTCGGCCAGGATCGAGTCGGCGGACGGCGTGATGACGGCGCTGCCGAGGGCGAACAGCAGGGACGCCGGGATGCTCACCTGCTGCGGCGTGACCGTTGGGGCGGGCAGTGCGACCACGGGAACGCGGTTGGTGCTCAGGGGTGGTCCGGCCACGGTGCGGTGGGTCTGCATCAGGCAGGTCCGCGCGCGCGAGGCCTGGCAGATCGACGTCCAGAGGGCCGTGACACGTTCGCGCAGTGGCGGAGTCAGCCGAGGCTGGTGGCCGGCAGCGTCCCCCAGACCGATGCCGACGACGCGCCAGCCGGACAGGTCCGGCAACCACCGGTCGGCGGCCACGAACGCGGTGATGGTGCCCGGGTCGGCGTCCCACTGCCATTCGCGCAGGTCGATCGGGGCCTCGGTCTGGATGCCGCTGGTGACCAGGTAGACGGTGCTGGGGGCGTAGCGGGAGGCAACCTCGTGCAGCAGTCCGAGAGTGTCCAGGCCCGGGTGAACCGACTGCGCCTTCGCCAGGGCGTCAGCGATGGCTCGGATGTTGGCCTGCAGTGCGGCGCTGCGGTGCGAGCCACGTTCGAGCTGCCCGTTCGCGCGGTAGGGAGTGATGGGCATCGTGGTGATGGTGACGTTGTCGCGGCCGCCCACGATCAGGACGGCGCACGCGTCGTCGCGCGCACCCAGGGCGGTGAGCTCGGCGATGACCTCGGGCGGCAGCGTGGGGCGAGGCTCAGCGCTGGTCGCCGTCGCGGCCAGCACGACGATGCCGGAAGTCGTTGCGCTGTCAGGGTTCCCGGACGTCGCGCGCGGCGGCGTCACGGCTTGGTTGCCGCCGAAGCAGACCGGTCGGACGGCGCCGACGGTGGGCGGCGCGGTGGCGCAGCCGTTGAGAAACAGTGTCAATACAGCCAGTAGCGAAATCAGCAGGTTCGCGACCATTGGTGGCTGACGGTGTGCTCGAATGAGCGTAGGGTCAGGCATAGCAGCCTCCGCTTTGATGGTGTCTTCTGAGGGACCCGTTATGAGTTGTCGTTGAGGCGACTCGCGGAGGCTGTGGGCGGGGTCCCGGCGGCAACCGTGGACCCCGCCCTCCCCTCCGTTACGTGAAGGCAGAGCTACGTCACGACCTGACCTGACGGACGGTCGCCGATGTGGGACGAGCACTCGCCTGGATGCGACGAGTCCACCGGCTAGGCCCCCCTGGGTGGACGTCTGGGAGTGGCGTTGATCTGATGGTAAGGCTTGCATCACGCGGGTGTCACGAGCCGTTTGGGACTGACTTTGTCAATTGACATCCAGGCCCTTCGCCGTCACTGTCCTCTAGCGGGATAGCATGTCTTCGCGCCCAGAGACACCTTCCGTGCCTGTATAGTTACGGACGGTGTCCAACAGGGGTAACGATTCGGGCACATATGCACATCCCGACTGCGGGCAAGCCACTTGCGACTTCCGCGCAACCACTTCGACGAACGCTAGAGGAGCCGATGGCCATCGGCGGCGGCGCCCCCAATCCGGCCATAGTGCGGCTGGATCTTGCTGCGCGCCTGCGTGAGCTCAGGTTGGCCTCGGATCTATCGATCGAGTCGGTCGCCGCCGAATTGATGTGCAGCCAAGCAAAGATCTCTCGTATGGAGACTGGTGGACGAGGAATCCAAGCCCGCGACGTTCGCGACTTGTGTCGCTTCTATGGCGTCGACTCGGACTTGCGTGACCAGCTCATTCGCATGGCGACCGAAGCCAAGCGACGAGGATGGTGGCAAGACTATGGCTCATTGGATGAGCAGACACAAACGTATGTTGGATTAGAATCTGCCGCCTCTTCGCTTTCCATCGTCGAGACGCGTGCAATTCCAGGAATGCTTCAGACTCGAGCCTACGCACACCTCATCCTATCGGGGGTTCGCGGGCAGTCCACAAATGCAGAGATCGAAGAGATTGTTGCCACACGCGAGCGCCGAGCAGAACGAGTCGCACGCGGCGAAGTGCTGCTCCGAGCCATTCTTGACCAGGCGACGCTGGAACGGACCTTCGGACGATTCGACGTCCTCTTGGAACAGGTTGAACTGCTTATCGCACGATCCACTCTACCTAATGTGACCATTCAAATCCTACCGTTCGACGCACTTCCGTCGCCAGCCGTAGAATCGAGCTTCACGTACCTGACTTTCGCGAACCACAATGTGCCCGATGTGGTGTTCATCGAAGGTCGCAGCGAGAATGCGTTCATCGACAAGGAAAGAATCTCGCAAGACTACCGCGCAGACTTCGAGGCGGCTTCGCAAATTGCTGCCACGACGTCCGATTCCCGAGAATGGCTGATCCGAAGACGGGTAGCGCTGAGTAAAGCGGTCGAACGGAGTTAGTTCGATCCGGAGAAGAAGGCAAGAAATCCTGACCCATCCTCCCAGAAAGGCCACCAATGGCCATCCACGTTGACCCACCCACTAACGGTGATGTCTGGCTCACCTCATCGTTCTGCGGCACTTCCACCTGCGTCCAGGCAGCAACGATCAGGGGCATGGTGGCGATACGTGATTCCAAGATCCAAGACAGCCCCGTGCTGGAGTTCAGCAAGGACGAGTTCCGGGCATTCGTCAAGGGCATCAGGGCCGGGGAGTTCGACACACTCTACCGAGCCGAATGACCGTTCGGCGTATTACCACCGCATTTCCGCCACGTTGAACGCCATATATCTTGCCGTGCCGGAATAGTCCGACTTACCCTGCGGACTACAACACAGCACGAGTGGCGACCCCGTGTCATCGAGGCCATGGTGGTCCCACCTCTCTGACCAGGCGCGATCCGCTTTGGCCCGAAAGGCGAGACACCATGACCAACACCGAACTGCCGGACAACGATGCCCTCGCGTGGCTGCGCCCCAAGATGTGCGCTGCCGCCAACTGCGTCGAGGTCGCCCTGACCGACGACAGCGTCTACGTGCGCGACGGCAAGAACCCGGAAGGCCCTGCACTCCGATTCGATCATGAGGAGTGGAGGGCCTTCCGCGCGTCCATCGCGGCCGGCCAGTTCTCAGTGGACTGACGCCCCAGCGCTCCGCCCACGACACACAGCACCCCCGCCGACCCACCGGCCACGAACGCGCTCGGACTACATGATCACCAAGCTTGCCCGCGTGGCGTTGGTGACTCTGCGGGATCATTCGATAGCTTTCCGTAGTACTGCCAAGGGCTCCCCTCGCCCTGGCCCGACCTACGAAGAGGTGTCGTGACCTTGGCCCGGCTCATGCGCGGCGTTCGCCGTCGCTGGGCATTCGTCGCTGCCCTCGCGCTGCTGGGCACCGCCGGCGGAGTCGGGTACGCGATGATCGCCCCGGTCGAGTACGACGCGCTCACGCAGCTGTTCGTCACCACCTCGCGCACCGCCGACGGGCAGATCCCCCCCGACGCGATGGCCTCGGCCGAGACCCGCGTCCGCAGCTACGCACGCCTGGCCACCTCCGAGCAGGTGCTCGACGCCGTCGCCAAGGACCTGAAGCTGCCCATCGCCCGCGCCGACCTGGCCGCCCGCATCCACGCCAGCGCCGACCCCGGCACCGTGCTGATCGACGTCCACGCCCGCGACGCCGACCCCAACACGGCTCGCGACCTGGCCAACGCCGTCGCCGCCCAGCTACCGACGGTCGTCCACCGCCTGGCCAACCTCGACCCGACCGGGGTCTCCTCCGACGTGCCGGTCACCGTGAAGGTCACCACGAAGGCCACCACGCCGACCGAGGCCCTGCGACCCAGCCCACTACGCCTGGGCGGCCTCGGCCTGCTCGCGGGCCTCCTCGCCGGATTGCTGATCGCCGCCGCCCTGGCCTCCACCGACCGCCGCGTCCGCCGCCGCGCCGACATCACCGACGGCCTCGGCCTGCCGGTGCTGGCCGAGATCCCCTACCACCCGGGCCGCACCCTGGCCGGGTTCACCGGCGCGGAGGCCACCACCGGCTACGCCGAGTCGTTCCGCCGGCTGCGCTCACACCTGCCGATGGCGCCGTCCGGCATCGGTTTCGGCGCCCTGCTGGTCACCAGCGCCGGCCCCGGCGAGGGCCGCACCACCACCGCCGTCAACCTAGCCCTCGCCCTGGCCCACACCGGCGTCGACGTCGTCCTGGTGGACGCCGACCTGCACCGGCCGGGCATCGCCGCTGCCCTGTCACTGCGACCCGATCACCCCGGGCTCACCTCGCTGCTCACCGGCACCAGCGACCTCGACACCACCCTGCAGCCGTGGAGCTCCGGACTCGACCTGCGCGTGATCACCTCCGGCCCACCCGTGCCGAACCCGGGTGACCTGTTGGCCGGCACCCGCATGTCGCGCATCGTGCGCACCCTGTTGGACGACGGCCACACCGTCGTCCTGGACACCCCCGCCCTCGAGTCGGTGGCGGACGCCGCCGCCCTGAGCCGCCTCTGCGAGGGCACCATCCTGGTCGCCCGCTCGGGCAACACCGCCACCGATCGACTGCGCACCGTCGTCACCGAACTGATGACGTTGGGCGCCCCACTACTGGGGATCGCCCTGGTCGGGGTGCCTGCCGCGGGCAGCGCCACCCCGCGGACCACGAGCACGCGCCGTCCCGAGCCGAAGCGGACGACGCCACCCCACCACGGCGCCGTCCCGCGCGGGTCGTGGCTGAGCCGCCGCCGCGGTGCTGCTGCCCCCGAGGTCGAGACTCCCTACAGCGCCACCGCCCCGCTGCCGCCGGCGCCCCCCGTGATGCCCTCGGCCACCCCGTACGGCAGTGAGGCCGCACCACCCGACACGCTGGCCGGCGCAGTGTCGGCGATGACCGGACCGGGCATGAGGCCCGGTACGTCGATCACCCCGACCACCGCTCCCTCGCCCGAACCCATCTTCCAGACCATGTCCGGGCAGCTCCCGAACCCGATCGTGATGCCAGGCATGCCTCCGGCACCACCCGCGATGCCCGTCGCCCCGCCGGCCTTTGCGCCCCGACCGCCCGCCACCGCACCACCCCCGTCACCATTCGGATCGGCGTCACCGTTCGGATCGGCGGCCGACTTCGGCTCGGCGCCGCCCCCGCCGTCGTTCGACCAGATGCCCTCAGCGCCAACCCCGTTCACACCCACTGCCGAATCCACGTACCTGGACGTGCCGGAGCAGGTCGTGCACCCGGCGCCGATGCCCATGCCGGCCCCGATGCCCCTGCCGACGCACATGCCGGAGCCGGAGCCGGAGGCCGTCGTCCCACCGCTCGACGACGCGATCGACCGGTGGGCTGCGGCAACGCAGCTGTCCACGCCGACCTGGGTCGAGCCGGCGCCCGCCCCCGCCGCTCAGGCGGCGGCGCCCGCCCGGTCGGCCGAACCTGCCGACGACGAGTTCATCGACCTCGGCTCCGGATCCTCCGAGTGGGACGACTCGCCCTCCACGGGGCGCCGCGTCGCCGAGCCGCTTGCCGAGCCCGCGCAGCCCTCCGATCCCCTCCCCCTGTTCATCGACGAGGACGACGAGCCGGCCGCCTTCGCGATCGACGAACCCGTCGACGCGGATGAGCCGCCGACCTATCTCGCCCGGGCGACGGCCTCGCATGAGGCCCCACCCCCGTTCCCACCGCCCTCGGCCGGCGACCGCATCGCCATGCCACCGCCCCTGGCGATCGGTGCCCCGCTCGCCGAGCCGATCACGGTGCCCGACCCGCCCCCCGAGCCCGATCCCGTATTCGAGTCCGACCCTGCATTCGAGCCCGGTCCCGCGTTCGAGCCCGAGCGGGTCACGATGGACCTCACCCCGCCCATGGGCCTGCCCGCCGCCCACGTCAAGACCGACGAATGGGCCGCCGCCGACTACTCCCCCGACCACACCCCGGGGGATCCGTACGCCGAACCGTCGTTCGGCCCGGTGGTGTCCCCGATCCCCGAACCCCGCAGCGCCGAACCGCGCGAGCCAGAGCCGACCTTCCCGCAGTTCGCCGAACCCGTTGCGGCGCTTGTCGACCACCACGATTCCGGCAGTGATCCAGGCAGCGATCCAGGCCATGATCCAGGCCACGGGTCAGGCGACGAGCCCGGCCGGTCAGAGACACCCCACGACGTCGCGGACACCAGCCCATGGGGCCTGCCCGCGACACCCCCGGCCTCGGGCAACCCGCTGTTCACCCCCAGTGCGACGTTCCCCCCGTACGAGGACGACGCCCCCGAGCGTCACGCGACCGACCTGCACACGCGGCACCAAAACCCGCCGTCGACCCGACCGATGTCCGCGCCCGGACGGGAGACGCCTCCGGCCGAGCCGCCCGCGGCACCGATGTTCACCTATCGATACGAGCCCGAGGTGTTGCCGGGGGTTCCGCTGGCCATGGCCTCGCCGGCCCTACCGCTTCCGCCATCGCCGACCTCGGGTCGGGACGACGCGCACGAGCCGCCGGCCTGGCAGACCGCACCCCCGCCGCAGGGTCCGCCACAGGGCATCGACCAGACGCCCCCGCTGCCCCGACAGTCGTCGGAGCCCGGTGAACAGTCCGCGCCGTGGGCGTCGTCCTGGGGGCAGACCACCTACCCCGGGCCGGAGTTCGGGCCACCACCCGAGCCGGCTCAGCCCGAGCCCGGGTACAGCGTCGACCCGTCCGGGTACGGGCAGCAGTTCACCGAGGGACAGGTCGACCCGGCGCCGCGCGCCTGGAGCGAGCCGCCACGCCACGCGGCGCCGTCCATCGACGACGCCGAGCATGTGTACCCGCACCTGGACGCCGTCCGCGCCATGCAGATCACCCCGGGCAAGCGCCGGCGCTGATCTCGGTCAGATCGCCCAGGGGATGACACCCCGGGCCGAGGGCTGGGGCGGGGCACTCTGAGACTGCGCAGCCTGCACCGCGAGCAAGCCGACGGCCGCAGCCAACAGAGCGACCAGGATGGCGGAACGGCTGCGCTTCAGGACGTGGGGCACGACAACCTCCTGGTTCGAGAACTAGGTAGGCGAATGAAGATCAGATCGCCCAGGGCAGGTTGCCCTTGGCCACCGTCCGGGTCGGCGCCGGCTGGCTCTCGACCGCTTGGACAGCAACCGGCCGAGCAGCCAACAGGCACCACGACGGCCGAGCGACAGGCGTCTCAGGATCGGGGGCACGACTGCGGTTCACCGGACATGGACCAACACATCTCCGACTGCCCGACCCGTCGAGGACGATGGCCAGTTTCAACGAGCCGATTCCCGAGACCCTCAGGCCGAGCGTGCACGGATTGCATGATCACCGCGGGGTCAGATCGCGCCTCGGGCCGAGGGCTGTGTCGGGGCACCCTGCGACTGACCGGCCTGGACGGCGAGCAAACCGGCCGCCGCAGCCAAGAGGGCCACCACAACCGCCCAACGAGACCGATTCAGCACGTGCGTCATGGCAGACCTCCTGCAGAGTGGACGCCGGCTCGCGATCACCGGTTCGAGCCACCCTGACATTTGCTGTCACATCAGTCAACAGCCGTGCCCGGGCGAGGGTCTCGTCAGAGCTCGTGCGCCACGAACCACGCGTAGGTCGCGGCGATGCCCTCGCGCAGCGGCGTGCGCGCCGTCCAGCCGAGGTCGTTCAGCCGGCTCACGTCGAGCAGTTTGCGCGGCGTCCCATCGGGTTTGGAGGTGTCCTGACCGATCTCGCCGTGCCAGCCGACGACGTCGGCCACCAGCTCGGCGAGGTCGCGGATGGTCAGGTCGACCCCGGTGCCGACGTTGATCGTCTCGGGGCTGTCGTAGTTCTCGAGCAGGAACAGCAGCGCCTCGGCGAGGTCGTCGACGTGCAGGAACTCGCGGCGCGGCGTCCCGCTACCCCACAACGTGACCGAGGGCGCACCGGTCAGCTTCGCCTCGTGGAAGCGGCGGATCATCGCCGGCAGCACGTGCGAGGACGTCGGGTCGAAGTTGTCGTGCGGACCGTACAAGTTCGTCGGCATGGCCGAGATGTAGCGCACCCCGAACTGGCGGCGCAGCGTCTGTACCTGCAGGATGCCGGCGATCTTGGCGATGGCGTAGCCGTCGTTGGTCTCCTCCAGCGCGCCGGTGAGCAGAGCGTCCTCACGAATCGGCTGCGGGGCGAACTTGGGGTAGATGCAGCTGGACCCCAGGAACAGCAACCGCTCGACGCCGATGCGCTGGGAGGCCTGCATGACGTTCAGCTGGATGCGCAGGTTGTCGGCCAGGAAGTCCGCCGGCGCGGTCGAGTTCGCGAGGATGCCGCCGACCCGGGCCGCCGCCAAGACGACGACCTGCGGCTCGGCCTCCTTCAGGAAGGCGTCGACCGCCCCCTGGTCACGCAGATCGACCTCGGACGACGTCGCGCCCACCAGGTCGGTGAACCCCTGCGCCTCGAGGTGGCGCCAGACCGCCGAACCCACCATGCCGCGATGACCTGCCACGTAGACGCGAGCCGATCGATCCAGGCGCATCAGTGCGCTCCGCTGCCACGCAGGACGGCGAACATCGTCTTCCAGAGGATCTCGGCATCCATGGCCACCGACCAGTTCTCGACGTAGTACAGGTCCAGGCGCACCGACTCCTCCCACGACAGGTCCGATCGCCCACTGACCTGCCACAGCCCGGTCAGACCCGGCGTGACCAGCAACCGCCGATGCACGTGCTGCTCGTACTGGGCCACCTCACTGGGTAACGGCGGCCTCGGCCCCACCAGCGACATCTGACCGCGCAGCACGTTCACCAACTGCGGCAGCTCGTCGATCGAGAACCGGCGCATCCAGCGGCCGACCCGGGTCACCCGCGGGTCCTCGCGCATCTTGAACAGCACACCATCGGACTCGTTGTGCGCCAACAGTTCCTGGCGCCGCTGCTCGGCGTCCACACACATGCTGCGGAACTTGTAGAGCTTGAACGGCCGCCCGTCACGGCCGATGCGCTGCTGGCTGAACAGTGCAGGGCCGCGACTGGTGATGACGACCAGCAGCGCCACCACCAGCAGACCGGGTGCGAGCACCGTCAACAGCAGCAGCGTCGCCGCGATGTCGATCGCCCGCTTGACCACCTTGCCGGCCCCGGTGAACTGCGGCGAGGCGATCTGCAACAGCGGCAGCCCCGAGACCGGGCGCACGTGGATGCGGGGTCCGGCGACATCGGTGAAGGCCGGCGCCACCAGCAGGTCGACACCGGTGTCCTCGAGTGCCCAGGCCATGCGGCGCAACGATTCCGGGGTCACCCCTGGTGAATGAGCCACGGCCACGGTGTCGGCGCGGACCAGTTCGATCGCCTCGCGCACATGGGCCAGGCTGCCGCCCTGGTCACGCCCCACCGGCGAGCATCGCCCCACCACCCGCAGCCCGGCGTGCGGGCTGGCCAGCAGCCGCTGCTGCAACGCCTTGGCCGAGCCCTCCTCTCCGACCAGCAAGACCCGGTGGCAGGCGGCACCCGCGCCGCGCAGCCGGTGCAGAACCTGTCGCGCGACATAGCGCTGCACCAAGGTCAGCACCGCACACAGCGGCAGCGCGAGGGCGACCATGCCGCGCGCCACATCGATCTTGAGCAGATAAGCCACCACGGCGATCAACGTGGTGAAGCGCACCACCGCGTTGCCCACCCGGCGGAACTCCTCGCTGCCCAGCCCCAGGTAGCGCTGTTCGTAGGCCCGCGAGGCGGCCATGATGCCGACCCACGGCACCGTGGCCGCGAGCACGAACAACATGTAGGTGGTGCCCTTGAGCGGCTGGTCGACGGTGCCGAAGCGCACCAGCAGCGCCAGCAGGCCGGCCACCACCACCGCGACGGCATCCAGGCAGATGAGTGCCGCGACGTACCACCGCATCCAGGACGCCGGCCGATCGGTCGCGGCGTCCTGCACCACCTCGAACGCACGCTCTGTCTGGACCCGCGGCGTCGGGATCACCGACGGCCGCGCCGGGAGCGTGGGGTGCAGGTCAAGGTCGAGGTCGAGCGGCACGGTGTCGTGGACCTCGGCGCGGCGCAGGTCGACGTAGTCAAGCAACGGCACTCCCCCGGTGTCCAGCGATTGCTGCCAGGCCGCCTTCACGATCCCACCCCACAGGCACTCACGTCCGCCGAGGCCGTCGGCGTCTTGACCATGGTCTGCAACGGGAGCACCGGTGATCCGGTCACGCCGGCCGGCTCCTGCAGGTGCAGCACCAGGGTGCGACGGGCGCCCGGTCGTATCTCGACATCCATTCCGTACGAAGGCCTTCCCGCCGTGAGCGTCTCGGTGAGGAACCCACTGTCCTGCCCCTTACCCACGACGCCGCCGGTCGGCAGCGAGGCGGGCAGGTCGTCCAGCGGCGGCGCCAGCTCGACCGGCACCCCGTCGAGTTGCGCCGACTCGACGCGCGCCCCGCGCGTCACCAGCACCTGCAGACCGATCCGGTTCTGACCCGGCACGGTCTTGTACACCGGCCTGTCGCTGCGGACGGTCACATACTCCGGCAACCCCTTGCTCGGGGCCGAGTTGGTCAAGTTCACCGTGATGGCCACCTGGCGTCCCGCCGGGGCACAGTGCTCCACCTGATAGCTGAGCGACTGCTGGAGCCAACTGTCCAACTTGTTGCCCGCCGCATTGACCACGACGGCCTGCGCGAAGGCCCCCCGGGTGTCGTCGACCGCGCCGTCCAGCTGCGATCGGTTGAGCACGGCCTGCTCCGCCGGACGCGAGCTGTACAGCAGCACGTGACCGGTGCGAGCGGCTCGGGCCAGCGCCGGCATCAGCGTTCGCGGCTCGGCCTTGCCCGACAGCACGGCGTTCATCGCCGCGACGCCCACGCCCAGCATGAGCTTCTTGCGCTCGGCGGACAGGTCCGAGCGCTGGTACTGCTCCAGCAACACGAGCTTCTCGATCCGTTCCGGGCCAACGGTTCCCACGGTGGGGGCGGTGACCGGGCCGGTCGCCCGCAACACCTCCGCCAGTGCCGCCGGATCGAGCACGACCGCGCCGTCGACCTTCTGCCGGGTGGCGGACTGCCACATCGCCAGCCACGCCGCGCCCACCTCGGGGAAGTGCGGGCTGAGGTTGGCGTTCACCCACAAGCTGGTGGCGCCCTGAGACCCGTAACGGTCCAGGAAGCCGGCATCCAGCCCCGTGATGGTCTCGGGCAGCGCCGGCAGTTGGGTGTTGGCGCCGGTCTGTTCGACGACCACCCGGCCCCGCTCGGCCCGCACGATCGCGAATGCATCGAGCAGGCCCCCC
Organism: Kineosporiaceae bacterium; assembly: GCA_016713225.1. NCBI lineage: Bacteria > Bacillati > Actinomycetota > Actinomycetes > Kineosporiales > Kineosporiaceae > Kineosporiaceae bacterium. Next base: position 36,382 of record JADJPO010000011.1, read on the forward strand.
GTGCCGCGCGTCTCGGCCGGATTCTGGAACGCCACGAAATAGCGTCTCGGGCCGTCCTTGCCCAACATGCCGGGTGCGATCTCGGAGGCCGTGCGCGCCGAGGCCGTCAGAGCCGAGAGTTTGGTCAGTTGGTCGAGCATCTCACTGCGAGCGGTGGACACCACCCCGAGCCAGCTCGACGGCAGGGCCTCGACGGCGTCCCGCTGCGAGCGCAGCGCGTCATCGGCCTTGGCCAGGGGCACCGCGGCCGAGGCGAGTCCGTTCACGTCGAGCGCACCGGCGTCCAGCAACCGGGCCGGGTGCACTTCGGTGGCCGCTGTGGCCAGTACCGGAAGGCTCTCGGCTGCAACGGAATCCACCGCCCGGGTCAACCCGCGCACGGTGACCGCCGGACGGCCCAGCCATGGCAGGTGAGCCGCCGCCGTCCAGATCGGATCGTCGGTGATGTCTCGGGCGGCAGCCGCGTGGAGTTGCAGGCGGGAGATCCGCGAGGCCACCCCGGCATCGCCGCTGAGGACGCCGGCCTGCAGGGGGCCGAGTTCACTGCGAGCTGCCATGAGCTCGGCCCGGGCCTCGCGGGCTGTCCAGGCAATCCATGCCCCGGACAGCCCGCCGGCCACGCCGATCACTGCCGCGCCCCACAGGAGCAGGCGCGCAGGCTTCTTCATTACCGGAAGGCCCCCTCGATCCGCCGGTCGGGTGTAACGGGACGGTCAGCGATGGCGCGAGGAGACGATCCCCGAGGCTGCGGGATCGTGACCCTGGTCCGGCGCCACCACGCTCTGGTAGTAGTGCGAGCCCTTGCTCGACACCTGGAACGAGAAGCTGCCGTCCTTGCCGACCTTGGCCTTGTTGATCAGCACCCAGCCGGTCGAACCATCGTGCGAGCTGTACAGGCCGACCTTGGCGTAGGAGACGCCACACCCGTTGTGCGTGACCTTGCCGGTCAGGGTCAGGGTGCGGCCGTGGCCCTTCGAGGGGGCGTTGAGCACCACCTGGTGCGAGCGGCTCGGCGGGTAGTGGCAGCCGTGTCCGCCACCGTGGTTACCACCGTGGTCCCCGCCGTTGTTGCCGTTGGTGCCACCACCGTGGTTGTCGTGCCGGTTGTCGGCCTTCTTGCCCTTCGGCTTGGCCTTCGAGTGGTGCCCGTCGCGTGACGACCCGCCGCTGTGCTCGCCACCGTGCCCATCGCCGGCGCGACCCTTCGGCTCGTGAACCGAGATCATGCGGTGGGCCAGTGTCGCCGAGGCAGCGGCGCCGGTGACCGGGGCGGCTTGTGCGCTCGACAAGCCCCACGCGGTCAGCGACAGCGTCGCCAGAACGCCGGCCCCGACAGCGGCGTTCATGCGCGTCCGTAGCTTCATGGTTGCGATCTCCCCCTCGGAGCGAAATCCCCAATTGGTTACTCAGATGACCTAGTTGGTCACTGACTGCGCACGATCCTGCCACACGCTCTGTATCCGATTAGTGATTCTCCGTAGAATCCCGCACCCCACCCCCGGAATGGCCCGAACGGATGAGGCGTCAGACGGGCTGACCTGCAAGGACACCGACGAGTGCCGCGACACACCGTTGAATCTGCTGCGTGGCACCCGGCAGATAATCAGCCGGGCAATCCACCGGATCGAGGACATCGAAGGATGAACCAGGCGGCACCGACAATCGACCCCGAACCCGCCCGAGCAGGGACGGCAGCACCGCCAATCGCTGCTGCGGCGCGAGCGCCTCGAGCTCACCGGACAATCCCGCCGGTCCCAGCCCGCCGATCAACCAGGCCAGCTCGAGCCAGGTGAAGGTCCGGCGCACCGCGAACGGCGCCTGGGCGATCACCTCATCGCGCAGCTCCCGCGTCGCCGCGAGGATGAGGTCGGCCTCACGCACCAGGGGCACGGTCAGCCCGCGCGAACGCACGGACGACGGGTCCCACCCCCAGCGCAGCGCCTCGTGGGCCGCCGGTGGCCACATCGCCTCGCCGCCCGGTGTCCAGGTGCCGGCACCCCCCACCGACACCACGCCGTCCAGCCCGTGACGTGCCAGCAGCTCACGCGTGGCCAATTCGGCCAACGCCGACCGTGCCCGGTTGGCCCGACAGACGTGCAGAATCCCCGCCACAGCCCCTGATCCTGCCATCGGCGAGGAAAGCGGTTGCACATCTCATGCCAGGTGGTGGCGAACGACCACGGGGGGCGACAGACTGACGGCATGTCGAGCGAGGCGCCCAAGACCAGCCGCACCACCACTCGGACCGTCAAGGCGGCGCCACCACCCAGCAGCACCGCCGCCGCACCGGCCCCCACCACGCCGATGCCGGTCGATGCCGCCACGCTGGCGCAGATCGCCGCCGGCGCGCACTGGAACCCCCACTCGGTGCTCGGGGCTCACCTGCACGACGGCGCCCTGACCATCCGGACCGTGCGGCCGCTGGCCACCTCGGTGGTCGTGGTGACCGCCGACGGCCGCGGCTACGCCATGACGCACGAGCAGGACGGCATCTGGGTCGTCGTCCTGCCGTCGGCCGAGGTGGTCGACTATCGGCTCGACGTCACCTATGACGACGTGCCGACCGTCCGGTTCGACGAGCCCTACCGGCACCTGCCCACCATCGGCGAGATCGACCTGCACCTGATCAACGAGGGACGTCACGAGCAGCTGTGGGACGCCCTCGGCGCCCACGTGCGCAGCTTCGACGGCCCCATGGGCACCTCGTCGGGGGTCTCGTTCGCGGTCTGGGCACCCAACGCCCAGGCGGTCCGGGCGATCGGCGACTTCAACCACTGGAACGGGCGCGGCCACACCATGCGCAGCCTCGGCGGCTCGGGCGTGTGGGAGCTGTTCGTGCCCGGCGTCGCCGCCGGGGCGCGGTACAAGTTCGAGATCCTGGGCAAGGACGGCGGCTGGCGCCAGAAGGCCGACCCGATGGCCTTCGGCACGGAGGTGCCGCCGTCCACCGCCAGCGTCGTGATCGACTCCTCGTACGCCTGGGGTGATGCGGCGTGGATGACCGAGCGGGCGAGCCGCGACGTCCACAACTCGCCGATGAGCACCTACGAGGTGCACCTCGGCTCGTGGCGCCAGGGTCTGAGCTACCGCGAACTGGCCGACCAGCTGGTCGGGTACGTCAAGGATCTCGGCTTCACCCATGTCGAGTTGATGCCGGTCGCCGAACACCCCTTCGGCGGCTCCTGGGGTTACCAGGTCACCTCCTACTACGCGCCCACCTCACGCTTCGGGTCGCCGGACGACTTCCGTCACCTGGTCGACGCGCTGCACCAGGCGGGCATCGGCGTCATCCTCGACTGGGTGCCGGCCCACTTCCCCAAGGACGAGTGGGCGCTGGCCCGCTTCGACGGCCAGCCGCTGTACGAGTACGCCGACCCGCGCAAGGGTGACCACCCCGAGTGGGGCACCCACGTGTTCGACTTCGGCCGCACCGAGGTGCGCAACTTCCTGGTGGCCAACGCCATCTACTGGCTGGAGGAGTTCCACATCGACGGCCTCCGGGTCGACGCCGTGGCCTCGATGCTCTACCTGGACTACTCGCGCAAGGACGGCGAGTGGGTGCCCAACATGTACGGCGGCCGGGAGCACCTCGAGGCGGTCTCGTTCCTGCAGGAGGCCAATGCCACCGCCTACAAGCGCTGCCCGGGCGTCGTCACCATCGCCGAGGAGTCGACCGCGTGGCCGGGTGTCACCCGGCCCACCCACGTCGGCGGTCTGGGCTTCGGGCTGAAGTGGAACATGGGCTGGATGCACGACTCGCTGAACTACATCGCCAAGGAGCCGATCCACCGGCAGTACCACCACCATCAGATGACGTTCTCGCTGATGTACGCCTTCAGTGAGAACTTCTGCCTGCCCGTCAGCCACGACGAGGTGGTGCACGGCAAGGGCTCGCTGCTGCGCAAGATGCCCGGCGACCGCTGGCAGCAGCTGGCCAACGTGCGGGCCTACCTGGCGTTCATGTGGGCGCACCCCGGCAAGCAACTGATCTTCATGGGCGTCGAGCTGGGTCAGGAGGCCGAGTGGGCCGAGTCGCGCAGTCTGGACTGGTGGCTGGAGGAGACCCCGTGGCACGCCGGCCTGCAGCAGCTGGTGCGTGACCTCAACCGGGTCTACCAGGCCACCCCGGCGCTGTGGGAGGTCGACTTCGCCCCCGAGGGCTTCGAGTGGATCGACGCCAACGACTCGGCGCACAACACCTTCTCGTTCATCCGCTGGAACAAGGCCCGCACCCAGCCGTTGGTGGCCATCACGAACTTCAGCGGGGTGCCCGACGAGAACTATCGGGTGGGCCTGCCGTACGCCGGGCGGTGGCGCGAGGTGCTCAACAGCGACGCCGGCTACTACAGCGGATCGGGCGTGGGCAACCTCGGGGTGGTGCAGGCCGAGCAGATCGAGTGGCACGGTCGGCCGGCGTCCGCGCAATTGCGGGTGCCGCCCCTGGGCGCCGTCTGGCTGGTGCGCGAGGACGAGCCGACCACCGGCGCAGTGGGCGACGCCGGCGCAGAGGGCACAGAGGGCACCGAGGGCACGGCCTAGGTCACGACCTTGCCGGTGGTGCGGTGGACCGTGCGCCGCACCACCCGCCAGGCCGGCTGCGCCAGGCGCTTGACCATCGGCAGCACGCTGCCTTCACCGACCTGGAGCAGATGCAGCACGTCCGCCCCCGAGTGCGCGGCCGTCACCTGCAGCCGGGGCAACCGGAGCGGGTCGTCGGAGCGTCGCGCCACGCGTCGTCCGACGATGCAGGCGTTGGTGTACCCGGCGGCTGCCACGGCACGCCGCACCCGCGGGGAGACGTAGCCGTTCGGGTAGCAGAACGAGACCACGGGGCGGACCAGGAGTTGCTCGAGGTCGTCCCGGCTGCCCTGCACCTGTTCCTCCAGGGATCGGGGATCCAGCAGGTCCAGCGGCATGTGACGGCGCGCGTGGCTGCCGATCTCGACCAGATCCGGCGGGAGTTCGTCCACCTGCGCGCGGGTCAGGAACCCGGGTCGGTCGAGCTCCTCCACCGGCAGGTACAGGCTGGCCGAGGCCCCCACCTCGGCCAGCACCGGCAGCGCGCCGAGAAAGTCCTCGTAACCATCGTCGAAGGTCAGGGCCACCAGCCGAGCCGTGGGGTCGCGGCGCAGGGTCTGCCACGCCGCGGTCTGCCCGAGAATGGTCCAGCCCGCATCCCGGACGGCGAGCAACTGGTCGCGTAACCGCGCGACCGGGACCGCCAGGTCGGAGCCCGGTCCGTGCGCCGGGATGGAGTGGTACATCAGGATCGGCAGTCGGGGCGCGGACGACGCCGTCACGGGTGTCTCCCGAGGCATCGGCGAATGCAATCAGACGGACGGTGCCGCTACAACCACTTTCAGTGAACGTCACCCATCTGCCCTGTCGATCCGATCGACGACAGCGGCCGATCGGCGGCGTGCCCTCCGGCGGCCCGGACCGCGCGGCGCGCGCGGTGATAGCCCAACGCCCCCCGGGCGGTGAGTTTCAGCTCGGTGGATCGCTGCCGGCTGTCCACCCCGGCACCGGCCGCCGTCGAACGCAAGGTGCCGAAGTGACGCAGGCCCGCGGGCAACCGCCGGGCCATCTCGACCAGGGCCGCCGGCTCGGTGGCGAGCTTGGCGAGGTAGGCGCCGAGCCCCACGCCCGAGTCGAGCCGCTGCTTGTCGAAGTCGCCCGGCTCACGCCGGTGGTGGTGCCAGACGAAGGCGTTGGGGCTGTAGCGGATCACGCCACCGCGGCGGACCGCGCGGATCATGAAGTCGCAGTCCTCGCCACCCCGCATCGGCGACCCCGCACCGAGCGTCTCGTCGAAGCCGCCGATCGCCCGGGCGACATCGACCCGGACGGCGAAGTTGAGCCCGCCGCCGAGCATGGCCGGGCTGAACGGAAAGATCGGCAGGTCGGCCGGAGGGTCGGCCAGGCTGAAGCTGCGCGGCTGCGAGCCCTTGCCCCAGGCCACCGTCATCTCCGAGAGCAGCTCGTCGCGCACGTCCAATCGAGCGGCGAAGGCCTGACCGGTCGAGACCGTCACCCTCGGATCGGCGAAGGCCGCAGCGTGCACCCGGATCCAGTTCTCGTCGACCTCGACGTCATCGTCGGTGTACAGCAGGACGTCGGCCCCCGTCTCGCGCAGCGCCCGGTTGCGGGCGACCGACAACCCCGGGCGGGGCTCGAGGATGTACCGGATCCTGCCGTCCCGAGCGGCCATGGCCTCGACGACGAGCCGGGTGGCGTCGTCCGACGGGGCGTTGTCGACCACCAGGATCGTCACCGGCGCCTCGACCCGGGCCAGGCTGTCGAGCATCCGGCGCAGTTGCTCCGGCCGGTTGCGGGTGCCGACGGTCACCGCCAGGCTCAGCCCGTCGGGAATCTGCGGCGCGCTGCGCAACGTGGCGTCCGGCTCCCAGGCGCCGCAGGCCGCCACGACCTCCGTGGCGAGAACCCGACCGTCACGAACCGGCACGATGACCGGCTGGCCGACCGCGAAACCCGTGCGCGGCAGGATCCGGGCCCAGGCGTAGCCGGGCTCGACGGCCAGCTCGGCCGGGCCGGCCTCGAGGTCGAGCTCACCGACCCAGATCGGCGGCTCGACCAGGCCCAATGCTGCCCGGGCGCCCTCGGCATCGGCCGCGGGCGGCCGCGCCGGGGCCGCTGACGAGGCGACCGGATTCGCCCCGCGACGCTCCCGCCGTGAGGCCACCCGGCCGGCCGCGGCCCCGATGCCGGCGGCTGCGACACCGACCGCGATGGCCCCGGCGCGCGCCAGCCCGGCCGCATCGCCCCGGACGGCGTCGACCACGCCGTCGCGGATCCCCGCCGGCAGCGTGCGGGTCAGGTAACTGCGCTCGTCGGCGAGCACGTCGTCCTCGCCGGACAGGTCGTCGAGCTCCACCTTGCCGCGGCCCTCGTGGTAGGACCGGTTGACGAAGTAGCCGATGCGGGTGCGCGCGGCGGGCACCTGATGACCCACCTCGGCCTCCGGCACGTACATCCAGTGCCCGCCCGGCACGACCGCCGACATCCGGATGCACAACTCGGTGTCCTCCGGCCGGGCGCGGTCCCCCACCTTGCCGAAGGTCGTCCGGAAGCCGCCGACCGCCTCGAAGGCATCGCGCCGGGCAATCATGTTGCCGCCCCACACGTTACGGATCGGCGAGGTGCTCACCGGCAGCCCCTTGAAGCTGGTGCCGATCACCCAGCCGAACTCCTCGGGGAACCAGCGCGGTGCACTGCCCTGCCACATCGGCACGACGCGACCACCGGCGCCCACCACGGTGGGGTCGACCATGACCTCGAGCAGGCGCTCGAGCCAGTGCGGCCAGGCGACGACATCGTCGTCCAGGAAAGCGATGAAGCGGGTGGTCACCAACTCGGCCGCGGAGTTCCGGGTGCCCGAGGCCCCCCGCTGGTGGCGGTTGGGCACGACCGGCACGTGGGGCCATTGCGCGCGGATCCGCCCCTCGAGCTCCGGGTTGTGATCGACGCCGATGATCAGCGAGCTCGCGCCCTGTGTGGTGACACCGGTGACCGCCGCCTCGAGGAACGGCCAGCGCTTCAGGTCGTGGCAGATGATCACGACCGTCACCTCGGACAGCTGCGGCCGACCGCTACCCGACGCACCCGACGCACCCGAGGGCGAGTTGCCCGGCACGGACGCCGTATCGGCTGTGAGAGAGGGGATCTGGGCCATCGTGGATTCTCCGCGGTCGGTGGTCACGAGTCGGTCTCCTGCCATACCGTCACGCTGTCGACGAGGAACTCGGCGGGCAGCGGTGTGGTGTCGTCGGGTCGGCCGGGTTGGGTGCCCCCGACCGCGAGGTTCATCATCAGGTGCAGGGGTTTGTCGACCGACCAGGTCTGACCGGCACTCAGCTCGGATCGGTCGATGTCGAGCAGGGTCGAGCCGTCGACCGCGACCCGCACCCGGCCCGGTTCCCAGGTGAGCGTGTAGGTGTGGAAACCGGTGGTGAGATCGAGAAGGTCCGAGGTGGCCGCGGTCCTCGACCAGCCCCGCGGCTCGTCCGAGAACCCGTGCACCGTGGCGTGCCGGCGCGGGTCGGGGCCGAAGACCTCGAGGACGTCGATCTCCCCCGCGGTCCGCCAGTCGGCCTGCTCGGCGAGGTCACCGAGCAGCCAGAAGGCCGGCCACAGCCCCTGGCCGTGTGGCGCGGCGATGCGCGCCTCGACGCGGCCGTACCGAAAGCTGAAGGTCTTCTCGGTGGTGAGCCGCGCCGAGGTGTACTCCCGCGGGATGCCGTCCGCGCCGGTGAAATCCTCACGCCGGGCGGTGATCCGCAGGTGGCCCTGCCCGTCGAGCGAGACGTTCTCGGCCCGGTCGGTGTAGGTCTGCAGCTCCTCGTTCCCCCAGCCGCCGCCGCCGAGTTGGGCGGTCCAGGGCGCCGGGGGTGGTGAACCGGCCGGGCCGTCGAACGTCGAATCGAGGACGACGCTCTCGTGCCGGGCCGGTCCGCACGCGGCGATGGCCATCAGGGTCGAGGCCAGCAGCCCCGTCCCGACCGCGGCCCGACGCAGCGGCAGACGTCGTCCGCCCGGCGCCGAAATCGCTGCGCGGGTGGTGTCCGTTCGGGTCACGTCGCCGGGCCCACGTACTTGGCGATCATTCCCTCGCCCCGGCGGTAGACCACGGTGAAGTTCGGGGACTTGGCCACCATGGTGCGGAACCGGTCGTACTCGCTACCGGGCAACAGCCCCCACATCTGGGCGTAGTTGCGCTCCGAGGGCGTGAACACCAGGTATCCGGGACGCCAGTTGAAGATGCCGAACAGCTCGTCGCTGGCCTCGAAGGCATACTCGGCCCGCCCGGTCTGCTTCATCCAGGAGGTCACGGCCGGGGCGAAGGCGCCGTCCTCGATGATGTGCCCCGGGTAGGCGCCGGTGGCCCGGGTCGGGTACGAGGGTGCCACGAGCATGGCGAAGGCATCGCCCTCGGTGTGGGTGTCGAACCAGGTGGCGACCGCCAGGTCGGCATCGGTCACGATGTTCGAGCGCTCGCTGAAGAAGTTGGCGGTCAACGTGATCGGCACGATGAGCAGCCCCGCGGCCACCTGGCGGACCAGGGTGGTGCGCAACCCTGTCGGCAGCGCCCTGATCGCGCCGGGCCACCCCGCGATGCTCGCCGACGGGTGGTGGCCGTGGCCGAGCAGGAACCGGGCCGCCAGGAAGGACAGCCAGGGCAGGGCGTACAGGTAGACCCGGAAGAGCGCCTCGGAGCCATAGGAATTGAGCCCCAGGATGAGCACCGGTCCACCTGCCAGGGCGATCACCGGCAGGTCGACCCACCCCTGAACCCACCGGGTGATCACCCCGGCGAGCGCGAGCAGGGCGACCGTGGCCATCATCGCCGGGCCGGACCACTTGGCCAGCTCCATACCCGGTAACGAGGCGACCAGGTTCGAGCCCGGGACGGCGATGTTCTCGGTGAGGTTGACGTTGAGCAGCTTGAGGTGCTCGCTCGCATAGGGCCAGGCGACCAGGCCGACCCAGGCAACCTCCATGACGACCGGGACGACGAGCATCCAGATCGGCCGGAACCGCACCGTCGCGGCGAGCACGGCCAGCTGCAACAGCGCGGCCGGCGGGCTGAGCTGGTGGGTCATCGTCAGCAGCGCGAACGCGGCGAGGGCGATGGCGCGGTCGATCGAGGGGCGAGAGCCGCTCGCGGGCAGGCAGGGGGACGCGCCGACGCGGTCGAGCACCCACTGGACGCCGCGGCGGGGCGTCACCCGGTGATTCCCGAGCAGGCGCAGGATCGCCCCGAAGAACACCATCATCATCACGGTGGCGAAGGCCTGGGGTGCGTAGTAGCCCTGCCCGATCCAGTTGACCAGCGTGTAGACGGCCACCGACGTCCATCGCACCCGCCGGTCGGTGGTCAAGCCGCCCAGGGCGTAGTGGAGCGCCAGGCCGATCACCAGGCCGAAGAACACCTCCGACCAGCGGGCCGCCGTCAGCGGCGAGATCCCGGTGGCCTCGGTGAACCCGGCAGCGAGCACGAAGAACCCGGGCCAGTTGTGATAGACGTCCACGCTGCGATCGAGGGAGTGATGGCGCAGCAGGTACTCGACCATGCCGATGTGCTTGTACATCCAGGTGTACCGCGGCTCGGGATAGAGCACCGACGTGGTGCCGTAGAGCACGAGGACGACCACGGTGTGCAGCGCGGCGAGCCCGTAGCGGGAGGCGCGGCCGCTCGCGGCGATCACGAGGTAGCCGACGAAGCCGAGGGTCGCCGCGACGAACCAGGTGAGCGGGGCGGCGTTCAGCAGCCCGAACCCGGACATCGCCGCCAGGTCGAAGTGGCCCAGCGAGAACAGCCAGAGCACCAGGCAGAGGCCGGAGACCGCCCACACCGCCCAGTCGGGAAAGGTGCGCCGCGCGCGCTGCCACCGGGTCGTCCCGGTGAGCTGCGGCACCCGGGGCAACGGAACGCTCTGCCGTGTCCGGGGCTCGTACACCGCCGTCACCGAAGCCTGCCCGTCCGGCGCAGACCGTCGAGGTGCTCACGGGCGAGCTCGATCGGGCCGCGCACCATGCCGCGCCGTTCGAGCCGGGTGAACTCCGGCGGCAACCCGTGGCCGTCGACGGCGGTCTTCATCGCCCGGCGCAGCATCCACGCCCCACGGGGCACGCGGCGCGCGAACGAGACCGCCCAGCGCGGGGTGAGCGCCAGCTTGGTGGCGAAGGCGCCGTAGCCGATGCCGTAGCCGAGCACCTGGTCGCGGTAGGCCGCCTCGTCCGGGCGGTGGATGTGCCAGACCATGGCCGACGGCTCGTACCGAATGCCGATCCCGGCCCAGATCAGGCGGAAGAAGTAGTCGAGGTCCTCGCCGCCCTTGGTTCGTCGACCCGCGCCGAGGCGCTCGTCGAACGGGCCGACCTGGCGGTAGGCGGACTGGGTGATCGCGAAGTTCGCGCCGGTGCCGAAGATGCCCGGGCTGAACGGGTAGAGCGGGCCACGGTGGGTGTCGTGACGCAGGAACAGCTGCGGTTCGAGCTGCCCGGACCAGTCGACCCGCCGCTCGAAGAAGTGCTGCACCGACGACTCCAGCTGGCCCGTGGGCACCGAACCGGTCAGGCAGCCGGCGTCCCCGTGACGAGCGGCGCGGGACAGCCCGACGAGCCAGTCGGGGTCGGCGACCACGTCGTCGTCGGTGAAGGCGACCAGTTCGTGTGAGGCGTGGGCCATGCCGACGTTGCGCGCGACCGACAGCCCGGGACGCGGTTCGAGCACATAGCGGATCCGGGCGTCGTCCAGCGAGTCGACGACGTCACGCGTCGCGGAGGTGCGCGGCGCGTTGTCGACCACGACGAGCTCGGTCTGCGCGCCGGCCTGGTCGAGGATGCTGGTCAGGCTGCGGCGCAGCAGCTCGGCGCGGTCACGGGTGCAGACCACGACGCTCATCGGGTCGGGTTCCGTCGGCACCGTCGGCACCGCCGGCACCGTCGGCACCGCCGGCCCCGTCGGCGCCGATCCGGTGGCCGACAGCGCGAGCAGGTCGACCTGCTCGGCAAGGGCGACCGGATCCCAGGCACCGGCCTCGGCCGCGACCTCGACGAACCCCAGCGGACGCCCGTCCCGGCGGACCATGACCCGCAGCCGTCGGTGACGGGCAGCGATCGGCGTCACCGGGAAGCGGACGAGGGTGGGGTCCTCGACGTCCAGCACCCCCACCGCGGTCGGGGGGGCGTCCGGAACGTGGCTCGGGCGCAGGGCGGAGCTGACCTCAGACATGCTTCTCCACAACGAGCTGGCGGCGCCACAACCGCACCACCAGCGGTGTCATCGTCAGGGCGGCCACGGCGTGCACGCCCACCCAGCACAGGGCGACCGCGGCCGCACCGCCGCGTTGACCCGCGAACCAGCCGAGCGCCATCATCGGCACCCCGACCAGGAGCTGGAAGAACAGGATCAGGTCGGTGCGGCCCCAGATCCGGCACAACGCCTCGTACATGGCGAGCACCGAGCGGAACAGCGAACCGATCACCAGCACCCGCAGGATGCCGATGCTGGCCGCGCCGCCGCCGACACCGAAGGGCATCAGCAGCAACGGGGCGGCGACGATACAGACCGCGGCGGCGCCACCGACGATCAGGGCGACCTGGCGGGCCGCGGTGCGGGTGAGCGAGACCAGGTGGGCCTCGTGCCGCGCGGCCCCGGCGGTCAGCGCGAACACCCCGGACAGGGCCAGGGTGTCGATCGCCATCGTCGCGCTGAACGGGACGACGAACGAGGCCGACCCGGCGACGCCGGCGGTGATCAGGACCACCATCGGCACGAACTGCGCGTAGGCCTGACCCACGACCGAGGCCAGGTAGTCCTGACCGAGCATCGAGGCCATGGCCCGGCGTCCCTTGCCGGCCAGGAACAGGCTCGGCGCATCGGCCGGGCTCGCCCGACGGACGACGCCGATGGCGATCGCGCCGAACGGGATGACGATGGCGGCCGTCCCGACGAGCCAGGAGGCGAAGATGCCCCAGCCGCCGACGGTCCCCACGAGCAGGTACGCCAACACGATCTTCACGACGCTGAAGCCGATGTTCTTGACCGGCACCCAGCGCGCACGCTGCAGCGCCACGAAGATCGAGTCCAGCGCGACCGAGATGCTCCACAGGGCGGCGCCGAGGGTGAACGCCAGCTCGACGAGCCCGTTGCGCCCGGCTGCCTCCAGCCCGGACACCTGGTCACGGAACAGGGCCAGGGCGAGCGCGGCCACGACCAGGCTGGCCACCACGGTGGCCGCCACGGCACCCGCGAGCACCCGTCCCCGCCGGCGGGTGATCGCGGGCAGCAGCCGCAGCAAGGCGAGCGGCAGGTTGAGCTGGCCCAGCGCCGACACCCCGAGCATGGCCGTGATGACGGCACCGTCCCGGCCGAACTGCTCCTGGGTGTACCGGTTACCGGCGACCACCCAGTACAGCATTCCGAGCACCGCACTGGCCCCGCTGCTGACCATGAGCCACAACGCATCTCGGCGCAGCCGATGACCGTGACCCATGCCGACCGGAGCAGGGTCGGCCACGGCGGGCTCGCCCGTGACGAGCGGTACCGGATCGGCGGTCAGCACCCATCCGGCCTCAGCCAAGGACTCGGTCCCCCGAGGCGACCTCGAGCGACGTCAGGGCAGCGGTCCGGGCGCGACGGCGGGCGATCATCCGCTCGTGGATGATCGTCTTGAGGACGCGGATACCGTCGCTGACCGCGTTGAGGTTGCTGACCCCGTGGATCCGCTCGAGCTCGACGCTGCCCACCTCGGCGATCTGGGCGCCGGCCGAGGCCACGCGCACGTTGATCAGCGTCTCGATCTCGAAGCCATCGCCCCAGATCATGTCGGTCCCACCGAGACCCTCCTGCTCGACCGGCGGCAGCTGCAGCGTCGGCAGCAGCGAAGCCCAGAAGGCGTTGTAGCCGTAGCAGAGGTCGGTGTAGCGGGTACCGAAGAGCACGTTCACCAAGCCGTTGAGGCCGAAGTTGCCCCACTTGCGCAGGTGCGTGATGTCGTGGCTCGAACCGCCCTTGGCGAAACGGGTGCCCTTGGCGAAGTCGGCCCCCGCCACCAGAGCCGCGACGTAGTCGGGGATCTCGGCCGGGTCGGCCGAGCCGTCGGCGTCGAGCATCACGACGACGTCGCCGGTGACGACCTCGAAGCCACAGGCGAGCGCATTGCCCTTGCCCTTGCGGGTCTGGTGGACGACCTTGATCCCCGGCAGGCACTGCTGTGCCACCGCGATGGTGTCGTCGTCCGAGTGGCCGTCGACGAGGATGACCTCGTGCACGTCGGCAGGAATGAGCGGCAGAACGTGAGGCAGATTCTTTGCCTCATTTCTCGCCGGGACCACGACAGAGATTCGTGGCGATTTCCCGGAGTGGTTGCGGGACGTCGAGGTTGGAGCTTCCCCGGACGATTCGACGCGGCCGAGAGCGGCACTCACCTGCAATGTTTCTCCTTGAACGGGCGCATGTTTGGCCCAACATTGGGCTGCGTGAATTGCGCCTTGAGTGACCCCGAGTCAGGCGAAATTCAAGCATGGTGCCCGCGACGCCAGACGGCATTCAGGGCAAGCGTTCCGCCGGTCGAGGACAAGGTTGTCACGGCAGGATGCAAGTGTGGTCACTTTCCGCAGATCAGACATAACGGATCGTGCACCGTTACCTAACGAGCCGTCAAAGATCGTTCCGGCAACGTTAAGTCTTCCTCAAGCCGTGCGGGCCTGTGACGCTTGCTACATCAACTACTCGACGCCGAGCTAATGGGACATCTACACAGCGTGAGCAAATCGGTCACAGACCGCCACTCCGGTCAAGCTGGTCACACTTCGGTGACCGCACCGAGGGGGCTTTCGTCCCCACCACGTTTGCGCTCGGTGATGTCGTCGTCGAGGCACGCGGCATGGCAGAGTAGACGGATGATCCGGGGTGACGCACATGAGCTCTGACCAGCACAGCGAGGGCTCCGCGCCGTGTGTCTGCGGGCACCGGGCCAGCGCCCACGAGCACTTCCGAGCGGGCACCGAGTGCTCCCTCTGCCCGGGCACCGAATGTGCCAGGTTCCGCCCGGTGAGCCGACGAGGCCTCCTGGCCCGCCTGGTCGACGGCGTGTTACGCCGCCGGCCCTGATCCAACCCCTCTGATCACACCCTCTGATCAGATCTGATCAGATCTGATCAGAACAGGGCGTTCGCCAAGGCCAACCGAGCGGCGCCCACGCGCGGGTCGTCGACCCCCACGACCTCGAACAACTCGATCAGGCGCACCCTGACCCGTTCGCGCTCCGAGCCAGCGGTGATCCGCACGGTGTCCACGAGCCGAACGAAGGCATCCTCGATGTGGCCACCGAGGACGTCCAGGTCGGCCACCAGCATCTGGGCATCGGCATCGGCCGGAGCCGATGCGGCCGCCGCGCGCGCGGTGGGCAGATCGGCGCCCTGGGTCCGCTGCAGCAACTTGACCTGAGCCAGCCCGAGCCGCGCCATCTCGTCGGCAGGGTTCTCGGCCAGGGCGGCCTCGTAGGCCGTCACCGCGCCGTCCAGATCGCCGGCGTCGATCGCGTCGTAAGCGGCCTGGTGGTGCGGCGGCAACGACTCCTCGACCTCCTCGACCTCCTCGGTCCCCTCCTCGACCGCCGGGCCGAGACGACCGCTCACCCCGTTGGCCGCAGCCACCCGCAACAGCTCGGTGATCACCTCGCGCACCTGGGACTCGGGCTGAGCCCCCTGGAACAGCGGGATCGGCTGACCCTTGATCACGGCATAGACCGAGGGAATCGACTGCACCCGAAACGCCTGCGAGAGTTGCGGATTGGCATCCACGTCGACGGTGGCCAGCAGGAAGGCGCCATCGAACTCGGCCGCCAGCTTCTCGAGTACGGGCGAGAGCTGCTTGCACGGGCCGCACCAGGTGGCCCAGAAGTCCAGGACCACCGGAACGGTCTGGGACTGCTCGACCACGTCGGCGGTGAAGCTGGTGTCGGTGACCGCGATCACCGAGGAGCCCGAGGCCGGCGAGGCGCCCGAGGCCGTGTCACCCGCCGCGGCGGTCGGGGCCGAACGAGCGGCCAGGGCGGACAGGTCGACAGCGCCACGAAGATCGAGTGCCGGGCGCGGTGCCCGGCCGGACTGAGTGCTCATCGGTCGTGCGTACCTTCCGTGGTGGATCGCGGACAGCAAGGGCCGGCTGAGTCAAGACTAACGAGTGCACGCCGCCACGGCTGACCAGGACCGGGACGAGAATCGGGGGATCGGGATCGGGATCGGGACCAGGATCAGGACCCGGTTGCACTCACGTCTCCCTTCACCGCAGCAATCAGTCGCACGGTGGCCCTGGCACCCGTGCCGCCGGCTCGGGGCACGGTGAACGCCAATACCTCCACGCCCTCACGTCGCAGCGTCCTGGTGAACTGCGATCGACCGGCGAGTGCCGCCAGCTCGGCGTCGGGGCGCACCACGCCACCACCGGCCTCGACCGTCACCGCATAGGTGTGGGCGATCTCGACGAACACCAGTGCACCACCGTCCGCGGTGCGCACGGCCCGGGTCGAGCCGGCGACCGGTCGGTGGGTCGAGGTGATCGTGGCCACCGCGCTGGAGACGATCTTCTTGCGGTCGGCGGCCAACCGCTCACCGAGCTGGGTGCGGAACACGTCGGGCGCGAAGGCCGCGACGAACTCGCTGGCCGCACCGCGATTGAGGACGTCGGCGTACCGCAACGCCACGTTCACCGGGCTCATCGCCAACCCCTGGGCATCGACCGGCAGCACCTCGGCACCCGGTTCACCGGGGGTGGTCTGCGGCAGGGTCGCACCCGGCAGCAGGGCGAGCTCGGCCCAGACCCCGTACGGCTCGCGGGCCGACGGGCTGACCATCAGGCGCACCACCGGGGTCGGGCGACCCGCGGCGGTACCGGCGGTGACGAACCACCGCGGCCAGGGTCCGGCCTCGGGCACCACCACCCGGGACGCCGCGAGCCGGGTCGGTGTGGGCGTCGCCGTCCTGCGCCCGGCGGCGACCTTCAGCTCAGCGGCCAGCAGGGAACGCGCCGGACCCACCAACCGGCCACCCACGCTGGTCGCATCGCCCTTCTGGACGGCGGCGGCCAGCGCGGCGTCCGCGATCTCGTCGATCCGCACCACCTGCGCCTCCAGCAGCGCCGGGTGGCCCCAGCCGACCGACGCGGCCCCGACCGACGCTGCCCCGACCGACGAAGCGCCGACCGACGAGGCGCCGGAGGCTGACGGCCCCGCTGACACTGCGGACGCCCGAGACCCTTGGGCAGAGGTGGACCGCTGCGCAGGTCCGGCGCCCGAGCACCCCGCCACGCCGGCGATCAGAACGCCGGTGACCAGCGCTCGCGTGATCGAGCGCGGTCGCCGTCCCGCGATCACGATGGGCTCCGGCGGAAGGGCAGCACCGGAGGCTCGTCGTCCGGCTCGTCGTCAGATTCGTCGTCGGCCTGTGCAGCGGGTTGGACGCTTGGTTGGACGCTGCGTTGGACGCCGGGTTGGACGCCGGTCTGTGCGGTGCCCGGCGCCGACGGGGTGACCGGTCTCGCGGCCGGCTCCGGTGAGACGTAGGGCGGCGCCTGGCTCACCCCGGCGGGCATACCTCGCATCGGGATCATCGTGGTCTGGTCCGGATCGCCCGGATCCTGGCGCACCGGGCGATCACCCGGGGTCGGCACCGCCTGACCGGGATGCGACGCCTGCGCGGGGGGCGCCGACCGTGCCCGTACCCGGGCCGAGGTCGACGACATGGCCGCCGGAATCGCAGAGCGTCCCAGGAGGCGCAGCACCACCAGAGCGATGAGACCGAGGCCGCCCAGCACCAGACCGCTGATCCACCACCCGCCGCCCCGGGCCGCCGCGTTGCCCGACCACGACAGGTCCACGGTCAGCGGAGCAGGCGCCGCCCCGGGGCTCGCCACCGCCGCGGCGACGATGCGCCACGTCCCGGCGGTCGAGGGCCAGGCGAGCGAGGCCTCACCGGGCGTGGCGGCGAAGCTCACCCAGACGTCCGACAGCCGGGGGTCACTCAGCGCAGCCGTGCCCGCGTGGCGCGTGGTCGCATCGTCGTCCGGCCCGGTCTGTTCGAGCCACCCCGACGAATCCAGGTAGGCGCGCGCGTCGTCGTCCCGGGCCACCCCGACGAACACCGTGGTCGCCCCCGCGTCGGCGTGCGCCTGCACCGAGACTGCCGAGCCCGGGCTGAGCCGGCCGGGCAGCACCGACACCGCCGTCCGCGCCTCGAGCCGCACCGTGCGCGTCGCCTCGTCCGAGGCCGACCAGCGCAGCCCCAGACCGACCATGGCCAAGACGACGCCCAGCAGGACGGCGGCGATCGCGAGCTGCGTCGGGCCGAGCAGCCGGAGCAGCGCGAGCGGCGCCGTCGCCACGCCGCGTACCCGCCCGGCCACCCCCGTGGGGGAGCTCGCGGCGGCAGCTCGCCGTCCACTCATCGTTGCTCGAACCCGCCCTCCAGCACGGCCTGGACCTTACCCGGCACGGCGGGGGGCATCCCTCAGCGCGCCGGGCGCCGTACCCTCGACAGTGACGGATGGCGCCGGTCACCGTGGACTGGTGGCCCGGCACGGCTGGAGTGAACAGGTGAGCGCAGCGGGGACGTTCGGCGGCGGGCAGTGGCTCGCCTGGCCGGCCGGCACCGACCCTGACCTGCTCGCGCGCGCCCACGCGCTCGCGCGCGAGGGATTCCTGTCCTCCGGTGACCTGTCCGGAACCCTGCGCTCGATGGTCGCCGAGTCCTGGGCGCGCTGCGTGCACCTGGATCCCGACGGCCCGCCACCCCCGGTCGAGCTGACCGACGACGAACTGGCCGGCTACCGCGCCACGCACCCGCTGGACGCCGTGATGCCGGCGATCCGCAAGCTGCTGGTCGAGGACGCCGCCCAGGCCGGCCTGCTGGTCGCGGTCAGCGACGTGCACGGCCGGTTGTTGTGGGTCGAGGGATCGGCCGACCTGCGCCGGCGCGCCGAGAGCATGCACTTCGTCGAGGGCGCGCTGTGGAGCGAGGCCGCAGCCGGCACCAATGCCCCCGGTACCTCGCTCGTGCTCGACCAGCCGGTGCAGATCTACGGTGCCGAGCACCTGATGTCACCGGTGACCGGATGGAGCTGCACCGCCGCTCCCCTGCACGGCCCGGACGGCGCCCTGATCGGCTCGCTCGACATCACCGGCACCCAGGAGGCGGCCGCGCCACACACCCTGCGGCTGGTCAAGGTCGCCGCCGCCGCGGTGGAGGCCGAGCTGCGGTTGCTGCAGCACGCCGTCCCCCGATTCGAGGTCGGGGCGACGCTTCGGGTGCTGGGCGTCAGCCATGCCGAGCTGCGGCTGCCCTACCGCTCACCCCAGTTGATTCGGCCACGCCACGGCGAGCTGCTCCTGGTGCTGTCCGAGAGCCCGGGCGGGCTGAGCGGTGGCCAGCTCGAGCTGGCCCTGCACGATGACGTCGCGGCACAGGTGACGGTGCGGGCCGAACTGTCACGATTGCGGGCCATGTTGGCCGGGTTGGGCGGACCGGACGTGCCGACGATCCACGCCAAGCCGTACCGGATCTCGCCCGGGTTGGTGACCGATGCCGCTCAGGTGCGAGACGCGCTGGCGCGCCGCGACGTCCGAAGCGCCCTGGCTCGCTACGCCGGGCCGATCCTGCCGCTCTCGCAAGCCCCGGCCGTGGTGCACCTGCGTGAGCAGCTGGACGCCGACGTCCGTCAGGCCGTGCTCACCTCGGGGGACGCGAACCTGGTGTGGGAGTACACGGTTCGCCCCGAGCAGGCCTACGACCTGGACGCCTGGCAGGCCTGCCGCACGCTGACCGAGCCCGGCACGCCCCGGCACGCTGCGGCGTCCGACAAGGTCCGCCGACTGGACGCCGAACTCGGCTCCTGACCCCGGACGGTCACCGTCGTGACCACCCGGGCAACGTTGCGGCAACGTGGCGATACCTAGTGTTCCGGATCACATCCACCAGAGCACGACAGCAGGCTCACGCAGCCCGATCGCGAAGCCTCCCCACGCATCCGGAACCTTTCACAACGAGGTGAGCACAATGACCGTGTACCCCACCCCGGGTCAGCCCGGCAGCCCGGCGACCTACCCCTCCCGCTACGACAACTGGATCGGCGGCAAGCGGGTCGCGCCCGTCAAGGGCCAGTACTTCGAGAACGTCTCGCCGGTCAACGGCAAGGTCTTCTGCGAGATCGCCCGTTCCACGTCCGAGGACATCGAACTCGCCCTGGATGCCGCCCACGCTGCCGCTCCGGCCTGGGGTCGCACCTCTGCCACCGAGCGTTCCAACACGCTGCTGCGGATCGCCGACCGCATGGAGCAGAACCTCGAGGCCATCGCCGTGGCCGAGACCTGGGACAACGGCAAGCCCGTCCGCGAGACCCTGGCCGCCGACATCCCGCTGGCCATCGACCACTTCCGGTACTTCGCCGGTGCCCTGCGCGCGCAGGAGGGCACCATCTCCCAGATCGACGACGACACCGTGGCGTATCACTTCCACGAGCCGCTCGGCGTGGTGGGTCAGATCATCCCGTGGAACTTCCCGATCCTGATGGCGGTGTGGAAGCTCGCCCCCGCGCTGGCCGGCGGCAACGCCGTGGTGCTCAAGCCCGCCGAGCAGACGCCCGCCTCCATCATGTTCCTGGTCGACCTGATCGGCGACCTGTTGCCGGACGGCGTTCTCAACGTGGTCAACGGCTTCGGTGTCGAGGCCGGCAAGCCGCTGGCGTCCTCGCCCAGGATCCGCAAGATCGCCTTCACCGGTGAGACCACCACCGGTCGGCTGATCATGCAGTACGCCTCCCAGAACCTCATCCCGGTCACGCTCGAGCTGGGCGGCAAGAGCCCCAACATCTTCTTCGACGACATCGCCCGTGAGCGGGACGACTTCTACGACAAGGCGCTCGAGGGCTTCACGATGTTCGCCCTCAACCAGGGTGAGGTGTGCACCTGCCCCTCGCGCGCACTGATCCAGAGCACGATCTACGACCAGTTCATCGGCGACGCGATCGAGCGGACCCGAGCGGTCACGCAGGGAAACCCGCTCGACACCACGACGATGATCGGCGCCCAGGCGAGCAACGACCAGCTCGAGAAGATCCTCGCCTACATCGAGATCGGCAAGGCCGAGGGCGCGAAGCTGCTCACCGGCGGGGAGCGCAACCACCTGGGCGGCGACCTCGAGGGCGGCTACTACGTCACCCCGACCGTGTTCCAGGGCGACAACTCGATGCGGATCTTCCAGGAGGAGATCTTCGGCCCGGTCGTCTCGGTCACCCGGTTCGACACCTTCGACGACGCGATGAAGATCGCCAACGACACCCTGTACGGCCTGGGTGCCGGTGTCTGGTCGCGGGACGCCAACACCCTGTTCCGCGCCGGTCGCACGATCGAGGCGGGCCGGGTCTGGACGAACTGCTACCACGCCTACCCGGCGCACGCTGCCTTCGGGGGGTACAAGGGCTCGGGCATCGGCCGCGAGACCCACCACATGATGCTCGAGCACTACCAGCAGACCAAGAACCTCCTGGTCAGCTACTCGCCCAACAAGCTCGGCTTCTTCTGATCGATCCGGGTCGGCAACGACCCGTACCGCGGGACTGTGCCTGCTCCCCCTCGGGAGCAGTGCACGGTCCCGCGGGGAGCAACCGAGTCAGCCCACCGACCGACAGGGTCGCCGCGCGAGCCGAGGGAACCTGATGCCAGACCAGACAAGCGAGTCCACCGAGCCTCGACGGGTCGATCTCACCGACGCTGCGGCGGCCCTGCTCCGCACGCTGTACGCCGATCACGGCCCGCTGATGTTCCACCAGTCGGGCGGGTGCTGCGACGGCAGCGCCCCGATGTGTTACCCGGTGGGCGAGTTCATCGTCGCCGAGGTCGACGTGCACCTGGGTGACCTGGTCGTCGGGGAGGGTGTGCCCGACGTGCCGGTCTACATGTCCCGCGGCCAGTTCGAGCTGTGGTCGCACACCGGCCTCACCATCGACGTGGTGCCCGGGCGGGGTGGCGGGTTCTCCCTGGAGGCCCCCACCGGCAACCGTTTCCTGATCCGTTCCCACCTCTTGGACGGCGCCCAGGGGCCGATCCGGGACGGCTCACCGACTGCTCATGACTGCGCGATCCCCACCGACAGGTAGAGGCGAGAAGCGGCTCCACCACGGAAGGTCGTGCCATGTCTCTGCTGGACGTCCTGCGCCCCACAGGGATCGGCGCGATCGGCGGCCTCGGGCTGCCCCGCCCACGTGACGGCCGCGGCCGCCACCCTCGGGACGAGGCCACCGGACTGCCCGGCCGGGCTGCCTTCAGCGCCGCCCTGGCGCACGCGGCCGAGTACCACCCCCCGGGCCAGCTCTGCCTGGGGCTGCTCGCCCTGGGCGATCTGGACGCCGCCACCGCCACCGCCGGACGCCGCTGGGTCGAGGGCCAGGTGCTGCGTGCCGCCCAGGTGCTGGGACGCCTGACCGAGTGCGACAACCATCTCGACGGCTACCGCATCGGCGCCCACACCTTCGCCCTGGTGCTCACCGGAACCACCCTCGACGAGGCGTTCACCATCGCCGACGCCGTCCAACAACGCATCGAGCGCGATGCCGACCCGCTGACGTGCGCGATCGGCCTGGCCCTGCTGGACGGCGAGCGCGCGGCCGACCCCGAGAGCCTCGAGATCGCCGCGGACGCCGCGCTCGACCAGGCGCAACTCCTCGGCCGAACCCGGCCAGGTCTCCCGCCGGGGTCGCCCTCGGGATCCAACGGCCAGGTGGTCGCCGCCGCCGATCAGACCAGCGGGTTGCGCTGGATCGCCTCGAGGCCCTCGAGCACCAGGTCGGAGGCGCTGTAGGGATCGCGGAGCCCCTCGGCCACCTCGGTGGCCAGGGCCTGCACCAGCACGCCGTCCCGCAGGTCGCCGATCTGGCGCCGTAGTTCGCTCAACGCGATCGCCTCGATCTCACCCGCCGCCCGCTGCCGCCGGCGTGAGGCCAGATGCCCGGTCGAACTGGCCCAGGCGTGATGGCGGTCGAGCGCCTCGACCAGCTCCTCGATGCCCTCACCGGCCGAGGCCACGGTCTTGACCACCGGCGGACGCCAGTCGCCGGCCTCGCGCCGCTCGCCCAAGGTGATCATGTGCCGCAGGTCGCGCACGGTGTTGTCGGCGCCGTCCCGGTCGGCCTTGTTGACCACGAACACGTCACCGATCTCGAGGATCCCGGCCTTGGCGGCCTGAATGCCGTCACCCATGCCCGGCGCCAGCAGCACCACGGTGGTGTCGGCCATGCCGGCCACCTCGACCTCGCTCTGCCCCACCCCGACGGTCTCGACCAGGACGATGTCGCAGCCGGCGGCGTCCAACACCCGAAGGGCTTGCGGCGTGGCCCAACTCAGCCCGCCCAGGTGCCCCCGGCTGGCCATCGAGCGGATGAACACCCCCGGGTCGGTGGCGTGCTCCTGCATCCGGATCCGGTCGCCCAGCAGCGCGCCGCCGGAGAACGGGGACGATGGGTCGACGGCCAACACCCCGACGCGCAAGTCCTTGCGCCGCAACGCCGACACGAGTGCCGAGGTCGAGGTCGACTTTCCCACTCCGGGCGATCCGGTGAGTCCGATGATGCGGGCGTGCCCGGTGTGCGGGGCCAATGCCGCCATCACCTCGCGCAGCAGCGGGTGAGCGTCCTCGACCAACGAGACCAGCCGTGCCACCGCCCGGGGGCTGCCCTCGCGGGCCGAGCGCACCAAGGCCTCGACGTCGACCGACCGCCTGGCCACACCGTTGCCGCTCATCGACCAATCCCCTTCGCCCGCAACACGATGGCATCGCCCTGCCCGCCACCACCGCACAACGCGGCCGCGCCGTAGATCTCACCGGAATCACCGGTCGAGTCACCACCCGAGTGAGCCCGCCGCGCCAACGCATGGGCCAGGTGCAGCGTGATCCGCGCGCCGGATGCCCCGATCGGGTGCCCGAGGGCGATCGCGCCGCCGTCCACGTTCACCCGGTCCGGGTCCAGGCCCAGCAGGTTCGCCGCGGCCACCGACACCGCGGCGAACGCCTCGTTGATCTCGACCAGCTCGAGGTCGGCCGGCGCCAGACCCACTCGGGCACATGCGGTGCGGATCGCCTTGGCCGGCTGCACCTGCAGGGTCGAGTCCGGACCCGCCACACTCGCGTAACTGACGATCTCGGCCAGCCACGGCCACCCCTCGCGCTCGGCCCGGCGCCGGCTGGTGATCACCAGGGCTGCGGCGCCGTCCGAGATCTGGGACGCCGTGCCCGCCGTGATCGTGCCGCCGTCGACGAAGGCCGGCCGCAGCCGGGCGAGCGCCTCGATCGTGGTGTCGGCCCGGATGCCCTCGTCCTGCGCGAGGAGCACCGGCTCCCCGCGACGCTGCGGCACCGGGACGGCGACCACCTCGGCCGCCATCACCCCATCGGTCCAGGCCCGGGCGGCGCGTTGGTGCGAGGCCGCCGCGGCGGCGTCCTGGGCGGCACGGCTGACGGCGGCCTCCCCGACGTTGCCGGATTCGGCCAGCGGTCCCATCCCCAGGTTGGTGAAGGAGTCCCACAGGCCGTCGCGCTCCATGTGGTCGGTCAGGGTCCAGTCACCGAAGGTCTGCCCACGCCGTGAGGCCGGCACCAGGTGTGGCGCGCGGGACATCGACTCCATGCCGCCGGCCACCACGATCTCGGCCTCACCCAGCCGGATCCACTGATCGGCCAGCGCGATGGCCGCGGTTCCCGACAGACAGACCTTGTTGACGGTGGTCGCGGGCACGGTCAGCGGGATGCCCCCCGCGGCGGCCGCCTGGCGCGCCGGGATCTGCCCGGCACCGGCGGTGAGCACCTGCCCCATGACCACGGCGTCCACCTGATCTGCGGCCACCCCGGCGCGCTCCAGGGCGGCACGGATCGCCACGCCCCCCAGCGCCGTGGCGTCCAGCGAGCTCAACCCGCCGAGGAAGCGTCCGATCGGGGTGCGCGCCCCAGCCAGGATCACCGACGGGTTGGTCGGATCCAGCGGGCGGACAACATCGCCTGGGCTCATGGGCCCATTCTCCCGCTCGAATCGGCCGGGTCACGCCCCGACTCGTGGTGGTCCTCACATCGTGAGCCCCCTCGAGCCGACGGCACCGGCCTAGCCTGGGCTGATGGCCGACCAGACCCCCCACACCTCCGCCCCGGCTGACCTGACCGGGTTGTTCACCGCGATCGACCATGTCGTGGTCGCGGTTCCCGACTTCGATGCTGCCGTCGCCTTCTACCGCGACGTGATGGGCATGCGGCTGGCCCACGAGGAGACCAACGAGGAGCAGGGTGTCCACGAGGCCATGATGGCCGTGGGCGACTCGGGCTCCCACGTGCAGATCCTGGCGCCGCTGACGCCGTCCTCGACGATCGCGAAGTACCTCGACCGCAAGGGGCCGGGGATCCAGCAGGTCGCCTACCGGGTCGACGATCTCGACGCCGTCTGCGCCACGCTGCGCGAGCGCGGCGTCCGGCTGCTCTACGACGCCCCCAAGCGCGGTACGGCCAACAGCCGGATCAACTTCCTGCACCCCAAGGACGCCGGGGGCGTGCTGGTCGAGCTCGTCGAACCGTCGTCCGCCGACGGCCACTGAGCCCGACGCACCGAACCCCGAACCCGCCTCAGAACCTGCCCGAGAGGACGAGAGATGGCCAAGGAAATCTACGAGCTCGGTGAGATGCCTCCGCTGGGCGAGGTTCCGCAGAAGATGCACGCCTGGCTGATCCGCCCCGAGCGGTTCGGCCCCCCGACCCAGGCGTTCCAGAAAGAGATCGTCGACGTGCCGCAGATCGCGGACGACGAGGTGCTGGTCTACGTGATGGCGGCCGGGGTCAACTACAACAACGTGTGGGCGGGCCTGGGCATCCCGGTGAACGTCATCGGCGCTCGCAACAAGGCCGGCGAGACCGAGGCCTTCCACATCGGCGGCAGCGACGCCTCGGGCATCGTCTACCAGGTCGGCAAGGACGTCACCAACGTCAAGGTGGGCGACGAGGTGGTCATGCACTGCGGGTCGTGGGACCGCACCTGCCCCACCGTCACCGCGGGCGGCGACCCCATGTACTCCCCCACGTTCCGGATCTGGGGGTATGAGACGAACTGGGGCAGCTTCGCCCAGTTCACCAAGGTGCAGGGGCAGCAGTGCATGCCCAAGCCCAAGCACATGACCTGGGAGGGGGCCGCGGCCTACACGCTGGTCGCGGCGACGGCCTGGCGGATGCTGCACGGCTGGGGTGCCAACGCCGTCAAGGCCGGCGACGTCGTGCTGATCTGGGGTGGGGCCGGCGGGTTGGGGTCGATGGCCATCCAGATCGCCAAGGCTGCCGGTGCCACCCCGGTCGCGATCGTCTCGGACCAGGACAAGTTCGACTACTGCATCCAGTTGGGCGCCAAGGGGTGCATCAACCGCAACGACTTCGATCACTGGGGCATGCTGCCGCACTGGAAGGACTCCGCCGGCTACGCCACCTGGCTCAAGGGCGTGCGCGGCTTCGGCAAGGCGATCTGGGACGTGCTGGGCGAGAAGCGGGCGCCGAACATCGTGTTCGAGCACCCCGGCGAGACGACCATCCCGAGTTCGATCTTCGTCTGCGACACCGGGGGCATGGTCGTGGTCTGCGCCGGCACCACCGGCTTCAACGCCACCGTCGACCTGCGCTACCTGTGGATGCGCCAGAAGCGGCTGCAGGGCTCGCACTTCGCCAACTCCGTGCAGTCCAACGAGATGAACCAGCTGGCGGTGCAGGGGTTGCTCGATCCCTGCATGTCCCGCGCCTTCTCCTACGACGAGATCCCCCTGGCGCACCAGCTGATGTACGAGAACAAGCACCCGCACGGCAACATGGCGGTGCTGGTTGGGGCGACCGAATTCGGCCTGGGCATCAGCGGCGAACCACCGGTTCAGCTCCCCCACGCGACCCTGCCCGCCGACGACGTGCACGTCACGCCGCACCCCTATCCGCTGTCCGTCCCGCTGCCGGGGATCGCCGCGGCGGAGGAGATCACGATCGTCGACGACGGCAGCACGGTGCAGGACCTGATGCACCAGGGCATCATCGGGTGCTCGCCCGACGACACCGTGGCCCACGCAGCCGAGATCATGATCGAGGCGGACATCCACGCCGTGGTGGTGATGGACGGCGGCCGGGCGGTCGGGGTGATGTCGCAGACCGACCTGGTGCTGGCCAGCCAGGATCGAACCCGGGACGACGCCAGGGCACTGCCGGTGCGTGAGGTGATGACCGAGGGGTGTCTGACCTGTGAGGCCGGCACCTTGCTCAGCGAGGCGGTCAGCCTGATGACCAGCCGGCGGATGCACCGCCTGGTGGTGACCGCCGACGGCGAGCCGGTCGGTGTGCTGTCGATGACCGATGTGGTTCGCAAGCTGCTGTCCTGAGCTACCGCTTTCGCTACGCAGAGATACCGACCGCTGACAATCTGATAGTGCCTGGTCCGATCCACTCCGCGCGGTCACGGGTCTGCATCACGCACCTTGCTCCAGGCGTGGCTTTTGACGTGCATCGCAGCGCCGAGCGGGCCACGCTCGGGGTACTCTGCCTAGCGCCGGGACCGGATCTGGGAGTTCGCGATATCGCTCTCCGTGACCGGCACATCGATGCAATCATGAGATTCCGTGACGTGTAGTAGGCCCCGCGCGGGGCCTGAGGAGGTCTCGACACAGTGGCCGGCGATCAGCACCACCAGCCGTTCCAGATCGTCATGCGGGGATACGACAAGGCCCAGGTGGACGAGCGCATCGGGGCCTTGGAGGCCCAGTTGCGCGACGCCCGCGCGCGGGTCGAAGAAGTCGATGCCCGCGCGATGAAGCTCTCCGGCGAGGTGGCCGAGGCCCATCGCCAGCTCCGGGAGGTCGAACGGCCGTCGTACAGCGGTCTCGGCGCCCGGATCGAGCAGCTCCTCCGTCTGGCGGAGGAGCAGGCCAGCGACGTCATCGCTGCGGCCACCAAGGACGCCGACGAGGCCCTCGCGCAGGCGCGGGTCGAGGCGGCTCAGGTCCGCGCAGCGGCTCAGAACGAGTCCGCCGAGATGACCGCCGGCGCACAGCGTGAGAGCGCCGAGCTGCGGCAGAGCGCGACCACGGAGGCCGAGGAGATCGTCGCCACGGCCACCCGCAAGGCCGAGGAGATGCTGGCCGTCGCCGAGCGCGAGGCTGCCAAGCTCAAGAGCGTCACCGAGCACGAGACCAGCGAGAAGCGCACCACGGTCGACCGCGAGCTGGCCCGGCTGCGCGCCACGGCCGAGCGTGAGGTCACCGAGCTTCGCGCCGCGGCCAAGCGGGACGTCGACGAGCACCGGGGCGCGGCGAAGAAGGAGGCCGACGACCTGCGGGCCGCGGCCGCCGCCATGCACGAGGAGACTCGCGCCAAGGTCGAGCAGATGACCACGGACCTCGAGGTCATGCTCGCCGCCCGGCGCGAGGAGGCCGAGCGCATCGACGCCGAGCGTCACGAGCAGGCCGTCGCCCAGGCGACCCAGCTGGTGGCCGAGGCCGAGCAGCGCGCCGCCGCCGCCGAGCAGCGGGCCGCCAAGGCGGTCGAGCAGGCCGAGCACGTGCGGCGCGACGCCGACGACCACGCCAAGCAGCTGATCGGCAACGCCCGCCGCAACGCCGACTCGGTGATCGCCGAGGCTCGGGCCCACGCCGACAAGGTGCTCTCCGAGGCCAAGGCCGAGGCCGAGCGTCACCGTCGGGCCGCCCAGCGTCAGGTCGACGAGCTCACCCGTCAGCGCGACCTCATCTCCGGTCACCTCGACCAGCTGCGGTCGCTGCTCGGCACCACGATGCCGGGTCCGGTGCCCAACCTCGACAAGCTCACCGCCGCGCGCGGCGGCGGCGAGAACCTGGCGGACGGCGTCCCCACCGCCGGCGAGATCGCGGGCGAGGCGGACAAGACCATCGTGCTGCCGGCCACCGAGGAGCCGGCCCGGCGCTGATCCTCGGATCGGGTCACTCGCCTCACGGAATCTCAGGCATCACCAGCGGGCCGGTCGTCTGACGACCGGCCCGCTGGGCTGTTCCGGGCGGGCCGACCGACGGGTCAGGTGTGGCAGGCTGAGAGCCGATCACCAACTTCACGATGAGGTGCCGTGAGTCCCTGGAAAGCACGCATCCCCCGCTCGACGAGTCTGCGCGCCGTCCGTGAGGCCGTCGTCGAACGCCGCGCGGCGGCCCAGGCCGAACGCGCCCGGCGCGCCGTCGACCCGTGGGAGGCGGATCGGCTCGCCGCCGAGCAACTCGGCCTGAACGCCCCCTCGCGCACCGCAACGGAGCCCGACCCGGACGACGCCCACGCCGCCCCGGGCGACGGTTCGCTCACCGATGCCCTGCCGCCCCTGGACGCCCTGTCCCCCGGCCCGGCGACGCGGGAGGGCGCGGCCGTCGACTCGACGCGTTTCGGCGTCCCGGGGCTTCCGGTGAGCCGAGCGCACCCGTTCTACATCGGCTTCATGGGTGCCACCGGAGTCCTGATGGCCTCGTTCCTGCTCG
Organism: Kineosporiaceae bacterium; assembly: GCA_016713225.1. Classification (NCBI taxonomy): domain Bacteria; kingdom Bacillati; phylum Actinomycetota; class Actinomycetes; order Kineosporiales; family Kineosporiaceae; species Kineosporiaceae bacterium. The sequence goes on from JADJPO010000011.1 coordinate 65,448, forward strand.
GGTTGCTCGGGCGGTTGACCTCGGTGATCACCCTGGTGGTGATCGCCCTGTTCCTGGCCCTGGCGCTCGACCCGCTGGTGCGCTGGCTGCAGGGGCGTGGGCTGGCCCGTGGCTCGGCGGTGGCGCTGGTCTTCCTCGGCGTGGTGCTGCTGTTCACCGGGTTCGGGTTCGCCGTCGTGCCACCGCTGGCCACCGAGGCCGCGGACCTCACCCAGGCGTTGCCCGGCTGGGTGGACGACTTCCAGAAGACCCAGTGGGTGATCGATCTCGACAAACAGTTCGGGATCATCAACACGGTCACCGAACAGCTCAAGACCCGCCTGGCCAACGGCGAGACGGTGGTGCAGTTGTTCGGCGGGGTGCTGGGCGCCGGGCAGGCCGTCATCTCGGGTGCGTTCAGCGCGTTCACCGTGCTGGTGCTCACGCTCTACTTCACCGCATCCCTGAACACCCTGACCGAGGCCACGTACGCGCTGGTGCCGGCCTCGCGCCGGGCGCGGGTCCGCCTGATCGGCGATGAGATCATCCGCCGGATCGGTGGCTACACGTCGGGGCAGGTGGCGGTGGCGGCCATCAACGCCACGTTCACCTACGTCGGGCTGCTGGTGCTGGGACTGCCGTATGCCCTGGTGCTGGCGATCACTGTGGGCATCCTGGGGTTGATCCCGATGGTCGGCGCCACCATCGGGGCCGTGGTGATCACCGTGGCCGCGCTGTTCCAGAGCTGGCAGGCGGCCGTGGTCGTGGCCGTCTACTACCTGATCTACCAGCAGGTGGAGAACTACGTGATCGCGCCCCGGATCATGTCCCGCACCGTGAACCTGCCCGGCTTCCTCGCCGTCATCGCCGCTCTGGCCGGTGGAGCACTGCTGGGCATTCTCGGCGCCCTGATCGCCATCCCGATTGCGGCCAGCATTCTGCTGATCGTGCAAGAAGTGATCATTCCGCGCCAGCAACGCTCCTGAGCCACAACCTGCTCAGGCCCACAACCTGTCAGGCCCACAACCTGCTCAGGCCACAACCTGTCAGGCCCACAACCTGCTCATGCTCCGCAGGTGTCGCTCGGTGCCGACCAAACGCCCCTTTTGTGCGTCACCGACGGAGCATGAGCAGCTCCCCACGGAGCATGAGCGGGTTGTCGGGTGGGTTGTCGGGTGGGTGGTCAGCTGGGGTTGGGGGTGGTGGTGAGGGTGGCGGGGGCGAGGGACAGGTCCTGGGCGCTGCGGGGGCCGAGGCCCGAGGTGACCAGGCGGTCGTAGGCCTGACCCAACACGGTGGCGCCCAGCGTGGTGGCCTGCGCGAGGGCCTCCGCCGGGGTCGCGAAGGCCCCGTTCGGGACCACCAACTGGAACCCGGACGTCGCGCGGCCCGACCGGACGGCGCCCAGCACCATGACCGAGCCCGGCACGGCCGTGGTCGAGGTGGCCAGCACCGAGCCCTCCCCCACACTGTCGCGCGCCACGACCTGCAGCCCCGACCAGGCGCCGGCGCAGCCGTCGAGATGGTCGCGCAGCCACGCGACCTGATCACTCGACCCCCGACCGGAGAAGACCCGGACGGCGTTCGAGAAGGTCCAGTCGGGGCCGGCGGTCTGTGACCACTGCAGGCTGCGCCCGCCCACGGCGTACTGCAGACCCAGCGGCTCGGCGCGACAGGCGCTCGTCGAGGTCGTGGGCACCTGCACGTACTGACCGCTGTCGAAGTCCGATGTCAGCGTCAGGCCCGGTAGCTCACCGGTGAGCAGCGCGGCGTCCGGCACGATCACCAGCCCGGCCTCGGTACGCGGCAGGCGGGTGGCCAGACCGGCGGCGTCCGGGCTCGCGGCCACCGACAGCGAGAGACCACCTCTCGGCTGGGTCGGCTCCTGCCCGGATGGCCCGGATGGCTCGGTCGGTGCAGGTGACCCGCTCGGCCCGCTGGGCTCACTCGGCCCGGACGAGCCCGAGGTCGGACGCGCGGACGCCGCGTTCCCGGAGGACCCAGTGGGTCCTCCGGCCACCAGCCCGGACGAGCTCGCGGCGTCCAGCATCACGACGCTGACCGGCTGCGGCGCGAGCAGGCGCACCACGGTGCCGGTGGCCAACCCGCCCACCACGGTGGCCGAGAGCACCCCCATCGCCACCCGGCGACGCCGACGGCGCGCACCGGCCCGTCGGCTGCTGCCCGCGATCAGGGACCCGACGTCGACCGGCGCATCCGTGGACTGCTGCAGCGCACGGGCGAGCCGACGGGAGACCTCGTCCAGGTCGTCAGGCTCAACCATGATCCTCAGCGCTCCCTCGCGGGCCCGACGGACCGGGGGCACCCACCGGTTCCGACAGCAGCTCTCGCAACCGGGCCAGACCCCGATGCGCATTGGTGCGCACGGTCACCTCGCGGCTGCCGAGCAGCTCGGCGATCTCCGCGTCCGGCAGACCCTCGTAGTGCCGCAACACCAGGACGGCGCGCTGCTTGGCCGGCAGCCGCCGCAGCGCGCTCATCAGGCGGTCGCGGTCGTCGATGGTGGTGAAGCCGTCCGGGGCGGCAGCCGCCTGATCGATCCGGCGGGTGAGCACCTCCGGATCATGAACGCGCTCCCGGCGCACCGCACGCCGAAAGTGCGACGTGCAGGCGTTGACCACCATGCGCCGGACGTATGCCGGCACATCGTCGGCTGTTCCCACCCGCGACCAGCGCATCAGCGCGGTGGCGAGCACGTCCTGCACGATGTCCTCGGCAGTGGCCGGGTCGCGCAACAGGCCCCGCGCCAGGCGCACCAGGCGCCCGCCCTCCGCCGCGACGAAGGCCACGAACTCCGCGTGAACCGCCTCGGTCGCCTCCGACGACGCGCCGGCCCGCCCGGCGGCCACAGCGGCGTCCGGCGGTCTCGTCATGGGCAGGCTCACCACACTCACAGGTCACAGACGCCGAGGGACACGCCCATGTTGCACGGTTCGGTCGGCGAACGGGCCGGCACCGTGCGAAACCGTGGTGCGATCAGCCGTAGATGCGGAAGCCCCGCCCGGTCTTGCGGCCCAGATACCCGGCCCGCACCATCTGCTCCAGCAGCGGGGTCGGCGCCCAGCTGCGCTCGCGGAACTCCAGGTACAGGGTGCGCTGGATCGCCAGCGAGACGTCCAACCCGACCACGTCGAGCAGTTCGAACGGTCCCATCGGGTAGCCACAGCCGTTCTTCATCGCGACATCGATCTCGTCGGCGGTGGCGTAGTGCTCCGAGAGCATGCGGATCGCGTCGTTCAGGTACGGGAAGAGCAGCGCGTTGACGATGAACCCGGCGCGGTCGCCGCAGGTCACCGGGTGCTTGCCGATCCGATCGCAGAGCCCGACCACGGTCTCGACCACATCGGGTGCGGTGGCCACGGTGTGCACCACCTCGACCAGCTTCATCACCGGCGCCGGGTTGAAGAAGTGCATCCCCACCACGTCGTGCGGGCGCGAGGTGGCGGCCGCACACTCGATGACCGGCAGCGAGGAGGTGGTCGTCGCCAGGATCGCACCCGCCTTGCAGATCCCGTCGAGCTCGGTGAACAACGCCCGCTTGACCTCGAGGTCCTCGACGATCGCCTCGACCACCAGGTCGACCTCACCCAGAGCGGTGACCGAGGTGGCGCCGGTGATCCGGCCGAGGGCGCCGTCCCGGGCGGCCTGGTCGAGCCGGCCCCGGCTCACGGCTCGATCGAGGCTCTTGGTGATCTTGGCGATCACGCCGTCCACCTTGGCCTGGCCGCGGGCCACGAAGATGACGTCGAGCCCGGCCTTGGCCAGCACCTCGACGATGCCCGAGGCCATGGTGCCCGAACCGATCACCCCGACGGAGGAGACCGGGCGCACGTTCTGGGCGCTGGCCCGCGCGGCGGGGGTGCCGGCGTCCGCCACCACGCTGGAGGACCCCGGCTTGGCGTAGGTGTAGAACCCGCGACCGCTCTTGCGGCCCAACAGGCCCGCAGTCATCATCTGCTTCAGGATCGGGGCCGGCGCGTGCAGCCGGTCGCGGTCCTGGTGGTACATCGTGTCGAGCACCTCGTAGACCGTGTCCAACCCGATCAGGTCGATCACGGCCAGCGGCCCCATCGGCAGGCCACAGCCGTAGACCATCGAGGCGTCGATGTCCTCGCGGGTGGCATAGCGCGACTCGAGCATGCTCACCGCGTGGTTCAGGTAGCCCATCAGCAGGGTGTTGGCGATGAAGCCCGCCCGGTCGCCCACCACCACCGGGGTCTTGCCCATCGCCTCGGTCAAGGCGACCGCGTCGTCCACCACGCCCTGGTCGGTGACCACGGTGCGGATGACCTCGACCAGCTTCTGCACCGGCGCGGGGTTGAAGAAGTGCAACCCGATCACGCGACGGGGGTGTTCGGTGGCCACCGAGATGTCGGTCACCGACAGGCTGGAGGTGTTCGTGGCGAGGATCGCGTCGCCCGCACAGATGGTGTCGAGCTCGGCGAAGATCTGCTTCTTCAACTCCAGCCGCTCGGGCACCGCCTCGACCACCAGACCGGCGGGGGCGACGTCCTCGAGCTTGGTGGTGTAGCTGATCCGGGCGAGGATCTGTTCGCCGTCCTCGGCGGTCATCTTGCCGCGGGTCACCGCCCGTTCGACCGAGGCCGCCACCCGGGCCCGGCCTCGCTCCACGGCCTTCTCGTCCACCTCGACGGCCACCACCTGGATCCCCTGGCGCGAGAGCACTTCGGCCAGGCCGGCCCCCATGGTTCCGAGACCGATCACGGCGGCGTTGGTGATCTCGCGCGACATGGTGTCCTCCTCGACGAGCACGGGCGTGAGCGCAGTCTCGCACCGGCATCACGCCAAAGGGCTTCCGGAAATGCGGCGCTGGACACACTCGGCGGTAGCGCACCGACCATTCACCGGTCACCACACCGACAGGTTGCCGGTAGGTTGCCGTTCGTGCGCTTGGTGATTGCCCGCTGTTCAGTCGACTATGCCGGACGGCTGACCGCCCACCTGCCGCTGGCCACGCGGTTGTTGATGGTCAAGGCCGACGGCAGCCTGTTGGTGCACTCCGACGGGGGCTCGTACAAGCCGTTGAACTGGATGAGCCCGCCCTGCCGCCTCACGGCCGGCGAACCGACGTCCGACCAACGGGACGCCGGCGTGAGCGAGATCTGGACCGTCCAGCACGACAAGACCGACGACCGGCTGATCGTGCAGCTCTACGAGGTCCTGCACGACAGCAGCCACGACCTGGGCGTCGACCCGGGCCTGGTCAAGGACGGCGTCGAGGCCCACCTGCAGGAGTTGCTCGCCGAACACGTCCACACCCTGGGTGCCGGATACACCCTGATCCGCCGCGAATATCCCACGGCGATCGGCCCGGTCGACCTGCTCACCCGTGATGCGGACGGCGCCCACGTGGCCGTCGAGATCAAGCGCCGGGGCGAGATCGACGGCGTCGAGCAGCTGACCCGCTACCTCGACCTGCTCAACCGCGACCCGCTGCTGGCCCCGGTCTCGGGTGTCTTCGCCGCCCAGGAGATCAAGCCCCAGGCGCGCGTGCTGGCCGCCGATCGCGGAATTCGCTGCCTGACCCTCGACTATGACGCGCTGCGCGGCCACGATTCGAGCGAGCACCGATTGTTCTGACAGGCCGGTGAGGCGCCGATACCTCCCTCGAGGATGATCCTCGTCGCACCGGCCGAGAGGGGAGGCGCTGATGTCGCAGCGCGTCATCGTCGTGGGAGCCGGCGTGGTCGGCCTGACCTGCGCCGTCCAGCTCGCCGAGACCACCGAGGTGATGGTCGACGTCCTCGCCCGCGATCTGCCGGGCGAGAACGCCTCGGCCCTGGGGCCGGTGCCGTGGCTGCCGCCGCCGGCCCGCCTCGGCGCCGAGTCGGCCGAGTGGGCGCGCCGCACCCGCGAGCGGCTGTGTGCCCTGGCCTCCGGGGACGACGACGCCGCCGCGTCGAGCACCGGAGCGCTCGCCGGGGTGACGATGCGCCCCGGTCGGTTGTTCTCCGGCTCGTCGACCCCGGCGGCCCAACTGGTGAACGCACCGGTGGTCGCCCCGGCGGTCTATCTGCGGTACCTGACCCAGCGGTTGTTCGCTGCCGGGGGGACCCTCACCCGGATGTCCCTGCCGGCGCTGCCCCAGCGTGGCCTGGTGGTCAACTGCTCCGGCCTGGCGGCCCGCGGTCTGGCCGGGGACGACCAGGTCGCGCCCTGGCGCTGGCAGTACCTGCGGGTGAGCGACCCGGGCCTGAACGAGTGGCTCGCCGACGAGTACCTGTACGTGGTGCCGGACGGCGGCACGGTGGCGCTGGCGGCCGACGACGAACCCGGGGACGACGACGCGCGCCCCGACGGTTCCGGCCTGCTGCGCCGAGCGGCCCGGCTCGAACCCCGGCTGTCCGGGGCGCGGGTGTTGACCCATCGCACGGCGTTGCGGGCGCACCGTTCCGGGGTGCAGTTGTCGGTGCGGCACGAGCCCGAGCGCACGGTGCTGCACTGCTACGGCCACGGCAGCGCCGGAGTGAGCCTGTCGTGGGGCTGCGCCGAGGAGGTGGCCCGACGCGTCGCCTCGCTGCTGGTCCAGACGGCGGCCCCGGAGCAACACGGACTGTGGTGAGTCGGTTCACGGCAGCGCACCCGTGGCGCCCAACCGACCCTGACCAGCAGCAACGGCGTGGGAAACACACCTTTGGGATCTGCTTTGCGGGCGCTTGACGCTTGATCGTACGGGTTCTTGATTAGGTGATGATGTGCTCGAAGACGTCACCCGAGATGGCCGAGATCACCCGGTCGCCGAGACACCCCCGCCGCTCCCCGGCTCGGTGTTCCCCGCGCCGCCCGTGCCATCGGACGCCGGCCCGCACTCGGTGAGCGATGCGCGACGCCGCAGCGAGCGGGTCGCCCGCAAGCGCGCCCTGGGCCGTACCCGCGGGCACGCGGCGGGCCTGCGAGTGGCCGCCGGCGCCCGCGAGGCCGCCAAGGTGTTCCGGCCACTGACCCTGTCCCGGCGACAGGCCCTCGCCGCAGCCGGTGCCGCAGCGGCCGTCGGCAGCCTGTCGGCCCTGGCCCTGGGCGGTCGCTCCGAGCTGGCCGGCGCCTCGAACGCGCTGGGAGCCAAGGCGTCCGGGCCCACCGCGGCCGGCGTCGGGTCCCCCACGGTACGTCTGGGCACGTCCGCCACCCCGGCCCGGCTGGTACCGGTTCCCGTGGCGCGCAACCTGTCTGCCGAACACTTGATGCGCCGGGTCACCTATGGCCCCACCCCGGCCATGCGGGCCCAGGTCTCCGCCCTGGGGCTGTCCAACTGGCTGGCCCTGCAGCTCGCCCCGGCGCGGATCGCCGATCCGCTCGGCAACAAGGTGAATGCGCTCTACCCGCGGCTCAGCTACTCGATGGCACGGGCCCACGCGATGCAGAAGCAGGGCGACGACTACTACAAGTTCCTCTACGAGGTCGGCCTGCTGCACCTCGGCCGTGCCGTCTGGAGCGAACGTCAGCTGAACGAGGTGATGGTGGACTTCTGGTCCAACCACCTCAACGTCCCCGCCCCGGCCGACAAGGGCTCCTTCGCCCGCCACCGCTACGACGCGGACGTGATCCGCAAGCACGCCTTCGGTCGTTTCGAGGACATGCTGCTCGCCAGCTCGACCCACCCCGCGATGCTGGCCTACCTCGACAACGCCCTCTCGACCAAGCAGCAGCCCAACGAGAACTACGCCCGCGAGATCATGGAGCTGCACACCCTCGGGGTGGACGGCGGCTACACCGAGCGCGACATCAAGCAGGCCGCCCTGCTGCTGACCGGGTGGGAGATCACCGATCAGGCGACCACCCGATACGTCCCGGCCCGCCACCACAGCCGGCCGGTCACCATCCTGGGTACCAGGTATGCCAACGGCACCGGCCAGGCCGGACGCCTCGCGCAGCAACGGTTCGTGCGCAACCTGGCCTCGCATCCCGCCACCGCCCGCTACATCTGTCGCAAGCTGGCGATCCACTTCGTCTCCGACGCGCCGTCCGCCGAACTGGTCAACGCGCTCACCCGCACCTACCTGCGCAACAAGACCGCGATCAGCCCCGTCCTGCGCCAGCTGTTCGGTTCGGCGGAGTTCGCCGCCGCCGAGGGCGCGAAGATGCGTCGCCCGCTCGAGCGCACCATTGCCGTGATCCGAACCCTGGGTCCGAAGTTCACCGGCAACAAGGACGCGCTGCAGCAGGTGTACTGGATGACCGGCAACTCGGGGCAGACCCCGATGGCCTGGCCCACCCCGGACGGGTATCCCGATCTGGCCCGCAAGTGGCAGAGCCCGGCGGACGCCCTGGAGCTGATCAACCAGACCACCGGCCTGGTCTACGGCTGGTCGCCGGACAAGCTCGGTCTGCCGGGCTCGGCCAAGCTGCTCGCCAAGCCCCCGGCCAATCGCAGCGCCATGATCGACGTGGCCGCCAAGCGGGTGCTGGGGCGGTTGCCCACCGCTCAGGAGCGCACTGCCGTCGCCCAGCTGCTCGCCGGCACCAAACTGCCCACCCGGTTCGCGTCCGACGGCTGGGCACGCGAGTCGACCGCTGCGCTGACGGCGATCGCGATGATGAGCTCCCCCGCCTTCCTGACCCGCTGAGAGGCGACCCGATGACCTCCACGATCCGCGAGCCCGAGACCATCGAGCCGGTGGGCGAGCCATGTGGCTGCGCCGAGCACGAGTCGACCAAGATCACCCGGCGCCGCCTGTTCGAGTTGACGGCCGTCACCGGGCTGGTCACCGCCAGCACGCTGCACGGCGCCCAGGTGGCCTTCGCGGCCACGCCCACGCCGTCCCCGACGGGCACCCCCTCACCCAGCGGGACGCCGTCCACGAGCCCGTCCCCGTCACGATCGGCGACCCCGTCGCTGACCCCGACCCGATCGGTCTCGCCGTCGAAGTCGGTCTCCCCCAGTGCCGTCGTGCCACCGGTCACCACCACCGGCACGGCCGACGTCCTGGTCGTGATCAGTCTGCGGGGCGGATTCGACAGCCTGTCCGCGGTGGTGCCGGCCGGTGACGCGAACTACCTGCGGGCCCGGCCGTCGATCGGCGTCCCGGCGGCCGCCTTGAAGAAGGTCGACACCATCTTCGGCCTGGCGCCGGGGCTGAAGGCGCTCTACCCCCTCTGGGACGCCGGCCAGGTGGCCGCGATTCACGCCTGCGGCCAGCCGGACCCGACCCGCTCGCACTTCGAGGCCACGGCGGCCATGGAGCACGGCGCCCCGAACAGCGGCACGTACTCGGGCTGGATGAACCGCTGCCTGGACGCCGCCCAGGGTGTCGGCACGCTGGCCGGCGCCCAGGTGGGCAGCACCACGATGCCGGCCTCGCTGTACGGCGAGCACAGCAAGTTCGCGGTCTCCTCGCTGAACAACATCCGGATCGGCGTCGACGAGAACACCCTGGCCTTCTCCGCCTGGCAGCGGGCCATGAGCACGCTGCACAAGGGCGCCCGGCCGGACATCGCCCGTCCCACGCTGGAGGCCATCGAGGCCGTCGGCAAGCTGCGTGCCCTGCCCAAGGACGTCGAGGCGGCCGCCGCGGGGTACCCGGGCGGCGGCCTGAGCAACGCCCTGCACGATGTCGCCCGGCTCATCAAGGCGAACGTCGGTCTGCGTTTCGCCACCGTCGACTTCGGCAACTGGGACATGCACCAGAACCTGGGCGGCCCGGACGGTGGCTGGATGTTCAACCAACTCACCGAGCTGTCGGGGGCGATGGCGGCCTTCGCCAAGGAGCTCGGGCCGTTGATGGGTGGGGTCACCGTGGTGACCCTGAGCGAGTTCGGCCGCCGGGTCGAGCAGAACGGCTCCAACGGACTCGACCACGGTCACGGTCAGGCCATGTTGGTGATGGGCGGTGGCATCAAGGGCGGCAAGGTGTACGGCGCCTGGCCCACCCTGGCCCCGGCCGCGCTCGACAACGGCGACCTGGCGGCCCGCACCGACTACCGGTCGGTGCTGTCGGAGGTGCTCACCCGCCGGTGTGCCGTGCCGACGGTCACCAACGTCTTCCCGGGCTTCAAGCCGGCGACGCTGGGTTTCGTCACGCCACGCTCCGCCTGAGGCACCCGCGGCACCACCTTGGTGATCATGTAATTCGTGCACATCTCATCACGCGGCCTCCGGGATCAATGCGCCCGGGCCGCGCGGTCCCGGTCGGCGTATCGACCTGCCAGACTCCGGGGCATGGCCTGGCACCTGGACGACATCGATCTGCCCGACTGGGAACTGGACGACGCCGAGCTGCGCGATGCCCGCTCCGTGAAGTGGACCCTGCCCGGCCCGGACGTGCTCCCCGCGTGGGTGGCCGAGATGGACGTCCGGCCGGCTCGCGTCGTCCGGGCGGCCCTGGACGACGCGCTCGAGCGGGGCATCCTCGGGTACCCGGCCGAGGACCGCCTCAACGGCCTGCCGGAAGCGACCGCGGGATTCGTCGAACGGCGGTTCGGGCTGCTGGTCGACCCGGCCCGGGTGATCAGCTGCGGTGACGTGATGGCGGGCGTGCGGCTGGCACTGGAGGTGCTGTGCGAGCGTGCCCCCGTGGTGGTCCCGACCCCGGCGTACCCACCCTTCCTGCAGATCCCGGCCGTGACCGGACGCGAGCTGATCACGGTGGCCTGCCAGGGCCGCGAGCTCGACGTCGAGGCGATCGGGGCAGCGTTGGCCGCCGGCGGGCGCACGGTGCTGTTGTCCTCACCGCACAACCCCCTGGGGCGAGCGTTCACCGAGCCCGAGCTCGCCGCGCTGCGCGACGTCGTCCTGGCCCACGGTGCCCGGGTGATCAGCGACGAGATCCACGCCCCGCTGGTGCTGGACGGCGCCCGGCACCTGCCGTACTCGGCGATCGAGGGGACGGCAGACCATGTCACGACGGTGCTCGCGGCGTCCAAGGCCTTCAACGTGCCGGGACTCAAGTGCGCCCAGATCATCGCCGGCAACGACACCGATCTGACGGCCTTGCGGGCGGCGCCGCTGGTGTCCAATCACGGCACCTCGCCCCTGGGGATCGTGGCCACTGTGGCCGCCTACACCGACGGCGACGGCTGGCTGGACGGGCTGCTCGCCGACCTGAGCGCACGCCGCGACCAGTTCGGAGCCCTTCTGGCACAGCATCTTCCGGAGGTCGACTGGACCCCGATGCAGGCCACCTACCTGGCCTGGCTGGACGCTCGCTCCACCGGCCTGGCCGACCCGAGCGCCACCGCCCTGGCCACGGCGAAGGTGATGGTGCACCCCGGACGGTTGTTCGGCACCGGCTTCGAGGGCTTCGCCCGGGTCAACCTGGCCACCTCACCGCAGCGTCTGGAGCGCATCGTGCTCGCGTTGGCGGAGGCCTGGAACCCGCCCTCCTGATAGCCCACTCCCCTCGAGTCTCGCCCATGATCACCGTTGGATCGCAGTCTGCACCGGTCCAGCGGGAGCAAACTGCGATCCAACGGTGATCATGTGGGAACGGCGGTCATCTCAACGGGGGAATCTGGCCGCCGGGGCTTTAGCCCGACCGGGGGGTGTTCCGAGATATGGCTCATGTCGACGACCCCCTCCGCGCACGGCCACACCCGCCCGACCAGAGCCGCTCGGGCCACCGCCGTCCGAACCGGCCATGGACACCTCCGGCGCGCCAGCGTCGGGCTGATCCAGAACGCCGCCCCCAGCATCACCACCACCCCGGCGACCACCGGCGGCGAGACCAGGCACAGCGTGCACGACTACGCCCGCCGGATGGCCTTTCTGACCGAGCTCGACAGCGCCACCTGGATGGCGCGGTACAACGCCGCCGATCGCCTCGGCGACCCTGAGGCCGTGGCCTCGGTCGCCGGGTACGCCGCCTGGCTACGCCGTACCACCGCCGCCTGGGCCGCGGTGCCGATGCCGACCTCCGAGCAGGCCGCCGGGGTCTGGCCGTTCGGCACCCTGGCCCTGACCGCTCTCGACAGCCTCGCTCAGTTGGAGGCCGACGTCCGCGAGATGGCGTTGTCCGGGGGCGGCCCGCGCAGCCACGCCCGCGCCACGAGTCGCCCGGCCCACGATCAGCCCGAGATCACCGAGGACATCGACGCCGCCTACGTCGCGGGGGCGGCCTATGTCGCGGTCGCCGTCGGCCAGGAGGTCGCGGTGCTCTCGGCCGACGTCGACCACCTCTCGGCCACCCAGAGCCGGACGCCGCTGCCGCGCCATTACGTGCAGCACAGCCTGCAGATCGCGACCGTGCGCAACCCGTTGCGACGCGAACTCGCCGACTGGGCCGATGCCGCCGGCCCGCGCGCCGCCGAGCGCGTCGTCCTGACGGCCCGCATGCTGCTCGAACACCTGGCCTCCGCGCTGGTCATCGGAGGCCGCCCCGGCTGGTGACCACCCGCCCGAACACCGGGCACAAACCCGCTCATGCTCCGCAGGGGTCGAACCATCTGGGTGAAATACCCCAAATGACCGTCACCAGCGGAGCATGAGCCGTTTGCTGCGGAGCATGAGCGGTTCGGTCGGTGTCGGGGGTCAGGGGGTCAGGGGGTCAGGGCGCGGGCGTCGCGGATCAGGTCGACGATCTTGCCCATGATCTCGGTGAGGCCGTAGTCCTTGGGCGTGAAGACCGCGGCGACACCCTGGGCGACCAGGGCCTTGCCGTCAGCCTCGGGAATGATGCCGCCGACGACCAGCGGGACGTCGTCCAGCCCGGCCGCGCGCATGCCGGCCAGCACCTCGGGCACCAGCTCCATGTGCGAGCCGGACAGCACCGACAGGCCGACGCAGTGCACGTCCTCGGCCACCGCCGCCGCCACGATCTGAGCCGGCGTCAACCGGATCCCCTGGTAGACGACCTCGAAACCGGCGTCCCGGGCTCTCACCGCCACCTGCTCGGCGCCGTTGGAGTGCCCGTCCAGACCCGGCTTGCCGACCAGCATGCGCAGCCGCCCGCCGAGCTCGCCCCCGGTGCGGGTCACCGATTCCCGGACGGCGACCAGGTCGGCGTCCGGGACCGCCACCCCGACGGTGCCACTGACCCCGGTCGGCGCCCGGTACTCGCCGAACACCTCGCGCAGCGCGCCGGCCCACTCCCCCGTGGTCACCCCGGCCCGGGCACACTCGAGGCTGGCCTGCATGAGATTGGCCCCAGAACTCGCCTCGGCCTTCAACCGCTCCAGCGAGGCAGCCCAGGCGGCACGACCCTCCGGTGTGGCGTCCCGCTCGGCCCGCCAACGCTGAATCGCTTGCACCGCAGCCGATTCCACGTCGGGGTCGACGGTCTGGATCGCGGTGTCCAGGTCAGCGGTGAGCGGATTGACCTCGGTGGTGGTGAACGAGTTGACCCCCACCACGGTGTCCAGCCCGGCCTCGATCCGGTGCCGCCGGGTGGCGTGCGAGGCCACCAGCGCCGACTTCATGTAGCCGTTCTCGACCGCGGCGATCGCCCCGCCCAGCTCCTCGATACGGGCCATCTCCGCCTTGGCACCGGCCATGATCTCGGCCACCTTGGCCTCGACCACGGCCGAGCCGTCGAACAGGTCCTCGTACTCGAGCAGGTCCGATTCGAGGGCCAGCACCTGCTGGATCCGCAACGACCACTGCTGGTCCCACGGCCGGGGCAGGCCCAGCGCCTCGTTCCAGGCCGGCAGCTGGACGGCGCGCGCCCGGGCCTTCTTGCTCAGCGTCACCGCGAGCATCTCGAGCACGATGCGTTGCACGTTGTTCTCGGGCTGAGCCTCGGTCAGGCCGAGCGAGTTGACCTGGACGCCGTAGCGGAACCGGCGCTGCTTGGCGTCGGTGATGCCGTAGCGATCCCGGGTGATCTCGTCCCACAGCTCGACGAAGGCGCGCATCTTGCACATCTCCTCGACGAACCGCACGCCCGCGTTGACGAAGAACGAGATCCGTTGCACCACCTCGCCGAAGCGTTCGGCCGGCACTTGCCCGCCGTCGCGCACGGCGTCCAGCACCGCGATCGCCGTGGACAGCGCGAAGGCGACCTCCTGCACCGGGGTGGCCCCGGCCTCCTGAAGGTGGTAGCTGCAGATGTTGGTCGGGTTCCAGCCCGGCATCGCCGTGACGGTGTAGGCGATGGTGTCGGTGGTCAACCGCAGGCTCGGCCCGGGCGGGAACACGTACGTCCCGCGGGAGAGGTACTCCTTGATGATGTCGTTCTGGGTGGTGCCGGCCAGCGCGGCCAGCACCTCGGCGGCCGGCCGGTCCGGGTTGGCGGCCTGCTCCTGGTCGAGGGCGACCACCTGGTAGAGCGCCAGCAGCCACATCGCGGTGGCGTTGATGGTCATCGAGGTGTTCATCTGGGCCAACGGGATGCCGTCGAACAGCGCCCGCAGGTCACCGACGTGCCCGATCGGCACGCCCACCTTGCCCACCTCACCCCGGGCGAGCTCGTGGTCGGAGTCGTAGCCGGTCTGGGTCGGCAGGTCGAAGGCCACCGACAGACCCGTCTGGCCCTTGGCCAGGTTGCGCCGGTACAGCGCATTGGACTCGGCAGGGCTGGAATGCCCGGCGTAGGTCCGCATCACCCAGGGACGTTCCCGCTTGCGTTCGGCCACCATGACCGGAGGCTAGCCCGGACGCCGTCCGACGCCCACCAGCTGCTTGGTGAGACGTCTCACCACCACACGCCTGACACCTCGACCCGACACCACCCCACCCACCCACCCACACCCGTGATCATGCAATCCGTGCACGCTCGTGAATCCGGTTCACGAGCGTGCACGGATTGCATGATCACGGGGTGGTGGGTCAGGGGGTGGCTTGCGGGGCAGCACACGGGCGACTGGCCTGCCCGTGACCCTTGGTCGACTCGATCAGCCACAGCCCGTTGTGCGGTGCCATCGTGTAGTCCAGCGACCAGTCGGTGCAGGTCTCCTTCGGCCGGGCCGCCGGACCGTGCCCGGCCTGCTGCCGGCTGGTGAAGGTCAGCCACACCACGACCTTGCCGTTGCTGCGCGTGACGTCCTCGACCACGAAGTTGTCGTCCTGGCTCGACTCGACCCCAGCCGAGAACGCCTCCAGCGGCAGCGGTTTCACGAACTGGGCCAGCGCCGTGGAGTAGTCGCCCTGGTTGATCGAGGCGAAGTAGAGCCGCAGGGTGCCGAAGGCCTGGGCCGCGTCGCTGCCGGGCGCCACACTCGGCGGCAGCGGCTTGCCGTCCGGGCCGAGCGCCTCGGGGCACTTCTTCGTCGGCACCGGGCTGGTGCGCTCGAGCCACGGCGCGATGGTCTTCTCGGCCGTGGCCGACGTCACCGCGAGCCGGCGTCCCTGTGCCGCCTGGGGCCCGGCGTCGACCAGGCCGACCACCGTGCCGTCCGGACGGACCACCGGTCCCCCGCTGCTGCCGGGGTGGGTGGCGGCGTCGAACTCGAGCAGCCCGAACCGGGCCACCCCGTCGATCACGGCCTTGCGACCGACCCCGTTGACGGTGCCGGGGGTGAACGTCAGCAGTGAGGCCTCCGGGAAGCCCAGCGCGGCGACCTGGTCGCCCACGCGGGCCGGCTCGGCGCTGAAGGTGAACTCGTGCCCCTCGATCGGGGTCACCATGCGCAGCAACGCGACGTCGGCGGCCAGGTCCAGGCCGAGCACGCTGGCCGAGCGGGACGTCGTCCCACTGATCGCCCGCACCAACCGGCCGCCGTCCACCACGTGTGCGGCGGTGACCACAAGCTGCGGACCGATGGCGAATCCGGTTCCCATGCCGTCGGTCTCGCACCCGGCGACCTCCAGGCGCACCACCCCCGAGCTGACCAGATCGAAGGCACCCTGCAGCGAGGTAGGCGCTGTCGGGCTCGATGAGGCCGAGGCCGACGCCGTGGCGCCCGACGCCGAAGGGCTACCGGACGAGGTCGGTGTGGGCAGCTCGACGGGCGTCGGATCCTGGCCCCCCAACAGGCTGCAGCCTGCCAGCGTGGTCAGGATCATGCCGCCAATGATCAGTTCCCCGACCGAGCGGGTCGTTCCCCGCCCCCCTGAGCGCGCCATGGCCGCACGATAGCCGACCTGACGTACCCGTCTGACCGGTCAGCTCGAGAAGCCGGCAGCCTGATCAGCCCAGCACCCGGTCGACATAGCACCACCGCCACGACTCGGAGAGCTCGAAGCTGCGGATCACCGGATGCCCGGTCTGGCCGTGATGGACGTCGGCATGTCGTAATGGGGAGGAGTCGCAGCAGCCGATGTGACCACAGGTCAGGCACAGTCGCAGCGCCACCCAGTCCGAGCGCTGCTCCTCGAGGCACTCCTGGCAGCCGTCCGGGGTGAGCGGCACCGGCACGTCCGTGGTCGCCAGGTGCTCGCAGGCCGCCTCGATCGGGCTCGGGGCCGTCGCCGTGGTCGACGGCTCGGCATCCTCGATGCTCAGTCCCTCGAGCATCGCCTCTTCCTGATCGAGGCGGGCGAGCACCTCGCCGAGAACCTCGGCTGCCACGGCACCCGAGCGGTGCACCCGGACGACGACCTCGCGCTCGGCGTCCAGCATCTCCAGGCGCAACCGGCGGAACGCCCGGGCGGGCGGTTCGGTCAGGGATTCGTTGGTGCGCAACCGTTCCCAGACCGACTGAGCGAACCGGTCGGTCCACTGGCGCAGGGTCTCGACCACCTCCGGCGGGGCGTCGCCGGCGCGCTGGACGAGGCGTTCCTGGCCGGCGTCCACGGCTCGCTGCAACACCATCGCCTGCTGCAGCGCGTCCTGGGCGGCGTCCGGCCCGGACACCCCGAGCCGGCGCACCACCGCGGGCAGGGTGGCACCCTGCACCAGCAGTGAGGCGGCCACGACCGCGAAGGCGGCCAGCTGCAGCACGCCGGCATGCTCACCGGTGAGGGTGAAGGCGGCGGCCAGCGTCACCACGCCCCGCATGCCGGCCCATCCGAGCACGGCCACGCCCCGCCACGAGGGGGCTGGTTCGCGACGCCGGACGGCGGGCACCAGCCGGGGTGCGTAGGCGGCCGGGAACATCCAGACGATCCGGACGACGATCACCGTGGCGACCACCACGAAGCAGATCCACGTGATCCGCGCGGCGGAGTTGCCCTCGGCCGTGGCGCCGTCCAGCAGATCACGCAACTGCAGTCCGATCAGCAGGAAGACCACCGACTCGAGCACGAACTGCACCGTGGCGAACAGCGTGCGTTCGGTGACCCGGGACGCGGCGGACTGGATCCGTGGGGAACGGTGGCCGAGTACCAGGCCGGCGACCACCACCGCGAGCACGCCGGAGCCGCCGACGGCCTCGGCAGCGATCATGGCGATGTAGGGCACGAGCATCGAACCCGTGGTGTCGAGTACCGGGTCGTGCACCCGGCGCCGGATCGGGGTGACCACCGCGGCAACCAGCCAGCCGACGGCCACCCCGAACACCACGGCCCGGCCGAAGGACAGACTCACGTCGCCGATCGTGAGCGTGGTGGCGAGCGCCGCCAGCGCCATGCGCAGGGTGACCAGCGCGGTGGCGTCGTTGAGCAGACTCTCGCCCTCGAGCAGGATCACCAGCCGGCGCGGCAGACCGACCCGGCGCGCCACGGCAGTTGCGGCGACGGCATCCGGCGGGGCCACGACCGCACCGAGCGCGAGCGCCGCCGCGAACGGCAGCCCCGGGATCACCGCCGTCGCGACGACGGCGACGGCGAAGGCGGTGACCAGTACCAGGGCCACCGAGAGCAGGATGATCGGCCGGCGGTTGCGGCGCAGGTCGACGAAGGGGGTGCGGATGGCGGTGGTGTAGAGCAGCGGGGGCAGCACACCCACGAGCACCAGGTCAGCGTCGAGTTCGTAGTGCGGCAGGGCAGGCACGAAGGAGGCCACGATGCCGACCGCGGTCAGCACCAGGGGGGCCGAGGCTCCCCACCGCGACGCGAGGCCCGCCACGGCCGCCGCCACCGCCACCAGGACGACGAGTTGCAGCGCCAACTGCGATGATCCGTGCACGCGGGGAACCTACCCCGCGGTGCGACGAGCGTCGCGGCGTCTCGGTGGTCAGGCCACGGCGAGTGGCTGGACGGCCAGCACCCGGCCCACCCGGCTTGCCTTCAGCAGGCGGATCTGGCGCGGCGAGACATCGACCAGCACCATGCGTCGGTCGGCCCGCCGGGCCTTGCCGTGCGCGCCCACCAGGACGCTCATCCCCACGGCGTCCCAGATCTCCAGATCGCCGATCCGCACCAACAGGTCGCCCTCACCCTGGTCCAGGGCGCTGTGCAACACGGCCCGGGCGATGGGCGCCGATCGGCTGTCGAGGCGTCCGCTCAGCGTCAGATGTGTGCCGTGCGCGAGCACATCGATCTGCAGGCTGTGCACGTCTGCCTCTTCCCCCACCTCGGAACCCTGCCGAGGAACCAGTCGTCGATCACGTTCCGAGCGCGCGCCCTTGCGCTTCGTCACGCGAAGTAGCTTTGCGTATCCCAGCGTAGAACAGGCCCGCGAACCTGGCCAGGAAGCGCGGCCGACAGACGCCCGGCAGACGGTCGATATCGGCCCCCCTCCGCTTGGTTTCCCCCGGCCGACCACTGACACTGGAGGTATGCCGTCGTGGGGCAGCGCTTCGTTCATGTTCGGACCTCTGGTGTCCCTGGTCTGCCTCGGCGTGCTGATTCTGCTGATGCGCTGGGCCTTCGGCGGACGGGGACGCTCGCTGGTGCAGCGTCGTCCCCGGATCGGATCCCCCGACGAGTACGGACTGCTGGTACGCATCGCCGCGCCCCGTACGTTCGTCGAGGCCGAGATGATCCGGTTGCGGCTGACGGACGGCGGCCTGCGGGCCACCTTGGCGCCCACCAACGAGGGACCGGCCGTCATGGTCTTCTCCGAGGACGCGACGGCGGCGCGGCGCCTCCTGGAGGCCGGCGCGTAACGCGCCGCACACGCTGCCGCACCATCCGCCCGACCGGCCCTCCCGCAACCACCCCGTCAGGCACGCCACCCCGTGATCATGTAATTCGTGCACAAATTCATGGTGATCATGCAATTCGTGCACACCGGCCCCGATGCCGCGCCCCTGTGACCACAGACAGGGCAGCCCATGCCGAGAGGTTGCTCGCACGGGTGAGCACGGCGCACCGGGACGTCGCGGCTTAGGGTGGCTGTCATGGTGAACCTCACCCGCATCTACACCCGGACCGGCGACGACGGCACCACCTCCCTGGGGGATATGTCGCGCACCAGCAAGAACGACCCGCGGCTGATCGCCTATGCCGACGTCGACGAGACGAACAGCGCGATCGGCGTGGCACTGGCTCACGGCGGGCTCTCGGAGGCCATCGCCGTCACGCTCACCCGGGTGCAGAACGACCTGTTCGATGTGGGGGCCGACCTGTGTACCCCGCTGTCACCGGCGCCGAAGCACCCGCCGCTGCGGATCACCGCCGAGTACGTGAACGACCTCGAGGCCGCCTGCGACCTGTTCAATGCCGACCTGAGCGCCCTGCGCTCGTTCATCTTGCCGGGTGGCTCGGTGGCGGCCGCGCACCTGCACGTGGCCCGCACCGTCTGCCGCCGAGCCGAGCGCGCCGTATGGGCAGCGTTGGACTCGTACGGCACCGACCCGGACGGCGGGGTGAACCCCCTGGCCGCCACCTACCTGAACCGACTCAGCGACCTGTTGTTCATTCTCTGTCGTCACGCCAACCTGACCGCCGGCGGCGACGTCCTCTGGACCCCCGGCGGCGGCCGCACTCCCACCCCCTGATACCGACCAACCCGCTCATGCTCCGCGAGTGACGCACCCATGCTCCCTGGAGGCCCGGAAAACCGTCATCTGCGGAGCATGAGCCGGCACCCGCGGAGCATGAGCGGGTTGGTCGGGGGTTGATCGGAGGGTGGGCGGGGGTGGTCAGGCGATGTTGGCGTGTTCGCCGGGAGGGGCGGACTCCAGCCAGGTGGCCAGGCCGTTGTAGGCCATCTCGCTCATGCCCAGTTCGAGCGTCGTGCTGTCGTAGGCACACCGCACCAGCACCCAGTCGCTGTCGAGCATGCCCTGATCAGGACCATCGGGACGACGCCGCTCGAGGATGATCAGGTTGGAACGGATCAGGGTGCGGCTGGGCCGAAAGGTGAGGGCGAACAGACGAAACCAGTCGAGGCGATCGTGTTCGTAGCGGGCAAGGCCGAACATCCACCCATCGGTCTGGGGTCGGTGACGCAACGAGCAATCGAAGGCTCCGACGCCACGACCGATGATGGTGCGACGCATCAGCAGCCCGCCGAGCACGACCACCACACCCAGGATGAGAGCGGCGATGACGGCGGCGGGAACGATCAGATCGCTCATGCCGCCACCAGCTCAGCTGCCGACCGTGTGAGCCGTGCCCAGGTCCGCTCGGTCCGAGACGATCATGACGCGGTCGTGCTCGACGGACAGAAATCCACCGTCGCAGTGCGCCACGACATCCCCGCCCTCCAGGGCCTTGATCGTGATGTCCGATGCGGCGAGCACGGCGAGCACCGGCGAGTGGCCGGGCAGCACACCGAGGTCGCCGTCCAGGGTCCTCGCGACCACCATGGACGCCTCGCCGCTCCAGACCCTGTGGTCTGCGGCAACCAGTTCCACCTCGAGTGGCACCGTTCCTCCTGCTGCTGGGCCTGAGGGAGCCGACGCCGTGGGCGCCGGCTCCCTGTGGTCAGGATAAGTCCTGTCGTGCGACGAGTCAGCCGGCGAGCGACTTGGCGATCTCCGCCGCCTTGCGCTCGACGTCGTCCAGACCGCCGCACATGAAGAAGGCCTGCTCGGGCACGTTGTCGTACTCACCGTCGGCGATCTTGGTGAACGCCTCGATGGTGTCGGCGAGCGGCACGAACGATCCCTCGAGACCGGTGAAGGTCTTGGCCACGAAGGTGTTCTGCGACAGGAAGCGCTCGATGCGGCGGGCCCGGTTGACGATCGTCCGGTCCTCCTCCGAGAGCTCCTCGACACCGAGGATGGCGATGATGTCCTGCAGCTCCTTGTTGCGCTGCAGGATCTGCTTCACCCGGATCGCGGTGCTGTAGTGCTCGGCCGTGATGTAGCGCGGGTCGAGGATGCGGCTGGTCGAGGTCAGCGGGTCCACCGCCGGGTAGATCCCCAGCGAGGCGACGGTGCGGCTGAGCTCGGTGGTCGCGTCCAGGTGGGCGAAGGTGGTCGCCGGCGCCGGGTCGGTGTAGTCGTCGGCCGGCACGTAGACCGCCTGCATCGAGGTGATCGAGTGACCGCGCGTCGAGGTGATCCGCTCTTGCAGCACACCCATCTCGTCGGCCAGGGTCGGCTGGTAGCCCACCGCGCTCGGCATCCGGCCGAGCAGGGTCGAGACCTCCGAGCCGGCCTGGGTGAACCGGAAGATGTTGTCGATGAACAGCAGCACGTCCTGCTTCTGGACGTCGCGGAAGTACTCGGCCATGGTCAGCGCCGACAGCGCCACCCGCAGACGGGTGCCCGGCGGCTCGTCCATCTGGCCGAAGACCAGGGCGGTCTTCTCTATGACGCCGGTCTCGGTCATCTCGGCGATGAGGTCGTTACCCTCACGGGTGCGCTCGCCGACCCCGGCGAACACCGACACACCACCGAAGTTCTCGGCGACGCGGTAGATCATCTCCTGGATGAGCACGGTCTTGCCCACGCCGGCGCCGCCGAACAGGCCGATCTTGCCGCCGAGCACGTACGGGGTCAGCAGGTCGATGACCTTGATGCCGGTCTCGAACATCTCGGTCTTGCTCTCGAGCTGGTCGAACGCCGGTGCCTTGGCGTGGATGCCACGGCGCTCGGTGACCTCGAGCCGCTCACCCGGCTTCAGGTTCAGGCATTCGCCGATCGTGTTGAACACGTGGCCCTTGGTGATGTCACCGACCGGAACCATGATCGGTTCCCCCGAGTCGGTGACCGAGGCGCCCCGCACCATGCCGTCGGTGGGCTGCATCGAGATGGCGCGCACCATGTTGTCACCGATGTGCTGGGCGACCTCGAGGGTCAGGGTGCGGGTCACGCCGCCGATCGCGACGTCGACCTTGAGGGCGTTGTAGATCTCCGGCATGGCGTCAGCCGGGAACTCGATGTCGACGACCGGCCCGATGACCCGGGACACCCGGCCGACACCGGCGGCGCCGCTGGCGGCGGACGACTCAACAGCAGTGGCAGTCATGTCTCTCTCACTCTCAACAACCGGGTGGTTTTCGGGTCGGGACTAGTGCGCAGCGCCGGCATCGGCCAAGGCCCCGGCACCACCGACGATCTCGCTGATCTCTTGGGTGATCTCTGCCTGCCGGGCGGTGTTCGCCAGGCGGGTGTACTTGCGGATGAGCTGTTCGGCGTTGTCGGTCGCCGACTTCATCGCCCGCTGCCGGGCAGCCAGCTCGCTGGCCGCCGAGGTGAGCAGGGCGTTGAAGACTCGCGCCTCGACGTACTTGGGCAGCAGAGCGTCGAGCACCGCCGCCGTCGAGGGCTCGAACTCGTACAGCGGCAGGACGTCGTCCTCGTCGGGAACGTCCTCACCCTCGACGACCTCGAGGGGCAGCATCCGGATGACCGTCGGCTGCTGCGTGACCATGTTGATGAAGCGGGTGTAGACGATGTGGATCTCGTCGACACCACCCTCGTCGGTCGGGTGCAGGAACTTGTCGATCAACGTCCGGGCGATCTCCTGGGCCATCTCGTAGGTCGGTGAGTCCGAGTGACCCGACCACTCCCCGGCGATGGGACGGTGCCGGAAGTTGTAGAACGCGATGCCCTTGCGGCCGGCGATGTAGGTGTCGACCTCCTTGCCCTCTGCGCGCAGGAGCTCGTGCAGGCGGTCGCCTTCCTTGATCACGTTGCCCGAGTAGGCCCCGGCCAGACCGCGGTCGGAGGTGACCAACAGCACCGCCGCCCGGTCGGCCCCCGGCTTCTCACTGGTCAGCGGGTGCTCCTCGTTGGAGTACGTCGCCACCGCCGAGACCGCTCGGGTGATCGCCTGGGTGTACGGCGCGGACGCCGCGGTGCGCTGCTGGGCCTTGACCATCCGCGACGTGGCGATCAGCTCGAACGCGCGAGTGATCTTCTTCATCGCGGTGACCGACTTGATCCGCTGTCGGTAGACGCGAAGCTGAGCGCCCATCGTCAGCCGCGCTTCTGCTTGACGATCTGCACCTGGTCGATGTCCTGCTCGTCCAGCGCCTTCTCGACCGTCTCGGCACCCGGGGCACCGAGGGCGTGACCCTCGCCGGTGGTGAAGGAGGCCTTGAACGCGGTGACCGCCGACTTCAGCGATGCCTCGGTGTCGTCGTCCACGTTCTTGGTCTCGCGGATGGTGTCGAGGATCTTGGTGTTGCGGCGCAGGTGGTCGAGCAGTTCGGACTCGAACCGGCCCACGTCCTCGGCCGGGATGTTGTCCAGCTGGCCCGAGGTGCCGGTCCAGATCGCGACCGCCTGCTCCTCCATCGCGTAGGGCGAGTACTGCGGCTGCTTGAGCAGCTCGACCAGACGCGAACCGCGGGCCAACTGCGCCCGGGAGGCGGCGTCCAGGTCGGAGGCGAACATCGCGAACGCCTCCAGCGCGCGGTACTGCGCCAGGTCGACCCGCAGCGAACCCGAGACCTTCTTCATGGCCTTGGTCTGTGCGGCACCACCCACGCGGCTGACCGAGATACCGACGTTCACCGCGGGGCGCACGTTGGCGTTGAACAGGTCGGACTCGAGGAAGATCTGACCGTCGGTGATCGAGATGACGTTCGTCGGGATGTAGGCCGAGACGTCGTTGGCCTTGGTCTCGATGATCGGCAGGCCGGTCATCGAGCCGGCGCCCATCTCGTCGTTCAGCTTGGCGCAGCGCTCGAGCAACCGGCTGTGCAGGTAGAACACGTCGCCGGGGTAGGCCTCGCGGCCCGGCGGCCGGCGCAGCAGCAGCGACACGGCGCGGTAGGCCTCGGCCTGCTTGGTCAGGTCGTCGAAGATGATCACGACGTGCTTGCCGGCGTACATCCAGTGCTGGCCGATGGCCGAGCCGGTGTACGGAGCGAGGTACTTGAAGCCCGCGGCGTCCGAGGCGGGGGCGGCGACGATGGTGGTGTACTCGAGCGCTCCGGCCTCCTCCAGCGCGCGGCGCACGCCGGCGATCGTGGAGCCCTTCTGGCCGATGGCCACGTACACGCAGCGCACCTGCTGGCTCGGGTCGCCCGAGGCCCAGTTGGCCTTCTGGTTGATGATCGTGTCGATCGCCACTGCGGTCTTGCCGGTCTGGCGGTCGCCGATGATGAGCTGGCGCTGACCGCGCCCGATCGGGGTCATCGAGTCGATGGCCTTGATGCCGGTCATCAGCGGCTCGTTGACGCTCTGGCGCTGGACGACGGTCGGCGCCTGCAGTTCGAGCGGACGACGCGTCTCGGCGGGAATGTCGCCCAGACCGTCGATCGGGGTGCCCAACGGGTCGACCACGCGGCCGAGGAAGGCATCACCGACGGGCACCGAGAGGATCTCGCCGGTGCGGCGGACCTCCTGGCCCTCTTCGATGCCGCTGAACTCACCGAGCACCACGACGCCGATCTCGCGGACGTCGAGGTTCAGCGCGATACCCAGCGTGCCGTCCTCGAACTTCAGCAGTTCGTTGGCCATGACGCTCGGCAGGCCCTCGACGTGGGCGATGCCGTCGCCGGCGTCGGCCACCCGGCCGACCTCTTCGCGCGAGGCGGCGCCGGGTTCGTAGGACTGGACGAAGGCGTCCAGGGCTCCCCGGATCTCCTCCGGACGGATGGTCAGCTCCGCCATGGTGTCGGTCCCTGCTCTCTTTGCTCTCGTCTGCCCGTGTCGGCAAGTGTTCTGATCGTCTGTCGTGATGCTGCTGGAAAGCGTTGCTGCCCAGGGAGTTGCGTCAGCCGGCCAAGCGGCGTTGGGCATCCGCCAAGCGTCCGGCGACGGTGCCGTCCAGCACCTCACCGGCGATCTGCACCCGAATGCCGCCGACGACACTCGGATCGATGTCGACATTCAGCCGGACGGCGCGGCCGTAGATCTGCTGCAGGGCTGCGCCGAGCCGGTCACGCTGGGTCTCGGTCAACGGAAGCGCCACCACCACTTCGGCGACCAACTGGCGCCGACGTGCGGCTGCGGCGTCCACGTACGCCTCGAGCGCCCGCTCGGTGCGCAGGCCCCGAGGGTGCGAGGCGGCCTGAACGGCCAACCGCACCGTCTCGGGAGCAGCCCTGCCGCCGAGCAACGCTCGCACCAGGTCACCCTTGCGGGCGCTGCCCTCGGTGCGGGCCGAGAACGCGTCACGCAGGCCTTGGTCGCCACCGACGGTGCGGCCGAAGCGGAACAGCTCGTCCTCGACCGACTCGAGCCGACCGGCGCGCTCGGCCCCGGCCAGCACGGCCGAGACCGCCAGGGCCTCGACGGTGTCGGTGAGGTCGCCACCGGCCGACCAGCGCCCACGAACCAGCCCGGAGACCAGATCGATCGCGCTGCCCGAGATCTTGCCGCCGAACAGCTGCGCGACCAGACCTGCCTTGGCCTCGCCGTCCCGGGAGGGGTCGGTCAGCGCCCGGCGCAGGCCGGCACTGGACGCCAGGGCGCCAGTGACGCCGAACAAGTCCTCCGCGAGCGCGGCAGGGTCCACGCTGCCGGCGCGGAGCAGGGCTTCGACCTGCTCCTGCCCGGCGATCTGCGACGCCTTGCTCACGCCACGCATGTCAGACCTGCCCGCGGGTGCCGGCGCCGTTGGCGGAGGCCTCCAGCTCGGCGAGGAAGCGGTCGATCACGCCGCTGGCGCGGGCGTGGTCCTCGAGCGACTCCCCGACGATCTTGGACGCCAAGGTCGTGGCCATGGCCCCGACCTCGCCCCGCAACTGGACCACCGCCTGCTGGCGCTCGGCCTGGATCTGCTGCTGGGCAGCCGCGGTGATGCGATTGGCCTCGACCTGAGCCCGCTCGCGCATCTCGGCCAGGATCGCCGCGCCCTCGGCGCGGGCATCCTCACGGATCTTCTGGCCCTCCCCGCGGGCGTCGGCGAGCTGAGCCCGGTACTCCGCCAGGGCGGCGGCGGCCTCGGCCTGGGCCTGTTCGGCCTTGGCGATGCCGCCCTCGATGGCCGCCGTGCGTTCGGCGTAGACCTTCTCCAGGCGGGGCACGACCTTCTTCGCGACGATGACGTACAGGATCGCGAAGACGACGAGCCCGAAGATCAGCTCACCGTAGTGCGGCAGGATCGGCGCCTTGGTCGCGTTCCCCTCTGCGAGGGCCGAGGCAAGGTGTTGCACGCTCACTCCTCAGGTCTGATGTGGATCGGCTGTGGAGCGCCGTACTAGTCGGCGAAGACGAACGCCAGGGCGATACCGAAGATGGCCAGCGCCTCGGCCAGGGCGAAGCCCAGGATCGCGATGGGCTGCAGGAGGTTACGGGCCTCCGGC
Organism: Kineosporiaceae bacterium; assembly: GCA_016713225.1. Classification (NCBI taxonomy): domain Bacteria; kingdom Bacillati; phylum Actinomycetota; class Actinomycetes; order Kineosporiales; family Kineosporiaceae; species Kineosporiaceae bacterium. The sequence goes on from JADJPO010000011.1 coordinate 91,757, forward strand.
TGACGTGCCACACCGCTGACGTACGCGGCGAAGATCAGGCCGACACCGATGCCGGGGCCGATGGCCGACAGACCGTACCCGACGATGGCGAGGGAACCTCTCATGATCTCTCTCTCTTCTCCGTTGTGGCACCAGGGGGTCCCGGTGTCTCGAGTGGGTCGGTGCGCGGCGCCATCCGGCACCGGCCCGGGGTGGGGCGGTGGATCAGTGGGACATCAGTGGTCTTGCGCCAGCGAGCCGGCGATGTACAGCGCCGACAGCAGGGTGAACACGTAGGCCTGCAGGAACTCGACGAAGCCCTCGAAGAGCGTCATCACGAAACCACCGGCATACACGGCCACGCCGGTCGCCTTCATGCCCAGGCCGGTGTCACCGAAGAGCAGGTGCTCACCGCCCAGGGCACAGAGCAACAACAGGATGTGGCCGGCGAACATGTTGCCGAACAGACGCAGGGCGAGCGTGACCGGCCGGGTGAAGAAGTAGGTGACCAGTTCCAGGAAGAAGATCAGCGGCACGATCGCCTTCGGCAACCCGGGCGGCACCATGTGGCCGAAGTAGCCACCGACGCCCATCGAGCGCATCCCGACGACGTGGTAGACGACGAAGACCACCAGGGCCAGGCCGGCCGGGAAGCCGATCCGGCTCATCGTCGGGAACTGGAGGAACGGCGTGATGCCGAACAGGTTGTTGACCAGGATCAGCAGGAACATCGTGAACAGCAGCGGCACGAACTTCAGGAAGTCGTGGCTACCGATCACGTCCTTGGCGACGCCGTTGCGCACCATGCTGTAGACGCCCTCGGTCATCCACTGACCCTTGGTGGGCACCACGCTCAGCTTGCGGGTGGCGATCAACAACCAGGCGGCGATGACGACCAGCGAGATGGCCAGCAGCACCATGGGCCGCGTGATCGCCCAGTCACTGTCACCACCGATGAGCGGCTGCCAGAAGTCGGCGGGCCCGGGGGCCTCGAAGCCACCTTCCTCACTGGCTGCGAGTAGCAGGCTCACTCGTCTCCTCACTCCAGGTCATCGACGGCATCCGAGGAAGCCGACGGCGGGGGCCGGAGCGCACCGTACCGGAACCACACCAGGTAGAGAGCGAGGGCCATGCCGCCGCCGGACCCGAGGGCGGTGAACACCGGGAAGGTGTCACGCCATCGATCCAACAACCAGCCCAGCCCCCCGTACAGGAGTGGTCCGGAGATCAGGTGCGCCAGGACGGTCCACGCGGCAGCCTCACCCGATGCTCCGGGAGACTGGGCGTCGTCGTCCATCGGGTGAAACCCTATCAGTCACGCTCCGCCGATTGGACGAGGTCCCGACGGGTCGTCGGCGCTCTGATCAGCACGTTCCGGCACCTCGCGACCGGTGGTCGCATCGACGGACGGCGCTACCGGCGAGCCGAACGCGAGAATGCGCATTCGTGACATCGCGCGGATCTGACCGGCGATGGACGCCGAGGCACCGGCGAGCAGCGTCCATCCGGTGGCGGCGTGCGCCATCCACTCGGCCGGCAAGAGCAGCAGGTAGATCACCGCCAGGACGCCGACCAAGGTCAGGTATCCCCCGAAGGCTGCGGCCATCACCGCAGGTGGCGCCCAGTTTCCAGCCATGGCCAAGATCAGCGGTCCAGCCGCGAAGGACACCGCGGCGAGTACCGCACCGACCAGCGCACCGGACGCGTGGGCCGGCGAGACGAACGCCCCGATCACGGTGGCGATCACCCCGACCCCGGCCACCGGCACCAATGCAGAGCGCAGCAGGACGGCCCACGGCCGGTCGTGCTCGACCGCTCGGCGCGCACCCTCCATCACCGTGAACCTCCACCCGAAGAGCTTGTGAAATCAATCACGAGCGGCTTGTCGCAGGCCGGGACAATCCCGTGGCACATCACCGTGCGTGACCGCTCTGTTGAGGCGCCCGCGACGGTGGCGACGGCTGAGACGGGTGGGACGGCTGCCCGATCGGCGAGTGTTCCGGCGACTGTTGTCCGGTCCACTCGGTGACCGTGGACCCGTGGTTCCCGGTGGCGACGGCAGCGCTGCCCGGCCGGCCGCGCAGCGGGCCGAGCGTGATGCCCAGCGCCACGATGATCGCTCCTGCCCCCGCGGCCAGCGCCGTCAGCACCGGCACGAAGGCCATCAGCGCCACCCCGAAGGCAGCGATCGCCGTCCAGAGGTAGATGAGCAGCACCGCGCGCGCGTGACTGTGCCCCAGGCGCAACAACCGGTGATGCAGGTGGGACTTGTCCGGATGCCACGGCTTGCGCCCGGCCCGGGTGCGCCGCACCACGGCCATGCCCAGGTCGATCAGCGGGACGGCCAGCACCGCCAGCGGGATGACCAAGGGGAAGAAGGCCGGCGCTGCCAGGCGCACCGCGCCCGGGTCCACCCCCGTGATGGTCACCGTCGAGGAGGCCAGCAACAGGCCCAGCAGCATCGAGCCGGAGTCGCCCATGAACACCCGGGCGGGGTTGAAGTTGTGCGGCAGGAAGCCGACACAACACCCCACCATCGCCGCCGTGATCAGTGAGGCCAGCGAGGCGAAGGCGTAGCTGCGACTCGCCTCGGGCACGTTGGGCAGTTGATCCTTGGCCAGCAGGTAGGTGTAGCTGAAGAACGCGGTGCCCGCGATGCCGAGGATGCCCGCAGCCAGGCCGTCCAGACCGTCGACGAAGTTCACCGCATTGATGGTCACCACGATGATCAGCACCGTCAGCACGAACAGGGTGCCGAACGAGGGGATGGTCACCCCGAAGATCGGCAGGAAGACCAGCTGGACGCCCTTCCACGCCATCAACCCGGCGGCCAGGGCCTGGCCGGCGAGCTTGGTGATGGCGTCCAGGTCCCACACGTCGTCCGCGACCCCGAGCAGCACCACCACCAGTGCGCCCAACAACACCCCCCACGGCTCGCCCCCGACGAACAGCCGACCGAGGAACTCGGTGCGTGAGGCCACCAACAGCGCCGCGGCGAACCCGAGGAACATCGCCAACCCGCCCAGCCGAGGGATCGGCACCACGTGGACGTCGCGGTCGCGCACCGGGGTGATCGCGCCGATGCGCCGGGCCATCCGTCGCACGAACGGCGTGGTCAGGTACGTCACCGCCGCGGCGATCAAGAAGACATAGATGTAGATGCGCATCGCGAACGGCCCTACCCGGCGATCAGGTCAGGGACGACGGCGCGCAGGGTCTCGACGTCCAGCGCCCCCGCGCGCAACAGCCGGGGCGTCGCCTCGGTGACATCGACGATGGTGGAGGCCTCCGGACGGCTCAGGTGGCCGGCATCCAGGTAGACCTCGACCTCGTCGGCGAACGCCTCACGCACCTCGCCACAGGTCTGCGGCGGGCCGAGGGTCGACCCGGGAGCAGCGGCCCCGGTGACCGCCATCGGGCCGGTTTCGGCGAGCAGGCACAGTGCCAGCGGGTGCAGCGGCATTCGGACGGCGACCGTGCCGCCGGTGTCGCCCAGATCCCAGTCGAGCGTGGGCTGGGCGATGCAGAGCAGGGTGAGCGGCCCGGGCCAGAACGCGGCCACCAGGTCGCGCGCGGCCGGTGAGATCGAGGTGGCCACGCCGTCCAGGGTGCGAGCGTGCCCGATCAGGACCGGCGGCGGCTGGTGGCGACCGTGACCCTTCAGCGCGCGCAGCCGGGCGACCGACTCGGCCGAGAACGCGTCGCAGCCCAGGCCGTAGGCGCTGTCGACCGGAAACACCACCAGGTTGCCCTCGTGCACCGCGACAACGGCACGTTCGACGCCCCGGCGCCGGCCGGCGCTCTCGGAACAGTCGAAACGGTAGGCCACGAGCAGGAGTCTGCCACCGGAAGGCCCCCACCCCCGCATCGAGGACGCCGGGCCGGGCCCGATTCCCGGGGGCTGCTGATCAGCGGGGACGGCGGGCGCGCAGCACGCGATCGCGACCGGTGAGATCGGGCAGGGTGACGACCTCGTGCCAGGCCCCCACCACCAGGGCACGGGTGACGGCACCCTGGACGTCGGCGTGTTCCATCAGCAGCAGGCCACCGGGGCGCAACAGCGCCCGGGCCGTCTCGACCACCGCGGCGGGCACGGCCATGCCGTCGACACCACCGCCGAACAGCGCCAGCGCCGGGTCGTGGACGGCGACCTCCGGGTCGAGCGGCACGGCGTCGTCCGGGATGTAGGGCGGGTTGGAGACCACCACATCGACCCGGCCGACCAGGTCGGCGAGGACTCCCCCGGGGCCGCCGGCGCCGGCGACATCGCCATCACGCAGCTCGACCCGTTGCCCCGCAACGGGTCCCACGCCTCCACCGCTGTACTCGGCCACGTTGCGGGCGGCCCAGACCAGCGCGGCGGGGTCGAGTTCGAGGGCCACCACGCGGGCCTGGGGGGCCTCGTCCGCCACGGCCAGGGCGATCGCCGCCGAGCCGGTGCACAGGTCGACCACCAGCGGTTCGCCGTCCTGCGCCGCGGGCTCGCGAACCTCGTCGAGCTCGGCGAGCTCGTCGAGCACGGCCTGCACCAACACCTCGGTCTCGGGGCGGGGCACGAACACCCCCGGCCCGACGGCGAGCTCCAGCCGCCGGAACGGGGCGCGACCGGTCAGGTGCTGCAACGGCACCCGAGCCACGCGCTGGTCGAGCAAGTGGGTGAGAAACGCCAGCTGGGGAGGGTTCAGCCAGTCGCCGCGCACCGTCGCCGCGACCAGCTCGCCCCGACTGCACCTCAGCACCAGGGCTGCCAGCAGCTCGGCGTCCGCCCGAGGACTGGGCACCCCGGCCGCCGCCAGCCGTTGCTCGCCGAGCCGGATCGTCGTGGCCAGATCGGCCCGCGGCACGCTCACGCCTGCGCGCCGGCCAGTTTGGCGGCCTGGTCGGCGTCCAGACAGGACTGGATCACCGGCTCGAGCTCGCCGTCCAGCACGGCATCGAGGTTGTAGGCCTTGTATCCGGTGCGGTGATCGGCGATGCGGTTCTCGGGGTAGTTGTAGGTGCGGATCCGCTCGCTGCGATCGACGGTGCGCACCTGCGAGCGCCGGGCCGCCGACGCCTCGGCCTCAGCGGCCTCGGCCGCGGCGGCGTGCAGTCGGGCGCGCAGGATGCGTAGCGCCGACTCCTTGTTCTGCAACTGGCTCTTCTCGTTCTGGCACGACACGACGATGCCGCTGGGCAGGTGGGTGATCCGCACCGCGGAGTCGGTGGTGTTGACGCTCTGCCCACCCGGCCCGGAGGAGCGGTAGACGTCGATGCGCAGATCGTCGTCCCGGAGGTCGACCTCGACCGTCTCGACCTCGGGCAACACCAGGACGCCGGCCGCGCTGGTGTGGATGCGACCCTGCGACTCGGTGACCGGCACCCGCTGCACCCGGTGGACGCCGCCCTCGAACTTCAGGCGCGCGAACACCCCCTCACCCGGGGCCGGGTTGCCGCGGTAGGACACGGCGAGCGAGACGTCCTTGTAGCCGCCCAGCTCGCTCTCGGTCGCATCGATCACCTCGGTGCGCCACCCCTGGCGCTCGGCGTAGCGCAGGTACATCCGCAGCAGGTCACCGGCGAACAGCGCCGACTCGGCACCACCCTCGCCGGCCTTGACCTCGAGGATCACGTCGCGGTCGTCGTCCGGGTCACGCGGCAACAGCAGCGTGTGCAGCCGTTCGCGGGTGGCCTCCTCGGCCGCCTCGAGCGAGGGAACCTCGGCAGCCAGGGACTCGTCGAGCTCACCCAGTTCGCGGGCGGTGGCGGCGTCGTCCGCAGCAGCCCGCCAGGCACGATGCGCCTGGGTCACCGCGGTGAGCTCGGCGTAGCGCCGTCCCAGGGTGCGGGCCAGGGCCGCGTCGGCGTGCACCGACGGGTCGGCCAGCCGGGTCTCGATCTCGGCGTGCTCGGCCAGCAACGGCCCGACGGCGAGGCTCAGCGCGTCGTCCATCTGGGTCATCGCGGCACCTCTCTCTCACGCCCGGCTGCGGCTCGACACACGAGGGCGCCGACCGCTGCCACCCCGACGATCTCGGGACGGCGCGGCCGGCGCCTCGGGGTGATCTACTTGCCGCCCTGCTTCTTGCCGTAGCGCTGCTGGAACCGGGCCACGCGGCCACCGGTGTCCAGGATCTTCTGCTTGCCGGTGTAGAAGGGGTGGCACTGGCTGCAGACATCGGCGTGGATCACGCCGTTCTTGGCCGTGCTGTGGGTGGTGAACGTCGCGCCACAGGTGCAGGTCACCGTGGTCTCGACGTACTCCGGGTGGATGCCGCTCTTCATGGTGCTGTCTCCTCGGGTGTCATCGCCGCCGGGTCGTCCGCTGCGCGCAGTGGTGTGCTGCAGGCAGCTGCCACGCGGATACGTGGCGGGTCGTGAACCGGAGCCGCCGTCCAGTGTGCCAGACGTGCAGCGTGGCCAACGACGCGGTGCGGACGCGCATTCCCCACCCCCCCAAACGCCATGATCACCGTTGGATCGCAGTCTGCACCGGTCCAGGCGGAGCAAACTGCGATCCAACGGTGATCATGGGCGGTACGGGGGTTCTCAGCTGTGGCGCCGGATCCACAACCTGCTCATGCTCCGTAGGTGCCTGCTCATGCTCCGCAGGTGACGCCAGAAGCGTCACGTGCGGAGTATGAGCGCGTCACCTGCGGAGCATGAGCGGGTTTGTGGGGGTGTACTCAGTCGTCGTCGCGGCCAGGCACCGGGGTGGTCTTCTGTACCTGCATCAGGAACTCGGCGTTGCTCTTGGTGTCCTTCACCCGACCGAGCAGCAGCTCGATCGCGGCCTGCGGCTCCAGCGCACCCATCACCCGACGCAGCTTCCAGACGATGTTGAGCTCGTCGCGCGACATCAGGATCTCTTCGCGCCGGGTACCCGAGGCGTTGACGTCGACCGCCGGGAAGATGCGCTTGTCGGCCAGGTTGCGGCTCAGGCGCAGTTCCATGTTGCCGGTGCCCTTGAACTCCTCGAAGATCACCTCGTCCATCTTCGAGCCGGTCTCGACCAGTGCGGTGGCCAGGATGGTCAGCGATCCGCCGTTCTCGATGTTGCGCGCCGCACCGAAGAACCGCTTCGGCGGGTACAGCGCGCTGGAGTCGACACCGCCGGACAGGATGCGCCCGGATGCCGGGGCCGCCAGGTTGTAGGCGCGGCCCAGACGAGTGATCGAGTCGAGTAGGACGACGACGTCGTGGCCCAGCTCGACCAGGCGCTTGGCTCGTTCGATGGCCAGCTCGGCGACCGTGGTGTGGTCCTCGGCCGGGCGGTCGAAGGTCGAGGCGATGACCTCACCCTTGACCGTGCGCTGCATGTCGGTGACCTCTTCGGGCCGCTCGTCGACCAGCACGACCATGAGGTGGCACTCGGGGTTGTTGCGGGTGATCGCGTTGGCGATCGCCTGCAGGATCAGCGTCTTACCGGCCTTCGGCGGGGAGACGATCAGACCACGCTGCCCCTTGCCGATCGGGGCCACCAGATCGATGATCCGGTTGCTCATCTGGCTGGCGTCGGTCTCGAGCCGCAACCGCTCCTGCGGGTAGAGCGGGGTCAGCTTGCCGAATTCGGGGCGTGCCCGTCCCTCGTCAGGGCCGGCGCCGTTGACGGTGTCGAGGCGTACCAGGGCATTGAACTTCTGGCGGGTGGCCTCGCCCTCGCGCTGTGCCCGCACGGCACCGGTGATGGCGTCACCCTTGCGCAGGCCGTGCTTCTTGACCTGACCGAGCGAGACGTACACGTCGTTCGGCCCGGGCAGGTAACCAGAGGTGCGCAGGAAGGCGTAGTTGTCCAGGACATCGAGGATGCCGGCGACCGGAACCAGGACGTCGTCCTCGGTGATCTCGGTGTCGTCGACCATGCCCGGCCCACCGCCCGGGCCATCGGGACGCTGGCGGCGCTTGCGGTCGCGGTACCGGCCGCGACGACGCCGGCCACGACCCTCGCCGTCCTCGTCGTCCTCCTCGTGGCGGGTGCTCGGCGCGCCCTGGCTGCCATTCTGCTGAGCGGGCTGGCCCTGCTGCCGGTTCTGGCCCTCGCGCTGGGGGTCGCGCTGCCCCTCACGCTGGGTATCGCGCTGGCCGTCACGCTGCGGACGCCGCTCGCGCCGGCGAGCGCCGCCGTCGGCGGTCTCGGCAGTGGTCTCGCTCGTGCCGCTCTGGGCGGCACCGTTCTCGGTGTTGGCCGGCTGCCGGGACGTCGCGGTCCGGGACGGCGCCGCGTCCTCGCCGGGAGCGGCCGGCGGCGCGGTCTCGACCGCCGCCGCGGGGGCGACCTCGGCGGCGGGTGCACTCGCGGCACGGCTGGTTCGGGGTGCGCGCTGGGCGCGCTCGCCCTGCAACGGCAAGGATTGCTGTTGGGCACCGCCGCCGCCCTGGCGGGCGCGGATGGCCTCGAGCAGATCGGACTTGCGCATCCGCGCCGTCCCACTGATGCCGAGTTCTGCTGCTATCGCCTGGAGCTGGGGCAGCCGCAGAGCCGACAGGCTCCCGCTGCGACCCGACGCGGCAGAGCGCGCCTCGTCCGGGCTTGCGGCGATCTCGGTGATGTCGGTCACGTGTATCCCTTCCCCTCCCCACCGTCACAACGGATGAGGGAGCGGGTCGACGTCCGGGAGAGTCCCGGACCTACGAAAGGCCGCGCAAAGACGCATGGAGCGTTGGGAAGAGCGCGGTGATTTCAGCGGCTGGGGCTCTTGGTGAGAGCCACCGAGCGGCTGCGTACACACTGTAACACCGCCCTGCTGGCCCGGCGCCACCAGCCCACGCGGTGTCGCACCGTGCCCAGGACCGCTCGGATCGGCATCGGATCGGCATCGGATCGGCATCGGATCGGCGTCAGACCAGCACGGTGCCCGTGGTGTCGACCGGCAGCGACAGCACCAACCACTCGCCCACCCCACGGCCGACGCCGTCCGGGGTCTGAGCCAGGGCGTCCCGCACCGCAGACAGCGGCGCGTCGCCCTCGCCGAGGACCAGCAGGCTCGGCCCGGCCCCGGACACCACAGCGGCCACTCCCCGAGCTCGCACGGCCGCGAGCAGAGCGGCCGTCTGCGGCATCGCCGGCGCGCGCTGCTGCTGATGCAGCCGATCCTCCGTCGCAGCGAACAGCAGGTCGAGGCGATGACCGATGGCATGAGTCAACAACGCCGAGCGACCAGCGTTGAACGCAGCGTCAGAATGTGGAATCAGTTGCGGCAGCATGGCTCTCGCGCGCGAGGTGGCCAGTTCGACGTCCGGCACGCAGACCACTGCGCGTAGTTGAGACGCAACCGGAAGTGACACGGTGCGCGGGTGACCCGACTGATCGCCCCACGAGAGGGTGCACCCCCCGAACAAGGCCGCCGAGGCATTGTCGGGGTGGCCCTCGGCGGCGGTCGCCAACGCGAAGATCGCCTCGTCGTCCAGCAGGTGCGGTTCGGCGAGCAGGCCTCGGGCCAGCACCAGACCGACCGCGATGGCGGCGGCCGAGGATCCCAGCCCGCGCCCGTGCGGTATCGCGTTGTGACACGTCAGGTGCAGACCGGGCGCCGGGGCCGGCGCGCCGCCCGCCGCGACGGCGTGGGCCAGCCCGGCCCGCAGCGACCGGACCACCAGATGATCCTCGGTGAGCGGGACGGCGTCCTTGCCCTGGCCCGAGACCTCGACCCGCACCGTCGGCTCACCCGGCACCGGCCGGTAGGCCTCGACCGAGACCTCGTCGTGCAGGTCCAGGGCCAGCGCCATGCTGTCGAACCCGGGGCCGAGGTTGGCGCTGGAGGCCGGGGTCCGGGCGCGCACGGCGACCCCGTACCGGACGGCGGCGGCGTGGGGCAGGCCGCTGGTCACCGCTGCGCGCTCACTGCTCGACCCGCATCACACTCTGCACGCCCTCGACGATGTCCAGCGAGGCGAGCGCCTCGACGGTGGCGGCCAACGCGGCGTCCGGGGCGGTGTGGGTGACCACGACCAGAGCAGCGCGGCCGGCATGTGCGTCGAGCCCGTCGGCCACACCCTCGGCCGTACGGCCCAGCTGCTGCTGGCGCACGGTCTCGATCGAGACCTGGTGATCGGCGAAGACCTGCGCCACCGCCGCGAGCACCCCCGGGCGATCGGCCACGTCGAGGCTGATGTGATAGCGCGTGGGCACCTCGCCCATCGGGCGCACCGGCAGGTCGGCGTGGGCCGACTCCCCCGGCCCACGACCCCCGGCGACCCGGTTGCGCGCCACGCTGATCACATCACCCAGGACGGCGCTGGCGGTCGGTTGCCCCCCGGCCCCGCGGCCGTAGAACATCAGCTGCCCGGCGGCCTCGGACTCGACGAACACGGCGTTGTACGCCTCACGAACCCCACCCAGCGGGTGACTGCGCGGGATCATCGCCGGGTGAACGCGCACCGAAACCCCCTCGCGCACAACACCATCGGCATCGGCGGAGGAGGTCCGCTCGCAGATCGCGAGCAGCTTGACGACGGCCCCGAGCTGGTCGGCGCCCGCCACGTCGGCAGCGGTCACGCCCGTGATGCCCTCGCGATGCACGTCGGCCGCACTCACCCGGGTGTGGAAGGCCAAGCTGGCCAGGATCGCGGCCTTGGCAGCGGCGTCGAAGCCCTCGACATCGGCGGTCGGGTCGGCCTCGGCGTAGCCGAGCGCCTGTGCCTGGGCCACCGCCTCGGCGAAGGACATGCCCGAGGTGTCCATCTTGTCGAGCACGTAGTTGGTGGTGCCGTTGACGATGCCGAGCACCTTGTTGACCCGGTCACCGGCCAGCGACTCGCGCAGCGGGCGCAACAGCGGGATCGCCCCGGCCACCGCCGCCTCGAAGTACAGATCGACGCCGTGCTCGGCCGCGGCGGCGTACAGCGTCGGGCCGTCCTCGGCCAGCAGCACCTTGTTGGCCGTGACCACCCCTGCTCCGGCGGCCATGCCGGCCAGGATCAGGCTGCGGGCCGGCTCGATGCCGCCGATCACCTCGATCACGATGTCGGCGTCCTTGACCAGGGCGTCGGCGTCCGTCGTGAACAGCTCGGCCGGCACGTCCAGGCCGCGCCGGCGGCCGATGCGGCGCACGGCGATGCCGGACAGTTCCAGCCTCGCGCCCACGCGCCGGGAGAGCTCGTCAGCGTGCCGGGTGAGCAACCGAGCCACCTCGGTGCCGACCACGCCACAGCCGAGCAGCGCCACCTTGAGTGACTGCCCGCCGTCCTGACCGTTCACACTCACCAGTCCTCACCCTCGCCCGAGCGGCACCGGGCCGCGCACTGACACCTTACGGAAGCCGGACGCCGCACCCGACCGGGCACGTGACCGGGCACTCGACGTCGGGTTGCGGGTACCGGCTGCCACGCCGGGGCGTTCACATCCGGTCCGGTGCGCTGACCCCCAGCAGCCCCAGGCCGTTGGCCAGCACCGTACGCGTCGCCTCCGACAGCCACAGGCGGGTGCGGTGCACATCGGTGACCGCTTCCTCGGCACGCGGGGTGACCCGGCAGTTCTCGTACCAGCGATGCGACAAGCCGGCCAGTTCCTCCAGGTAGCGGGCCACCCGGTGGGGTTCGCGCAGTTCGGCGGCCTGGGTGATCACTCGCGAGAACTCCCCCAGGGCGGCCAGCAGCACCGCCTCGCTCTCGTGCTCGAGCAGCGCGGGGTCGAAGGCGTCCTCGCGGCGTACCCCGGCCTCGGCGGCGTTGCGCGCCACGGCGGCCAGGCGGGCATGGGCGTAGCGGACGTAGTGCACCGGGTTGTCGTTGGTGGCCCGGGTCAGCAGGTCGAGGTCGATGTCGATGCTGGAGTCGGCGGCCGAGCGCGCCAGGGCGTAGCGCGCGGCGTCCACCCCGACCGCGTCGACCAGGTCCTCCATCGTCACGACGGTGCCGGCCCGCTTGCTCATGCGCACCGGGACGCCGTCCTTGACCAGGTTCACCATCTGGCCGATCAGGATCTCGAGGTTCTCACCCGGGGTATCCCCGAACGCGGCGCACATCGCCATCATGCGGCCGATGTAGCCGTGGTGGTCGGCGCCCAGCATGATGATGACCCGGTCGAAGCCGCGCTCGCGCTTGTCCAGGTAGTAGGCGAGATCGCCTGCGATATAGGCGGTTTCGCCGTTTCCCTTGATGACCGGACGATCCTTGTCGTCGCCCAGGTCGGTGGTGCGCAGCCAGGTGGCGCCGTCCTGCTCGAAGATCCGGCCCAGGCCGCGCAGTCGGTCGATGGCCCGCTCCACCGCGCCCGAGGTGTAGAGGTCGTTCTCGTGGAAGTAGACGTCGAAGTCGACGCCGAAGTCGTGCAGGTCGGCCTTGATCTCCTCGAACATCTGCGCCACACCGTGCGCGCGGAACACCTCCTGAGCCGCGGCGTCGTCCAGCTCGCGCGGGTCGGGGTCCCCGGCGGCGGCCACCTCGGCCAGCACAGCCTGGGCGATCTCGGTGATGTAGTCGCCGCCGTAGCCGTCCTCGGGCACCGGCAGGCCGCGGGCAGCGGCGAGCAACGACCGGGCGAACCGGTCGATCTGGGCGCCGTGGTCGTTGAAGTAGTACTCCCGGGCCACTTCGGCGCCCACGGCCTGCAGGATGCGCGCCAGGCTGTCGCCGACCGCCGCCCATCGGGTACCGCCCAGGTGCAGCGGCCCGGTCGGGTTGGCCGAGACGAACTCCAGGTTCAGCTTCTGCCCCGCGAGCGTGGCGGTGCGCCCGTACGCGCCGCCGGCCTCGACGATGGTGCGGGCCAGTTCACCGGCGGCCGCGGCGTCCAGCACGATGTTCAGGAACCCCGGGCCGGCGACGTCCACGCTCTTGATGCCGGGCACCTCGCCCAGCCGGACGGCGAGCGCCGCAGCGACCTCACGCGGCGGGCGACCGGCCTGCTTGGCCAATTGCAGCGCGATGTTCGTGGCCCAGTCACCGTGCTCGCGCTGCCGGGGACGCTCCACGCGCACCTCGTCGGGGACGACGACGGTGAGCTCGCCCGCGGCGACCGCAGCGAGCAGGCAGGAACGGAGAGCGTCGGAGAGCTGGGCGGGATTCACCCGCTCAGGGTACGCGGTCGGCCCGACCGGACGACGCGATGAATGATGCATCAGGCACCTCGTCAGATGCCCGGCGTGCGGTAGTCCATCACCCGGATCGGCTCGACGATGCCCACCGTGTCGGCGAAGTTGTGCAACCGGATGGACAGTGTCTCGGTGACCAGTTCGCCCTTGCGCACCAACGGCATCCCGGTGCGGGTCATCACATCCTGTTCGAGCTCCATGCCGTCGCGCAGCTGCCCGACCGTGATCTCACGCAGGATGCCGACCCGCCGGGCCAGGACATGGGTCGCGCGGCCGAGCGCCTGCAACAACTGCTTGGGGTAGCGACCGGAACGCTCCACCCGACCGACGGCATGCTCGGGATCGTCGACGGCGTAGTGAGCGCTCACGGTGGCCACGGACACACAGAAGATCAGTTGGGCCGAACTCGCTTCTGCCGGTGGGGCATCCTCGGGTGTCAGCGGCTGGGCGCCGATCCACTTCGCCACCCGCTCGAGCCGCGGGATCCGCTCCAGCATCGCCCGGGCAGCGCCTGGGTGACCGGCATAGATGGCGCGGTGCTCAGGGGTCAGGTCGAGGCCGCGGTAGGCCCGTTCGAGCACCTCGGTGGGCACGGCCAGGCAGCCGAGCTGACTCAACCGGGCGGCCAGGGGCAATTCCCACTCCCGGTCCAGACCGAGCGAGGAGCTGACGGCGCTGACCAGGCCCTTGATCTGCGTGGCGCGCGCGAAGGCGAGCGGGGCGGTGCCGGCCATCAGCTCGGTCAGCATGTCGACCGAGCCACGCACCGTGCGCTCGAGCAGCTGGCGCTCCGAGATCACCAGGTGATGCTGCGCGATGGCGCGATCGAGAGCATTCGTGAGGATCTGGGGTGGGCAGGGTTTGGTCAGGAACCCGAACAGGCCGGCCTCGTTGACCGCGGTGATGGTCGACTCCAGATCGGCCTGCCCACTCAGCACCAGGGCCACCGCATCGGGGTCGAGGTGACGTGCCTCGGTGAGGAATTGAGCGCCGTTCATACCGGGCATCATCATGTCCGAGACGATCACGGCGAACGGCATACCCGCCTCGCTCGCCTCCCGCATCAGCGCCAGGGCGGCCGCTCCCGAGTCGGCCACGCTGAGGTCGTAGCGGCCCGACAAGGTGCGGCGGAGGGCATCGAGCACGCGCGGCTCGTCGTCCACCATCAAGATCCGCGGGCTCATGGGCACCCTCTGTCTCGCGAGCAACTCCTCCGGATTCGTCCGAAGTGCTGCGCCACCGGTCCTCGGGGGGCACACGGCGCCCACCCGCAACGGTCATCGTCAGCTGACCGGTACGCCTTGACCGGCCGTGCCGGTGGAGCCGAGACGAATCCGTCGGGTCAAGGCTCGCGACGATCGCGCCGATGATCAGCGTGTCGATGGATCAGGCTGGTGGAGCAGGAGAGACCTCGGTGACCTCGCGCGCACGTGTGCTGTTCGTGGACGACGAACCGCACCTGCTCGCGGGCCTGCGCCGCAGCCTGCACACCCGCGGCGTCGGGTGGCAGATCAGCTTCGCCGCCTCCGGCGCCGAAGCACTCGACATCATGAGCGCCGAACCTTGCGACGTGGTGATCTCGGACATGCGCATGCCGGGCATGGACGGCGCCCAACTGCTCGGCCGGACCCGCGCGGCCCACCCCGGCACGGTGCGGTTCGTGCTGTCCGGAGAGGCAGATCGGGACGCCGTGCTGGCCTCGGCCGCTGTGGCGCACCAGTTCTTCGCCAAGCCGTGCGACGTGGAGAACATCATCGCGGTGGTCGACCGGGTGCTCACCCTGCGCTCGGAGCTGGACGGCCCGCGGGTACGCGACCTGCTCGGCGGGATCGGTCCCCTGCCGATGCTGCCCGACACGCATGCAGCGCTCACGGACGCGGTGGCCTGCACCGATTGCGCCGATCAGACGGCGCCTCGGATCCTGACGACGGACATCGCCGGGTGCGCCGAGGTACTGCGACTGACCAACTCGGCGTTCTTCGGCGTGCCGCGTCGCTTCGAGACCGTGGCGCAGGCGATCTCGCTGCTGGGGCCCGAGACCTTGCAGGCGCTGGTGACCGGTGGAGCGATGTTCCGCGAGGTCGCACCAGGTGGCGAGACGAACCTCGAGTCGCTGAACCACCGTGCCCGGCAACGGGTCGAGCTGGTGCAGCGGATCGCGCACGGTCAGCAGTGGTCGGATGCCGAGATGGCACGGACCGCGCTGGCGGCTCTGGTGATGGACATCGGGACGCTCGCCCTGGCCAGTGGCGACGATTCGCCGGTGCAGACCACTTGCCCCCCTTCCCAACTGAGTTCATACCTGTTGGCGCTGTGGGGATTCGGTGAGGACGTCGTGACCCTGGTGGCCGGTGTCTCGAGCGACGGGGAAGCCCGCAGCGACCGGGCGGCGCAGGCGCTGCGCGCTGCCGACCGTGCCCTGCGGGCCGTGTCTGCCGAGAGCGTGGGGTGAGCATGCACGGCTCCCTGTCGGACGAGGACGTCGACCGCACCATCGCCCGGCTCACCCGACGCGTCAACCAGTTGCAGAGCACCGTGGCCGCCCTTCTCGCAGAACGCAATCGCGCCGAGGTTGCCGCGCGTGAGGCGGCGAGCTCTGCTCTGGCCGGGGTCGCCCCCGACGGCCCCAGTCATGCCGCGGCGACCCTGCTGCGGTGCGTGATCGACTCCCTCGAGGGGCGCATGTGCATCCTCGCCGAGGACGGCACCGTGCTCGGCTCCAACAAGCGCTGGGACGAGGCGATCGGCGCGCTCGGGCTACCGGGATCCGGGCTGGGGACTCACTTCTTCACCCTGACGCGCAGCCTGCCGGTCAGTCCCGACGATCGGCAGCGGTTGCACGACACCGTGTTGCACGTGCTGGTCGGCGAGGAGGAGCACGCCGAGGTCAAGCTGCGTTGGGTGTGGGGGGACGACGAGGAACACGTGGTGGTGCGTGCCCATGCCGTCAACGACCACGACCATGCCCGCGCCGTGCTCTCCATCGTCGACATCACCAGCGCCATGTCGATCCAGGAGGAGCTGCGCCAGATCACCAAGCGGGCACAGCTGCTGGCCCTGGTGGCCGAGCACACCGACAACGCCGTGGTGATCCAGGACGCCGCGGGTCGCATCGAGTGGGTCAACGATGCCTTCTTGCGGCACACCGGCTTTCACACGCCGCAGGAGGTGGTGGGTCGCAGCCGGATGGATCTGTGGCTGGGACCGTTCACCGATACCGAGGAGTTCACCCGCCTGGTGGCCTCGATCGAGGCCGGCCACTCGGTCGACCAGGAACTGCCGGCGCAGAGCCTCGGGGGGCGGGACTACTGGGTGCAGCTGCAGGTGAAGCCCGTCATGGTCGACGGGCAGATCGTGCGGTTCGTCGGGGTCGAGCGCGACATCACCGAACGGCGTCACGCCGAGGAACAGTTGCGGGCCACCAGTCAGCGGGTGCACGCTCTCGCCGAGGAGGTCACCGCCGAGAAGTCGCTGCTGGACGGCGTCCTGGCCTCGATCCCGCACCTGGTCTATTGGAAGGTCAACTCACGATTCGCCCAGCGCCACGACGCCTCGGCCCTGCACTACTCCGGGGTGAACCAGGCCTTTCTCGGCCTGCGACGGCTCGCCGATCGCGACCAGGTCATCGGCCACACCGAGGCCGAACTGCCGGTGCACGACGAACTGACCGACCTGCTGCCGCCCCTGGAGGCCGAGGTCTTCCAGAGCGGCATCGCCCGGCACGACCTGCGGGTGAACCTGCACACCGGGCCGGAACAGCGCCAGGAGTTGATGCTCAGCGTGCTGCCGTATCGGGGCCAGCCCGATCAGGAGATCGCCGGGGTGATCGGGGTGGCCGCCGACATCACCCACCTGAGCGAGCTCGAACGTCAACTCGCCCAGGCCAGTCGATTGGAGTCCATCGGTCAGCTCGCGGCGGGGATCGCACACGAGATCAACACCCCGGTGCAGTACGTCTCGGACAACACCCGGTTCGTCGCGGACGGCGTGGGCCGGGTGTTGACCTCGCTGCGCGAGGTGAACGACGTGGTGGCGCGGTGGGACGTCGGCGGCGACGCGGCGTCCGACCCTGACCTGCTGGGCGCCGTCCGGACGGCAGCGACGCTGCCCGACCTGGACTTCCTGGACACCGAGATCCCCAGCGCTCTGGCGCAGTCGCAGGAAGGGCTGCAGCGGGTCGCCGAGATCGTCAAGGCGATGAAGGACTACTCCCACCCCGGAGCCGGACGTGCCGCCGCCGACCTCAACCGCGCGGTGGAGAGCACGGTCAAGGTCTGCCGCAACGAGTGGAAGTACGTCGCCGAGGTCGAGCTCGACCTGGATCCGGCGGTCACCGCGGTGCCCTGTTACGAGGGCGAGCTCAAACAGGTGCTGCTCAACATCATCATCAACGCCGCGCAGGCCATCGGCGAGCACCGGGCGACGACGGGGAGCACCGCGCTGGGTCGGATCCGGGTGAGCACAGCGCTGGACGGCGAGCGGGTGCGCATCATGATCCAGGACGATGGGCCGGGCATGGACGCGCACGTCAGGCAACGGGTGTTCGACCCGTTCTTCACCACCAAGGCCGTGGGCAAGGGCACCGGACAGGGCCTGACCATGGCGTATGCGGTGATCGTGAACAAGCACGGCGGCCGGCTCGAGGTCGACTCGGCCCCCGGACGCGGCGCCACCTTCAGCGTCACCCTGCCGCTGAACGTGGCCGAGGACTGACGCCGAGGCGGCATCCACCGAACGCCGGACGGTCGGCCAGGGACCGTCCGGCTGATCTTTCCCCCGTTGCGCGCCGCACGGCCGCTACCATGCAGAGGTGACGCAGATGCAGGAACAGGACCTCCCGCAACTGCGCACTGCCCGGCGGGCCAGCCTGATCGACCAGGTCATCGATCAGTTGCGCAGCCAGATCACCTCGGGGACCTGGGCCATCGGCGGTCGGATCCCGACCGAGTCCGAGCTCGCCCAGCTCACCGGGACCAGCCGAAACACCGTGCGCGAGGCCGTGCAGTCACTCGTGCACGCCGGTCTGCTGGAGCGCCGCCAAGGGTCGGGAACCTACGTCCTGGCCGCCAGCGAGCTGGCCGGCGCCGTGAGCCGGCAGGTCGCCGGAGCGCACCACGTGCACGTGCTCGAGGTCCGTCGCGCGCTGGAGGCCGGGGCCGCCCGGCTGGCCGCCTCGCGTCGCACCGACGAGGACATCGCCGAACAACGACGCCTCATCGAGGCGCGCAACCAGGCTTCACGCGACGGCAGCCAGGACGGCGTGGTGGCCTATGACGTGCTGGTCCACCGGGCGATCGTGCGCTCCTCGCACAACCCGGTGCTGATCGAGCTCTACGAGAACTTCCTCGGCGCCCTGGGTGAGAGCGTGCGCTCGAACCTGGCCCTGACCGGCACGATCCGGGACGAGGAACACGTCGCCCTGGTCGATGCGATCGAGGCCGGGGACGGCGAGCGCGCGGCGTCCGAGGCCGCCTGCTACCTCGACGTGATGATCGAGGGAGCCCAGCCCGAGTAGGTCCGGCGTCCGCCCTGCGCCCGCCCTGCGCCCGGTTACCCGCGCGCGAGCAGCCCGCCCAAACTGGTATCGTCACCACGTCCCGAGCCCCCGTAGCTCAGGGGATAGAGCACCGCCCTCCGGAGGCGGTGGCGCAGGTTCGAATCCTGCCGGGGGCACCGAAAGCCCGTCGAGCGCGCCAGCGCGACGACGGGCTTTGGTGCGCCCGGCAGTGATGAAGGGAGCCGGAGCGTGCGTGGCGACGCAGGAGCCACGACCGCGACGGCGGCTCCTGCCGGGGGCAACCACACCAAACGCCCCTTGATCACATCGAGAGGTCGACAAAACACCGTTTCAGGCTGCCAAACGGTGCGAAATCGACCCCTCGATTCGATCATGGTGAGTCCGGCCGCCACACTTTGCCGTCGTCGTGGGGGCTTTCACCGAAGCGCAGCGTGCCTCCGGTCGGGCACGAGCGCTCCAGACTCTCGGCGTCCATTTGATCCGGGATATCGCAAAAGTCCTGCCACGATGGAGGCGCGCAGATGGCCGAGGTCCTCCGCCGGCGCCGCGCCGAGCTGGGCATGTCCCAATCCGAGTTGGGGGCCGCCGGCATCGATGCACGCCAGATCCGCCGCTCGAAGCCGGCGAACAACAGCCCGTACTGTCGGTCGCGGTCGCGATCGCCGAGGCGCTCGAGATCTCCGTCGGCGAACTCGCCGGCCTACCCACCCACGGGGTCAACCTCACCGGGGACTGGTGGGCGGCCTGGCAGTCCGTCAAGGACGGCCACGAACTGATCGCGGTGCAACCGGTCCGGATGAAGCAGCAGGGCGAACTGATCCAGATCGAAGCCCTGCAACGCGGCCGCGAGATCGCCGACGGCGGCTACCTGTGGCGCGGCGAGCTGCGCCTGTGGGACAACGAGATCCTCACAGGCTGGTACGCCAGCATCGAACCCACCGTCCGCTCCAAAGACACCCTCTACTTCGCGATCCACCCCAAGGCCTGACCATGCTCGGCCGCTGGGTCGGCCCGTCCTACGACGGCAACCACATCACCGGCCTGGCCGGCATCGCCCAAGACGCCGACGCCGCCCACCACATCATCAGCCAACGCACCAAGAGCATCACGGCATGAGCGAGGACCAGGCCGACGAGGGCGTCGAGATCTGCGAGATCGTCATCACCGCACCGGACGCCGAATGGCTCGCTGCCTTCTGCCGCGGGCTCATCGAAGACAGCCGCACCTGTACCGCTGGGCCTCGCCCGGCAAACGCAACCCCGTGACCGTACTCAGAGCAACGCCACGTACGGCAAGGTTCGATATTGGCGCGCCGAATTCCGTCAAGAGCTTTGTCATGAGCAGGCGTCGAGGCAATTCGGAAACAGGCTCCCGAGCGAAGAGCCACCACTTCACGTGCAGCCTCGGACAGACCTGCCACCCGCTCAATCGTCAAATCCGCCATCAAAATCCACCATTCGGGATTGGCTGCGGCGGAATTTTGCACATCCTGAATTCCATACAACAGTGGGTAGAAGCGAGACAGTAACGCCGACGATTCCGTAGGCAACTTGAACTCCATCACCAATCCGTATGTTGCCGAACAGAGCGGCGACATGGCGGTAATTGAAAGGATTGATGCTCTTGAAAGAGATACTCCACATTTCCATCTATATCGGCCTTTGATCTCGGGTCAATGCGGCGCACCCATTTACTACAGCAGCGGATCTTGACCAGGCGCCCCGGTCTGCTGCCTATCCGCGCAGGTGGGGCCGGTGGTCGTTCGCCTCGACGGTGGTATTGGCTGATTTGGGCTCGGGCGCGGTGGATCAGGTGCAATGGACGCCGACGGCCTCGGCGAAGGCTTCCTGGGACAGGCCACGTTCCAAGCGGTGGCACCGCAGGTTGGCGCCCACGGTCCGCTGGAGGTCGTGTTCCACTCCTTCCACGCTCGGGATGTGCTACTTGTTGGTCTACAGACCTATAAGTAGCATCCGGCCGGGAGTACCAACTCCTGCCGCCAACGAGGAGGAGCCAGTCATGGCCGTGACCGAAGACCGCCACTGCCCCAAGTGCGGTAAGCGAGTACGCATGACCAGATGCGAAGCCTGTAAGGGCACCGGGGGCGGACAGTTCTCGCAGTGCAACTCGGGGTGCAACCGCAAAGGCTGGCTCTGCCCCACCCACGGCAAGAACTACTGAGCCGGAGCGTAGGTCATGGGATTGTTCTCGAAGAAACCACCAGCAGCCCTCAATCCGATCATCGCCAACGCCATGATTGGCTACACACGCGAAGACATCAAACACGTCGCGAGGGTGCAAGAGACGATCTTGGCGCAACTCCACGGCGGCGAGGCGCTCAAAGTCGTCATCCCCTGTGCGCAGACCAGTGCCGTCGCTGCCGTCACAACGCAAAAGCTCATTTACTGCGGTCTACTGTCGAGCGGCATCGACTGGATATTGCCGGCTCAGCAACTCACTGAGCCCGAGGTACGAACAGCAAGATATAGTGGCGGCGGTTACAATATGCGCTTTTTTGTCATAGTTGGGTTTACAGGTGGGCCATTGCGAGTCCCTGACAGTAAGCACTACTGGGATGCGGGACTGGACATCGTCAGATTTGAGCTCGAGGAAGCGCAGGTATTGGAGCAAGCGCTGATCGCTTTAGCTGAGAGCGCCTAGGTCCGATTAGGTTGCGATTTTGAAAGACCACGAATACGTTAGATCATCGTAGCAATCGGGAAGCAGGACAGTCACAAGGAGCGAGCATGAGTTGGCTCGAACGGTTGCGTCGGAATGGCTTGCCGGCCACGGCTCTCAACGAGAGTACATCGTCAGCCGTAGCATTCCCTTCTGCCCAAGAACTGGCAGCTTGGGGTCGTGGTGCTCTACTCGGCATCACCGGCTGGGAAGCCATCCGTTCCCGCTATGAGGCGAGCCACTACGCGGTTGCCCGCGCCGATCCGGCTGCCTACTGTGAGCAGCTGCGTACGATCGCTGCAACCGGCCGCGATTGGGCACAGTACGGAGCCGGCTGCTGCGCAACCAACTTGCTTGACTACCCGGAGGAGCCCACCTTCACGGCCCTCATGCTGGACGGCCTAGATGTACTACGCCGCCGCCGCATTCCCATGAACTACTTGAGTCCGGGGGAGCGTGAGTGGTGGCTGCAGCACCGTCGAACGGAAGACCCATGGCTGCCTCCACAAGTGGTACCCACCGAACAGGAGTTCCTTGCCCGTGAGCCCGAGTCTGGTGAAGCGCTCCTCGTCGCCGACATGGGACCAGCAAACTATGACAACAAGATCTACATTCGTCGCATCGATGCTGGGTTCGAGTCGCTCATACGAAGCCCGGGCGAAGACCCAGGTAGCCAGTGGCACGCCGCTCCGACGCTCTACCGGCTGTACCGAAGCCTGGGCGAATCATTGAGCAACAATCCCGCCGTGTGGGTGGACGCTAGCGTGCGGCCGTTTCTGGCAGAGGGCGTGCCGGATTTGTCGGAGTAGTTCTCATCTTTCCAAAGTGCCGCGTTACAGGTTCCCGCATCTTCCGCTGGCTATGCGTTCGTCGGTAGTTGCTGCTCGAGATAGTTGGCCACTGCCGTGTCTGGGTCAGAATCTGGTCCGAGTCGTGACAGTGGCTTTAGCCTTGATCATTCGCGGGCGAGGTCAAGGTGCCCTCGACCCGCAGGATCATCCCGGTTCTGTCATGCCGACGGTGTTCCGCCAGGCCGACACCCTCACACCAGCCTGACGTTGCCCCTTGATCACATCGAGTGGGGACAGGCGCACCATTTCCGGCCGCCAAACGGTGCCTTCGTCCCCACTCGCTCCGATCAGGACTGCCGACCGCAGTCCCGAGCCCAGATGGCAGCTGTCGCGGCGTCGATGCACGCCGGATCCGTCGCGGGTCGATCCCGATCGAAGTCCTGGCGCGCTTGTTGCGGTGAGCAACTTGACGAGCCACCCGCGGACGTTGCATGGTTAGTTACATGAGTAACGAACCGGCTAACCACCTGTTGGGCGCCACCCGGTGATCGAGGACCGCCCACTCTTCGTGCAGATCGTCCAGCAGCTCGAGGCGTCGATCATCGACGGCTCCCTGCCCGAGGAGTCCCAGGTGCCCTCGACCAACGAGCTGGCCGCGTTCCACCGCATCAACCCCGCGACCGCACTCAAGGGCGTGTCCCGATTGGTCGCCGACGGGGTTCTCTACAAGAGACGAGGAATCGGGATGTTCGTCACCACCGGTGCCCGCGACCTGCTGCTGCAGCGCCGCCGGGCGGCCTTCGCGGACGAATACGTCCGCCCCCTCGTCGAGGAGGCGCGCCGCCTCGGCCTGCGCCCCGACGAACTGCACGACCTCGTGAACCAGGCGGTGGTCGCACCGTGACCGCCACCGGCGTGACCGTGAACCACGACCCGGACGACACCGCCCGGGATTCCACCGAGGCCGTCGTCGCCCTGACCGCGGTGACCAAGCGCTATCGCACCGCCCGCGTCCTGGACGACGTCACGATCCGCCTGGACGGCCTGCGCATCCACGGCCTGCTGGGACGCAACGGCGCGGGCAAGACCACCCTGATGCGCATCCTGGCCGGGCAGACGCTCGCCACCTCCGGCACGGTGCACGTCTTCGGCGAACCGCCCTACGAGAACCGCCACGTGCTGCGCCGCACCGCGACCATCACCGAGGGCCAGCGCTACCCGGACGCCTACACCATCGCGAACGTGCTCACCGCCGCCCGACTGCACTACCCCCGCTGGGACGAAGACCTCGCCCAGAGCCTCCTCGCGGACTTCGACCTGCCGCGGCGGCGCCTGGTCAAGAAGCTCTCCCGCGGGATGCGTTCGGCCCTCGGGGTGGTGATCGGGCTGGCCTCTCGGGCCGAGCTCACCCTGCTCGACGAGCCCTACCTCGGCCTGGACGCCGTGGCGCGCCAGATCTTCTACGACCGGCTGCTCGTCGACTACGCCGAGCACCCTCGCACCATCGTGGTCTCGACCCACCTCATCGACGAGGTGGCCGACCTGCTCGAGCACGTCGTCGTCCTCGACCACGGCCGGGTGCTGCTGGACGCCGAAGCCGACGACCTGCGCTCGTCCGGGTTCGTCGTCCAGGGGCCGGCCGACCTGGTCACCGGTCTGGTCGGCACCCGCCCGACTTTGCGCACCGAACGATTGGGGGCCACGACGCGCGTCACCCTGGCGGCGCATGATCTCGACCTGGACGACGCGCGCCGGCTCGGCCTGGCCGTCAGCCCCCTCTCGCTACAGGAGCTGATCGTGGCCACCACCCCCGTGGGCCACACCGCCGACCACGACGGGACGCCCGTGTCCACCCCTCGACCCGCCTCTCGCCGCGAAGGAACCCCGCGATGACCGACGTCCGCACCACGATGCGACTGCACCTGCTCACCTGGAAACCGGCCGTCGCCTGGCCCTGGGGCATCCTCGCGGCGTCGTTCACCATCAACCTGTTGGTGCAGCGTGCCCTCAGCCCCGAGTTCCGGGAACAGAGCTGGAGCGGCGGCCTGACCTCGATCTACGCCGTGGTCGCCGTCTGGGCCACCGCCCTGATCAGCCAGGTGTTCCCGTTCGCGCTGGGCCTGGGCATCACTCGACGCGACTACGCCCTGGGCACCGCCCTGACCCTCGTGGCCCAGGCGGTGCTGTTCGCCCTGGCCCTCACCGGTCTGCAGGCCATCGAGCAGGCCAGCCACGGATTCGGCGTCGGCCTGGCCTTCTTCGGCCCGGCAGGCATCCGACAGGACGGTGTGGTGCTCCAAACCCTCGTCTATGCAACAGGTTTCGTTCTCGTGGGCGCGGTCATGTCGGCGCTGGCCGTGGTGCACCACCGGTGGCGGACGACCGGCCTCTTCACCCTGATCATGGCGCTGATCCTCGCCGGGGGCGCGCTCATCGTCCTGGCGACCTGGCGCCACGCCTGGGGCACGGTGCTGGACACCGTCACCGGACTGCCGGCCCTCGTCAGCCTCGTCGCCGCGCCGTTGGCGGTCGCCGTCCTGGCCGCCGGGGCCGGATTCGCCGGACTGCGCCGCGCGACCGTGTGAGTGCCGTCGCCCGCTCAGGCCACGGAGCCCTGGACGACGTCCAGTCCGGCCCGGTGCGGGTCCTGCTCAGCCGTCACCGGGCGGGAGAAGAGATACCCCTGCCCGAGATCGCAGCCGAGCTCGGTCAGCACATCGAGTTGCTCGCGCTCCTCGATGCCCTCGGCGACGGTCTGCAGCCGCAACGTGCGGCACAGCTCGACGATGCTGCGCACCAGCGCGACCTCCTCCACAGCCCCGGGACGCAGACCACGGATGAAGCTCCGGTCGATCTTCACCTGGTCGACCGGGAACTGCCGCAGGTACGACAACGACGAGTACCCGGTGCCGAAATCGTCGATGGCCAACCGGATCCCGAGTTCCTTCAGGCAGCCGAGGCGTTGCCGGGCCAGCTCGGGGTCGTGCATCAGCACCGACTCGGTGATCTCGAGGGTGACCGCATCGCCCGGCAGCCCCAGGCGTCGAAGCTCCTCGCCGAGCACCTCCGGCAGCTTCGGATCCATCACCTGACGACCCGTGATATTGAGCGCGAGATGCAGCCCCGGAAGCTCCTGGCGCCACCGGCCCAGCATCGGCAGGCCCTGCTCGACGACGAACCGGCCCAGAGAGTCGATCGTGTCACTCTCCTCGGCCAACGGGATGAACTCATCCGGCGGGACCGCGCCCCGCACCGGGTGGTTCCAGCGCAACAGGGCCTCGACACCCTCCACCGCGCCGGTCGCCAGGCTCACCAGCGGCTGGTAGGCGAGCCAGAGCTGGCCGGCCTCCACCGCCGTCCGTAGATCGGTGCGCAGTCCGAGCTGGTTGGCGACGTCCTCGTGCATCCGGGGTTCGAACGCCACCCACTGCCCGCGGCCGCTCCGCTTGGCGCAGTACATCGCGACGTCTGCGTCACTGAGCAGGGTGGCCCCGCTCTGCGCCGCATCGGTCAACGAGGCCACGCCCACGCTGGCCCCGATGAGCACATCGCGGCCCTCGATGGTGAAGGTGCGGGTGAGCGAGGTGATGATCCGCTCGGCGACCACCCGACCCACCTGCTGGTCCCCGCCCCGCAGCATCACCGCGAACTCATCGCCCCCCAGCCGCGCAGCGAGGTCCCAGTCGCTGGTGCAGTGCAGGATCCGGTGGGCCACCTCGGCGAGCAGGTGGTCGCCGGCCCGGTGACCGAGCGTGTCGTTGACCGCCTTGAACCGGTCGAGGTCGATGAACAGCACCGTGAGCGGGTCGCCCGAGGCGATCGCGGCGTCCCGCTCGGTGTCGAGGTACTGCAGGAACAGTGCCCGATTGGGCAACGCCGTGATGGGGTCGCGGTGTGCCTCCCGGACGGCATCGAGCATCCGGGCGTCGGTGAGTGCCAGGTTCACCTGCTGGGCGAAGGCGGTGAGCAACTCCCCCGGGTCGTGACCCGGGTTCGACGTCTGCGGCGCTCGTGCCGCCAGGCAGCCGACCGTCTCGCCGGCGACAACGACCCGCTCGACCAGCACGGTACCCCCTGGGGCCGAGGGACTCTCGATGCCGCCCTCGCCCTCGACCAGCACCCGTCGAGCCACCTCGAGCAAGACCGGGTCGGTCTCGGGCAGCGTCTCGTGCGACACCTTCAGCAGTTCATCCCTCGACACCGGCTCGGTGAGCAGCAGGGCCACCGGACCACCGCCCAACAAGGCCGAGGCACCCGAGGTCACGGCGTCCAGCACCTCGTCGAGCGGTCGGCGTGCCGAGATCCCCCGCTGGATCTGCAACAGGTTCTCGACCAATCGGTGCCGCTGCCGCTCGCCGGCCAGCCGAGCCAGGCTGTGCAGTCGCAATCCGAGAACCAGCGCCATGCCCTGCAGCATCTGGCGTTCCTCGGCGCTGTAGGGCTCTTCCGCCCGTCCCACCACCAGGACGGCGTCGGCGGTACCCGTTCGACCGTCGGGGGTATCGAGCCGGCCGACGGTCAGATGCGTCTCGCCCACCCCCGGGACCTCGATCGAATCGTCATCACCCGGAACCACGAACGCCGCAGGGATGTCCATCGAGCCGAATCCGGCGTGACCGATGACGCGGCCGGCCACCACGACGGCGCCGAGCTCGGCCTCCAGCGCCTCCAGCGCTCGCTCGAGAGCCACCTGGACGGCGCCGTCGGGCTCGGCCGGACTGCTGACCGCGACGAGGTACTCGGTCAGCTGATGGATCGACCAGTGATAAGCCATCGGCAGCAGGCGATCGGCTACGACAGCGCGAGGGTGACGACGGTCAACTGATGCATGCCGCGGGCACCCTGCACCCGGCCGATCTCGCCATAGGTGTAGAAACCGCCGAACGGCTTGCCGCCGGCCGGCTTCCCGAAGGCCTCTTGCTCGGCCCGCGCGCCGTCCGGGCCGAGTCGCGCCTTGCGAGCACCACAGTCGAACACCAGGAACCCCAACGGATCGAGACCGTCGAGGGCATCGACAGCGGCGTCGCACGATGACGCCGCCGCCTCGATCAGGGCATCGGGGTCGGTGGTCATGGCCCAGGCCAGTGCCCCTTGAGGGACGTCCGCGAGGCATTCGATGCTGCCGTGTTCGAAGTCGATGTCGTGGACCACGCGCAGATCCTCCCCGCTGCGCCGGGACAGGCCCAGCGGGTTGTTGAACAGGAGCTCGACGAAGGCCATCGGGTCCTGCTCCCGCAACTGCTTCGCCTCCTGAAGCGTTCGGCCACTGGCGATGCGCCGCAGGTAGACCTCGGCGGCCGGCTCGTCGTCCAGGAGGTAGACCTGCCCACCCGCGCTGCTGGTGACCACCATGGCATCCCCGAGCTTGGTCCAGCCGTGGGCGATGCCGAACCCCATCGGCCCGGACGATCCCAGTCCGATGCCGACAACGGCGTCGCGCAACACCTCGACCCCTGCGCCGGTCCCGATGAACTGGTACGTCGCGTGGTAGAGCATGTTGTCGGCCGTACAGCCTCCGATGATCGGCACCGAGGCACCGACGTGACCGTAGGCACCGCGCACGATCTCGTGCTGCTCTCGGGTCAGACCGTCGGAGAACAGCAGCAGCGTGCGGTGCGGCAGGTCGACCGCGTCCAGGGCGGCGGCGGCCTCGTGCCCGGCCTCGCGTCGGCGCTCGCTGGCGGCGTGGGACACCGCGGCCGTCACCTGGAACCCCGCACCGCCCAGGGCCACCGCGACCACCGCAGCGTCGGCGCCGTCGATCCCGTCGACACCCGACATCGGTGGGGCCACCTGGCCCATCGTGGTTCCGCCGGCCACCATGGTGTCGTCGGCCGTGACCGAGCAGACGCCGTCCATGACCCGGCGCACGTCGAGCTCGGCCTCACAGAAGACGAGCACCAACGAGGCGACCCGGTCGGCCTGCGCCTGACGAGCGGCCTGGGCACCTGCCGCGAACGCGTCCGGGGCTGCCGAGGACCCGACCTGGAACCAGCGATCAGGGGTCGACGAACTCGAAGGGTTCATGCCACCGAAGATCGGCCACCCAGGAGTGACCTTGATCTCGGCTCACCCGTCCAGCCCAGGCGATGCCCCCCGGCGTCGAGGTCGAGCCTGCGCGGGCCGGCACAGGACCGGGCGCTGGGGTCGGCACGGGCGCGTCGACGGTCCGAGCAGGAGCTCACCGATCAACGACACCTTCGGCCACGCGATCGGCGACCGGGTGCTGCAGCGGGCCAGGGAGATTCTGACCCGATGTCCGGCCCGGGCGGCGCGCCGTCCACCTCGAACAGGCCCGGGGCGCTGTCGATGGCGCCTGGCACTGAACGGCGCGCTCCTGGCCGCCACGCCCGAGCATCACATACCCCATGGGGTATGCTGGAGTGACCGTCGAACACCGTTGAGGAGTAGCCCCATGTGCAGCCCCGCCGTCTGCCCCCGTTGCCGTAAGATCACCTGGTCAGGGTGCGGCATGCACGTCGACCAGGTCCTGGCGCAGGTGCCCAGCGACAAGCGCTGTACCTGCCGCTGACCATCGAACCCTCACCGCGGGAGCGGATCACATCGTGAAGATCGTCGTCGTCGGTGGTGTCGCGGGCGGCATGAGCTTCGCCGCCCGCGCCCGCCGCTTGGCCGAGACCGCCCAGATCGTCGTCCTGGAACGCGACCCGTACGTCTCCTACGCCAACTGCGGGTTGCCCTACCACCTCGCCGGGGAGATCACCGACCGGAACGCGTTGCTCCTGCACACGCCCCAGTCCCTGGCCGCAGCCCTGGCCCTGGACGTGCGCACCGGACACGAGGTGACCGGCATCGACACCGCCACCCAGGTGGTCACCGTTGTCGAGCGGGCCACCGGCCGCAGCTATCAGGAGCCGTACGACGCCCTGGTGCTCTCGACCGGAGCCGCCCCCGTGGTGCCGCCCCTGCCCGGCGTGGACCACCCCACCGTGAAGGTGCTGCGCACCGTGCCGGACGTCGACGCGCTGCGCGCCATGGTCGCGGACGGCGCTACGCGCGCGGTGGTGGTCGGCGCAGGGTTCATCGGGCTGGAGGCCGCCGAGGCACTGCGCCATCGAGGGCTCGACGTCACCCTGGTCGAGCTGGCCGATCAGGTGCTGCCCCCACTGGACCCCGAGATGGCCGTGGCGGTGCAGCGCGAACTCACCCGACACGGGGTCGACGTGCGGGTGTCCACCTCACTCACCGCCATCCACGACGGCGACTGCCAGGACGGCGCGGATAGCGCGGCCGGCGCGGCGTGCGCCGAACTGTCGGACGGCACCTCACTGCCGGCCGATCTGATCCTGCTGGCCGTGGGGGTCCGGCCCGAGTCCTCGCTGGCGCGCGCCGCCGGCCTGGCACTCAACGAACGCGGCGCCGTCCGGGTCGACGAGCACCTGCTCACCAGCGCCGAGCACGTCTACGCGGTCGGGGACGCCATCGAGGTGATCGATGCGATCACCGGTCAGCCCGCCGTGGTGCCCCTCGCCGGCCCGGCGAACCGACAGGGTCGGGCGGCGGCCAACCACCTGTTGGGACGTACCGGGGTGAGAATGCCCGTGCTCGGGACGGCGATCGTGCGCGCCTTCGACGTCGTCGCCGCCACCACCGGGCGCCCCGAGAAGGCGTTGCGGGCGGCCGGCATCGCCCACCACGCGATCCACCTGCACCCCGGTCATCACGCCGGGTACTACCCCGGCGCCCACGCGATCCACCTCAAGCTGATCTTCGCCCCCGACGGCACCATCCTGGGCGCGCAGGCCACCGGCGCCGAGGGCGTGGACAAGCGGATCGACGTCATCGCCACCGCGATCCGAGGCGGGCTCACCGTGCGGGACCTGGCCGAGTTGGAGCTCGCCTACGCGCCCCCGTTCGGGTCGGCGAAGGACCCGGTCAACATGGCCGGGTTCATGGCGAGCAACATCCTGGACGGCGACCTGGCCGTGTGGCATGCGGCCGACCTCGACTCCGCCGACGAGACGTCGCAGCAGGCGGTCCTGCTCGACGTCCGCTCCCCCGGTGAGTTCGCCCGAGGGCATCTGCCCGGGGCACTCAACATCGCCCACACCGCACTGCGTGACCGACTCGACGAGGTACCGCGAGGACGCCCGCTCAAGGTGTACTGCGCGTCCGGGTTCCGGTCCTACCTGGCGCTGCGTGTGTTGCGGCAGAACGGGTTCGACGATGTCCGCTCGTTGTCCGGGGGTATGGCCACCCTGCGGGCCGAACGCCCCGGCCTGGTCCTCCAACGAACCCCTCGGTAACAACCCCCCCCGTGATCATGTAATCCGTGCACGTTTCGTGCACGGATTACATGATCACGGGGGGTTTGGGCACGGATTGCATGATCACCGAGGGTGGTGACCGGTGGCTCAGTCGTCGTCCTGACCGGCAGCACTGCCCTCGCCGTCGGCGTACTCCCAGTGCCACGGCTCGTAGGCGCCGCTGCCCCCTGGTTCGGCCCAGTCGGGGTTGACCCAGCCGTACCGACCGGCATTGGCGCGCAGCCACGTGAAGGTCGACGTGTTGGCGACGCCGGACCCGCCGCACAGGTCGACGGCCAGACCCTTGCCGTGCTCGCTGGTGCCCGGGGTCGCGGCGTAGCCCGGCCGCAGCGACTTGATCGCATACTGCTCGGACAGCGTGCGGTACCCGTCGACGATGCAGATGTCGCGAGCGAACGCCTGCCGGTAGGCGACGTTCATCTTGGCGAAGGCCACGGCGGCGTCCGCGCGGAGCTTCTCGTTGCGGTTCCACAACGTGCACAACGAGGACGCCGGCAACTTGCCGTTGGCGGCCTCCAGGCCGGCCTTGGACACCAGGCCGTCGCACCCGGGGAGCACGGCACGATCCGAGCCACCGCGTGAGGCTCGACCGACCAAGACCCGACCGGGGGCGGCCAGAGCAGAGGGAATCGAGTCCAACCGGCTGTCATCGACCACGAGCCGGGACTCTTCGACCCCGTTGACCGGACCAGGGCCGACCTTGGGGAAGGGAGCCGCCACCGCAGCCGGCGGGGCGGCAGCAAGAGCGTTGACCGCCGCCGACCCGATCCGGTTGGCCCCGGCCTGCAGCGGCGCGCTCAGCGAGCCGGAGAGCGGGGCGGCGATGGTGGCCAGACCCAGCGCACTGGCGATGCCGATCTGCGGAACGCTCAACGAACCGGACCCGCGCGGGGATCGCCGCGACCGCGAGGCCTCGCGGCGGCGCAACTCCGAGCGACGAAGGTACGGCGAGGGCTTGGTCACCCTGCGCTCGACCGGCACCTCACCGATCGGCGCAGCGGCCGCGGCGGCCTCGTCCAGCAGGACGGCCAGTTCGCCGGTGAAGTCGATCGCCTCGGTCACGGCGGCGATCTCGGCGGTCGTCAACGCCGCGGGGTCGTCCCACCACCGCTCGGGAGCCTCGAACGGGCTCGGCGGGGTGTCGACCAACACCTGCAGACCGTGCGGACGTGAATCGAGGACGCCGTCACGCAGCTGAACACCATCGCGGATGTCGATCACCCGCAGGCCGGGGGGACGGGTGTCGACCACTCCGGGCGGGAGGCTGGTGAGCTGCTGGGGGATGAACAGAGAACCTTCGACCGGCGCTGCCATGCGCTGCCGACGCCGGGAGACCGGCGGAGCGCCGAGGGTCTGCGACGGCACGAGATGGGCCTCCACGTCGGTGCACTCAGAGGATCTGAGTACTCACGGGCAATCTGGATACTGCCGTTTCCCCCGAAGAAACCGGATGCTCAACCGGGTTCCGCCCGCCATATAACTGGCTGATCACGACGGATAGCAAGTTTCGTGGCGGGTCTTGGGCGCGTCATGTCATTCCCTTAACGCGACATACACCACACGTCGAAAGTTGACTACACAGAGTAACTGACACTCGAGCACTGTCCGTAGTCACAGCGCCACGGCAATTTGGCCGGAAATCCTGCGTGAGCTGCACCATCGAGCTGTGGCCCCGATCACACACCGTGGGCGGCCCGGGCCGATTGCCAGAGCGTCCCGGAACGCTGGGTGGCGTCTCGAACCTCTCCCACGAGCTCTTCCAACACGTCCTCGAGAAAGACGACACCCACCGTGGCGCCCTCCTGATCGACCCGTGCCAGATGCGCCGAGGAACGCTGCAGAGCGGACAACACGTCGTCCATGTCGTCGCCCGACGCCACCGAGGCCAGCGGGCGCACGCGCTCACCGGGCAACCGCTCGGCGTACTGCTCGTCGTCGATGTCGAGCAGGTCCTTCAGATGCAGGTAGCCCACGAGCTCCGCCGGGCCGGAGGGTCCGCCGGCGCCCAGGACCGGGAACCGGCTGAACCCGGTTTGCGCCACCAGCCGCTCGACGTCCTGCGGGGTGTCGGTGGCGTCCAGGGTGACCATCCGCTCCCGCGGGACCATCACGTCGACGGCCCGCCGCTGAGCCAGGGTGAGCGCCCCGCCGAGCAGGTCGTGCCCGGGCTCGAGCAGTCCCTCCTTGCGCGACTCCGTGACGATGGCGTGCACCTCCTCGGCGGTGAACGCGCTGGTGAGCTCCTCCTTGGGCTCGACGTGCAGTGCCCGTAGCAGCAGGTTGGTCACCGCGCGCAGCGCCCGGATCAGCCAGGACACCGCCCGCGCCGAGATCACCAGGGCCGGGGCGAGGGTCAGCGCCGCCCGTTCGGGCGCCGCCAACGCGAGGTTCTTGGGGATCATCTCCCCCACCACCACGTGCAGATAGACCACCACCGCCAGCGCCACCGTGAACGCCACCGGGTGGACCAGCCCGTCGGGCAGGCCCACCGCATGGAACGGACCCACCAGCAGGTGGGCCACGGCCGGCTCGGCCACCGCCCCCAGACCGAGCGAACAGATGGTGATGCCGAGCTGGGCCGCCGCCAACATCAGCGAGACGTTCTCCATGGCCCACAACGCCGTCCGGGCGCCCCGCCGGCCGGCCTCGGCCAGTGGCTCCACCTGGCTGCGACGAGCCGAGATCACCGCGAACTCGGCCCCGACGAAGAACGCATTGAGCAGCAACAGCACCACCGCGAGCAACAGCGAACCGGAGGCACTCACCCGCGCTCACCCCCGGCGTCCGGCACAGCGTCGATCGCCAGCGGTACCGCCACCACGCGAACCCGGTCGACCCGGCGCCGGTCCATGCGTTCCACGCTCAGTTCGGCCCCGGGCAGTCGCACCACGTCGCCCGCCTGGGGCAGCCGGCCCAACCGGGCCATCAGGAAGCCGGCGATGGTCTCGTACGCGGGGTCCTCGGGCACCTGCAGGCCGATCGACTCGGCCACCTCGTCGGGGCGCATCAGCCCGGGCAGCAGGTAGCTGCCGTCGATGCGCCGCACGACCTGGTTACGCGCCCGGTCGTGCTCGTCGGAGACCTCACCGACGATCTCCTCGATGACGTCCTCGAGGGTGACGATGCCCGCGGTGCCGCCGTACTCGTCCTCCACCACGGCCAGCTGCATGCCCTGCTGGCGCAACGTGAGCAGCAACGGATCGAGCCGCAGCGTCTCGGGCACCCGCAGCACCTCGCTCACCAGGGCGGCCACCGACACCTCGGTGCGACGCTCCCGCGGCACGGCCACCGCGGACTTCACGTGCACCACGCCGACCAGATCGTCGATCCCCTCGCCCTCCACCGGGAATCGGGACAACCCGGTCCGCCGCGCCAGGGCGATCACATCGGCAGCGGTCTCGTCACGCTCGATCGTCACCACCCGCACGCGCGGGGTCATCACGTCGTCGGCGGTGTGGGCGCTGAAGTCGAGCGAGCGCGTGAGCAGGATGGCGGTCTGTTCATCGAGGGTGCCCGCCTCGGCGCTGCGCCGCACCAGTGCGGCCAGTTCGTCCGGCGTCCGCCCGGCCGAGAGCTCTTCGGTCGGCTCGATCCCCAACCCTCGCAGGAACCGGTTGGCGCTGCCGTTGAGCAGCGTGATCAACGGCAGGACGGCGCGGGTGAACGCACGCTGCGGGCCGGCCACCACCTTGGCGGTCGCCAGCGGCACGGAGATGCCCAGGTTCTGCGGCAGCAGTTCGCCGACCACCATCGAGAACACCGTGGCCAGGAACAGGCCCAGGCCGACCGCGACGGGCGCGGCGGCGTCCTCGGACAACCCCAGCGAGACCAGCGGGGGCTCGAGCAGCTGCGCCAGCGACGGCTCGACCAGATAACCCACGATGAGGGTGGTGATCGTGATCCCCACCTGCGCCCCGGACAACTGGGTGGACAGCGACCGCATCGCGGTCAGCACCCCGTTCGCCCGGGTGTCCCCGCCCGCCACGGCCCGCTCCACGGCGGGGCGGTCCAGACTGACCAGGGAGAACTCGGCCGCGACGAACACCGCGGTGCCGAGGGTGAGGATCACGCCCACGCCGAGGAACAACCAGGCGCTCACGGGGTCAACTCTACCGGCGACGACCGGGGGTACTCGCTCACCATCCGGCCGGCAACGGCCGTCCCTCCTCGAATCCGGCCCGCGACTGGACGCCGACCACCGCGTGCTCGTGGAACTGCTCCAGGTCGGTCGCCCCGACGTAGGTGGCGGCGCTGCGCAGGCCGGTGGTGACCTGGTCGATCAGGTCCTCCACCCCGCCCCGGCGCGGGTCGAGGTGCATCCGCGAACTCGAGATGCCCTCCTCGAACAGCGCCTTGCGGGCTCGATCGAACGGATTGTCGGCCTGGGTGCGGGCCGCGACCGCCCGCGCCGAGGCCATGCCGTAGCTCTCCTTGTACGGCCGTCCCTGCTCGTCGAGCATCAGGTCGCCGGGGCTCTCGTAGGTGCCGGCGAACCACGAGCCGACCATCACCTGGCTGGCCCCGGCCGCCAACGCCAGCGCGACGTCCCGCGGGTAGCGCACACCGCCGTCCGCCCAGACGTGACGGCCCAGCGCGCGGGCCGCCTCGGCGCACTCGAGCACCGCCGAGAACTGCGGCCGGCCGACGGCGGTCATCATGCGCGTGGTGCACATGGCGCCCGGGCCCACGCCCACCTTGACGATGTCGGCGCCGGCCGAGATCAGGTCGCGGACGCCGTCCGCGCTCACCACGTTGCCGGCGACCAGCGGCACCGACCTCCCGGCGGCGGTCATCACGGCGCGCACCTGGCTCAGGACGTCGAGCATCTTGGCCTGGTGACCGTGGGCGGTGTCGACGACCAGGACGTCGGCACCCGTGGCGAGCACGGCCTGCGCCTTGGCCGCGACGTCCCCGTTGATGCCGATGGCCACGCCCACCCGCAACCGGCCCCGGTCGTCCAGAGCGGGGCGGTACAGCGCCGACCGCAGCGCCCCCACCCGGGTGAGTACCCCGGCGAGACGACCCTGGGCATCCAGGACGGGCGCGAACTTGCGACGCGCGGCGTCCAGGGCGTCGTAGGCCACGCGCAACCCGTCGGGCCGCTCCAGATCGGCCTGGGCCAGGGTCAGCGGATCGGGCGTCATCACCTGGTGCAGCTGGGTGAAGCGGTCGACGCCCCGGCAGTCGCCCTCGGTCACCACACCGAGCGGGCGCTCATCGGCGTCCAGCACCACCAGCGCACCGTGCGCTCGCTTGGGGATCAGGTGCAACGCATCGATGACGGTGCTGTCCGGACCGAGCGTCACCGCGGTCTCGAGCACCGGGTGACGCGACTTGACCGTCGAGACCACGTCGGCCACGACGTCGAGCGGGATGTCCTGCGGCAGGATCGCCAGGGCACCGCGCCGCGCGACGGTCTCGGCCATCCGCCGGCCCGCGACCGCGGTCATGTTGGCCACCACCAGGGGGATGGTCGCGCCGGTGCCGTCCCGGGCGGACAGGTCGACGTCGAGCCGTGAGGTCACGGTGGACCGATTCGGCACGAGGAAGACGTCGGAGTACGTCAGATCGGTTACCGGACGATTGTCGTCGAGAAAGCGCACCGGCACAGTCTGGCCCACCAGCGCTGTCATCTCTCGGTGCGTTCTCGGCGCGTGAGCGCGCCGTCGAGCCCCCGCTCGTCGCGCGAGGCCCATCTTTTGTCGTCCGGCTCACAGCACCGTGCCGGAGAGCGCGACAGCAACAGCTAGTGTGAGTTCGAGCCGATGACGTCTTCTGCCGAGCACGGAAGTAGGCACCCCGTGACCCCGAACCCCTCCCCCGAGCATGCTGCTGCCTTCGGCCCGAACCAGTGGCTGGTCGATGAGCTGTATCAGCAATACCTGGCCGACCGGAACTCGGTCGACCCCACCTGGTGGGAGTTCTTCGCGGACTACACCCCGTCCGACATGCCGCAAGGTCACCGCGGTGCCGGCGAGCAGCACGGCGTCCCCGCGGCGTCGGTCGCCTCGGCGGCCGTCGCCGCTCCCGCTGCTCCTGCTGCGCCCACTCCTCCGGCCGCGGCGGCACCCGCAGCAGCGCCGGTGAGCCCACGCGCCCCGCAACAGATTCCCCGTGACCCGGCCGATACGCCGGCACCTCGACCGACCTCGGTCGAGATCGACGAGGTGAAGATCAAGGGTCCGGCGGCTCGGGTGGCCCAGAACATGGAGGCCAGCCTCGGCGTCCCGACGGCGACCAGCGTGCGCGCCGTCCCGGCGAAGCTGTTGATCGACAACCGGATCGTGATCAACAACCACCTGTCGCGCTCTCGCGGCGGCAAGGTGTCGTTCACCCACCTCATCGGGTTCGCCCTGGTCGAGGCCCTGGCCGCGATGCCGGAGATGAACTACAACTTCGCCACCGACGAGGCGGGCAAGCCGACGCTGCTCAAGCCGTCGCACGTCAACCTCGGCATCGCCATCGACCTGGCCAAGCCGGACGGTTCGCGGTCGCTGTTGGTGCCGGCCATCAAGCACTGCGAGACCATGGACTTCGCCCAGTTCTGGGCGGCCTACGAGGACGTCGTCCGGCGGGCGCGCAACAACAAGCTCACCGCCGACGACTTCGCCGGCACCACGATCAGCCTGACCAACCCGGGCACCATCGGCACGGTGCACTCGGTGCCCCGGTTGATGAAGGGCCAGGGCGCGATCATCGGCGTCGGCGCGATGGAGTACCCGGCCGAGTACCAGGGTGCCTCCGAGGACACCCTGGCTCGACTGGCGGTCAGCAAGATCATGACCCTGACCTCGACCTACGACCACCGGATCATCCAGGGCGCACAGTCGGGTGACTTCCTGCGCCAGATCCACGGCAAGCTGCTCGGCGGGGACGGGTTCTACGACCGCATCTTCCACTCGCTGCGACTGCCCTACGAGCCGATCCGCTGGGTGCAGGACATCTCGATCGAGCACGAAGACCAGATCAACAAGACCTCGCGGGTACAAGAGCTGATCCACGCCTACCGGGTGCGCGGGCACCTGATGGCCGACACCGATCCGCTCGAGTACAAGCAGCGCCGCCACCACGACCTCGACATCACCAACCACGGCCTGACCCTGTGGGACCTCGACCGCGAGTTCCCCACCGGCGGGTTCGGGGGCAAGCCGGTGATGAAGCTGCGCCACATCCTGGGCGTGCTGCGTGACTCCTACTGCCGCACCGTCGGTGTCGAGTACATGCACATCCAGGACCCCGACCAGCGGGAGTGGATCCAGGACCGGATCGAGCACCCCTACGCCAAGCCGTCCAGCGACGAGCAGTTGCGCATCCTGCGCCGGCTCAATGCGGCCGAGGCGTTCGAGACCTTCCTGCAGACCAAGTTCGTCGGTCAGAAGCGGTTCAGCCTCGAGGGTGGCGAGAGCGTCATCCCGCTGCTGGACGCCGTCCTGAGCGAGTCCGCCCGGGCCAACCTCGACGAGGTCTGCATCGGCATGCCGCACCGCGGCCGGCTCAACGTGCTGGCCAACATCGCCGGCAAGAGCTACGGCCAGATCTTCCGCGAGTTCGAGGGCACCCAGGACCCCAAGTCGGTGCAGGGTTCCGGCGACGTGAAGTACCACCTGGGCACCGAGGGCACGTTCACCAGTGAGTCCGGCGACACCACGCAGGTCTACCTGGCGGCCAACCCCTCACACCTGGAGGCGGTCAACCCCGTCCTCGAGGGCATCGTGCGTGCCAAGCAGGACCGGCTCAACCGCGGTGCGGCCTTCTTCTCGGTGCTGCCCGTGTTGATGCACGGTGATGCCGCGTTCGCCGGCCAGGGCGTGGTGACCGAGACGCTGAACCTGTCGCAGCTGCGGGGCTACCGCACCGGCGGCACGATCCACGTCGTCATCAACAACCAGGTCGGCTTCACCACCGCGCCGACCTCGTCGCGCTCGACGGTGTACTGCACGGACGCCGCGCGCATGATCCAGGCGCCGATCTTCCACGTGAACGGCGACGACCCCGAGGCCTGCGTGCGGGTGGCGCGGCTGGCCTTCGAGTTCCGCATGGCGTTCGACAAGGACGTCGTGATCGACATGGTCTGCTACCGGCGCCGTGGTCACAACGAGGGTGACGACCCCTCGATGACCCAGCCGCTGATGTACGCCCTGATCGAGGCCAAGCGCAGCGTCCGCAAGCTGTACACCGAGGCCCTGATCGGTCGTGGCGACATCACGGTCGAGGACGCCGAGCGCGCACTGCGTGACTACCAGGAGCAGCTCGAGCGCGTCTTCGCCGAGACCCGCGAGAGCGTGGCCGCCTCGGCTGCGCTGCCGCCGTCCGGATCGCCGGTCACCGCAGGCCTGGACCTGCCGGCTGCCCAGCGCCAGGACGCCCCGGTCGGCGGAC
Source organism: Kineosporiaceae bacterium (assembly GCA_016713225.1). Taxonomy (NCBI): domain Bacteria; kingdom Bacillati; phylum Actinomycetota; class Actinomycetes; order Kineosporiales; family Kineosporiaceae; species Kineosporiaceae bacterium. The sequence continues at coordinate 130,401 of JADJPO010000011.1, forward strand.
GCGGTGGACCCGACCCCGAGACCGCGGTCGACTCCTCGGTGCTCAAGCGGATCGGCGACGCGCACGTCAGCCCGCCGGACGGTTTCACCATTCACCCGAAGCTCAAGCCGTTGCAGGACCGCCGTGCGGCGATGGCCAGCGAGGGTGGCATCGACTGGGGCTTCGGCGAGGTGCTCTCGCTGGGGTCGCTGCTGCTCGAGGGAACCTCGATCCGGATGGCCGGCCAGGACAGCCGACGCGGCACCTTCGTCCAGCGCCACGCGGTGTTGACCGACCGGGTGACGGCGGCCGAGTGGACCCCGCTGGCCAACCTGTCCGCCGATCAGGGCAAGCTCTGGATCTACGACTCGCTGTTGAGCGAGTACGCAGCGATGGGCTTCGAGTACGGCTACTCGGTGGAGCGTCCGGACGCCCTCGTGGTGTGGGAGGCCCAGTTCGGTGACTTCGCCGACGGGGCGCAGACGATCATCGACGAGTTCATCTCCTCCTCGGAACAGAAGTGGGCGCAGCGCTCGTCGGTCGTGTTGCTGTTGCCGCACGGCTACGAGGGCCAGGGGCCGGACCACTCCTCGGCGCGCATCGAGCGGTATCTGCAGATGTGCGCCGAGCACAACATGACCGTGGCCCAGCCGACCACCCCGGCCTCGCACTTCCACCTGCTGCGTCGGCAGGCCTACGCTCGCCCGCGCCGTCCGCTGATCGTCTTCACGCCCAAGTCGATGCTGCGCCACAAGCTCGCGGTCTCGGGCGTCGACGACTTCACCCAGGGCAAGTTCCGCCCGGTGATCCCCGAGGCGACCCGCCTCGGCGACGTCGACCGGGTGATGCTGTGCTCGGGCAAGGTCTACTGGGACCTGGTGGCCGAGCGCACCAAGCGGCAGGACGACAAGACCGCGATCGTCCGGCTGGAACAGCTCTACCCGCTGGACGCCGAGGGCGTGCTGGCCGCGCTCGAGCCGTACCCGAACGCACAGCTGGTCTGGGTACAGGACGAGCCCGCCAACCAGGGTCCGTGGCCGTTCATCGCGCTGAACCTGCCCGAGTACCTGGACGGGCGTCCGCTGCTTCGGGTGTCGCGTCCGGCGGCGGCCTCGCCGGCAGCCGGCTCGACCAAGAAGCACGCGGCCGAACAGGCGACGCTGATCGCGCAGGCCTTCGATCGCTGACGGGGATGACCGCCTGTCTCGCCCGGCGGGCAGGCGGTCACCTCGGCAGCAGTCAGCTCGGCGGGCCCTCGGTTGGGCTGACTCCAGCTCGGGACGGTGGCCTCCGTGCTTGTGCGGTCACTTCCGTGCTTGTGCGGTCACTTCCGTGCTTGTGCGGTCACTTCCGTGCTTGTGCGGTCACTTCCGTGCTTGTGCGGTCACTTCCAGCCTGTCTGCGGTCAGTTTCATGGCATGACATCGTTGTCATCGGTCGGAAGTGACCGCACTCGCAGGGACACCGCGACCGCCCGGCGCGCTCCCGTGGCGCACCCGCGCGTCTGGGACGGCGTGGCAGCCCGGCCGCGTGAGAATGACCGGGTGTACTTCACCGATCGGGGCATCGAGGAACTCGACCACCGCCGGGGCGAGGAGCAGGTCACCCTCGCCTGGCTGGCCGGGCGGCTGCGGGAGTTCGTGGACGAGCATCCCGAGTTCGAGGTACCGGTGGAGCGGCTGGCCACCTGGCTGGCCCGCCTGGACGACGAGGACTGACCGACGATGGACGGGGGTGGCCGGTCATGACGCAGGCGTCGACGCCGGAGGCGACTCCGGGTGAGGGTCTGGAGCTCAGTGCCTGGGACGAGATGACGGAGCGGGTCCGGGTGCGCGAGCTGCGGGTGTGTGTCGTGGGTGACGCACTGGTGGCCGGGATCGGCGACCCGCGATCGCTCGGTTGGGTGGGCCGGGTCGGTGCCCGGACGCCGCGCGCCGAGGCCCTGGTCTCGTTGTTCCCGCTCGGGGTGCCCGGCGAGACGAGTGCCGACCTGGTGTCCCGGTGGCGTGAGGAGAGCGCCCGGCGTTTCAACGGCCTCGATCCCGAGGACTGCCGTTTGGTGATCGGCCTGGGTCGTGAGGACGTCTACCAGCTGGTGTCGTTGCCGCGCTCTCGGCTGAACCTGGCCAACATGCTCGACGAGTGCGCGGCCCGTCCGCTGCAGGCGGTCGTGGTGGGGCCGCCACCCGGCCCGGACGAGCGGCTGAACTCGCGGATCGGTGAGCTCTCAGGGGCTTTCGCCGACGTCTGCCTGCGTCGCCGGGTGCCCTACATCGACACCTTCACCCCCCTGGTCGCGCACGAGGACTGGCTGACCGACCTTGCCGCCGGCGACGGCCGCCACCCCGGACAGGCCGGCTACGGCCTGATCGCCTGGTTGGTGCTGCACGGCGGCTGGAACCGGTTCCTGGGGCTGCCCGAGGCCTGACGGGCGGTCGTCGATCCGACTCGGGCTTCAGCTCGGGCTTCGGGTTGGGCTTCGGGTTGGGCTCAGGTGCGGGTCAGGTCACGCACCGACGGTGCAGCCACCGGCGCGACGTCCACCACGAACATCACCGCTGCGACCACCAGCAGCCAGCTGCGCACCCCGACCAGCGCCGAGATCGGCCCGGTCACGGCGAGCCCGATCGGTCGCATCACGAACGAGCCGACGGCGTCCAGCGACATCACGCGGGCGAGCTTGTCCGGCGGCACGCGGGTCTGGATCGCGGTGTCCCACTGCACGCTGAACACCTCGAGCCCGAACCCGTGTCCGAACGCCCCCACGATGATCACCGCAACGCCGACGGCGCCGTCCGCCGGCAGTGCCAACGCGAGCGGGAACGCCGCCGTGCCCGCCAGGAACAGCGTGCCGGTCAGCAACAGCCGTCGCGGCCGGTAGCGAAGACACACCAGGCCGCCCAGGATGAACCCGGCCATGAGCGCCGCCATGGCCCAGCCCCAGGTGGCCTCGCCGTGATCACGACGGACGACGAGCGGGCCGAGCACGCCCTGCACCCCGCCGTAGAGCAGGTGGTAGATCATCGCCTGCAGCAGCATCAACCACAGCCAGGTGCGGGAGAACACCTCGGCGAAACCCTCGCGCAGCTCGGTCAGCATCGACGTCGTCGTGCCCGAGGCGGGCTCGCCTCCGGTCTGCTCCCCCGAGGTGTGCCATCGGCCCACCCGGACCTGGGCATAGCAGCCGGCGGCGATCACGAAGGTGAGGGCGTCGACGGCGATCGCCCAGCCCGGGCCGAGCACCGCCACCAGGATGCCGCCGACCGCGAACCCCGCGGTCAGGGCGGTGTTCGCTGCCAGCCGGCGCCAGGTGATCGCGGTGGGCAACGCCTCGCGCGGAACCGTCTGCGAGAGGATGGCCTCGGCCGACGGCGTCCGCAGCGCGGACAACACGGCCGTGCCCGCGGCCGCGACACCCAACAGCCCGATGCTCGCCCTGCCGAGCAGCCAGGTCACGGCGACCGCACCCTGGACGACGGCGAGCAATGCCGAGGTCCAGACCATCAGTGCCCGCCGCGACCAGCGGTCCCCGAGCACCCCGGCGGCCAGGCTGGTCACCACGTCCAGCCCGGCGTACACCGCCATGACCAGGCCGAGTTGGGTAGCCGAGCCGCCGAGCCGCAACACGGCGAAGGCCAACGCCACCGGGCCGATCGCGTTGCCGAACGCGTCGACGGTGCGCCCGACGACCAGCCAGCGGAACGGGTGGGATGCCCAGGGGCTCACCGAGGACGGGTGAACACGATCTTGCCCATCACGTCGCCCTGGGCCAGCTTGGCGAAGCCCGCGTGGGCCTCCTCCAACGGCAGCACGGTGTCGATCACCGGACGCACGCCGGTCGTCCGGCAGAACTGCATCAAGCGCTCGAGTTCCTCGCGGGTGCCCATGGTCGAACCGATCACCTTCAGCTGCAGGAAGAAGATGCGGTTCAGCTCCGTGGCGGTCGGGTTCGGTCCGGAGGTCGCGCCCGAGATCACCACGGCACCACCTTGTTTCAGCGAACGCAATGAATGCGACCAGGTGGCCGCGCCGACGGTCTCCATCACGGCGTCCACCCGTTCGGGCAACCGAGCTCCGTTCTCGAACACGGCATCCGCCCCGAGCTCGACCGCCCGCTCCCGCTTGGCGCCGTCCCGGCTGGTGACCCACACCCGGTACCCGGCAGCGCGGCCGAGCACGATCAGCGCGGTCGAGACGCCCCCACCCGCCCCCTGCACCAGCACCGTCGCCCCCGGAGTCAACCCGGCCTGGGTGAACAGCATCCGGTAGGCCGTCAGCCAGGCCGTGGGCAGGCACGCGGCGTCCTCGAACGACAGCTCGGCCGGCTTGGGCAGCAGGTTGCGCCGCGGCACCACCACCTGGTCGGCGAAGGTGCCTTGAAACCGTTCGGAGAGAATCGATCTGCGAGGGTCCATGGTCTCATCGCCCCGGTAGTCGGGGTCGCCGATGATCGAGTGGACGACGACCTCGTTGCCGTCCTCGTCCAGCCCCGCCGCATCGCAGCCCAGGATCATCGGCAGGGCCTTCTCACCCAGGCCGACCCCGCGCAGGCTCCAGAGGTCATGGTGGTTCAGGCTGGTGGCCTTGATCCGCACCCGCGCCCAGCCCTCGGGTACCTCGGGGTCGGGCCGGGAGCCGACCTCCAGGCCGGACAAGGGGTCGTCGGGCGAGATCCGGGCGGCGTACGCAGCGAGCATGGGCTCACCGTAACCGTGCCACGAACTCGGTTTCACGCTCTGCAGGGCGCAGAATCGGCGCTGTGTGGTTCCTGGTGCGGGTGAGCGGTCGTTCCATGCAGCCGACCCTGAGTCCGGGCGACATCCTGCTGGTGCGCCGCGGCCGGTCCGGCGCCGCCGTGACACGCCTGGCCCTGGTCGACCTGGGCGGTGGGCGCCCGATCGCCGTCAAGCGCCTCACGAACCGCCGGGACGACGGCTGGTGGGTCGAGCGGGACAACCCGGCCGAGGGCGTCGACTCCTGGCTGGTCGGCACCCTGCACGACGAGGCCGTGCACGGCGTCGTCCTGGCCCGGCTGTGGCCCCGGCCCCGGCGGCTGTGAGCCGTCTCGGCGCGCTGCTCAGTGGGTCCGCAGCAACAGATCGCTGCACAGCAGGTCGATCAGCTCGGCGTCACGGCCCACCACCAGCGGACCGAGGCCGCGGATCGAGGGCGCACCCACCGGGACGGGCACCCGGAAGGGTCCGCGCAGCAGCTGCCAGGCCCGGCACTCGTCGCTCGACGAGATACTCAGGAGCGACGTCCCGGGCGGCACCGTGAGGTGACCGGCGGCGCTCACGTCATCACCCGGGGCACCGGCCAGCTGCGCGAGGCCGCCGACGCCCGATGTGTCCATGGTCTGGGACGAGGTGGACGAGCCTCGGGCCGACTCCGGGACCGAGGCCTTCCTGCGGGTGGGCGTCCGCCGCGGCGGGTTGCCCTTGATCTGCGAGGAGCCCGACGCAGACGGCGCCTTGGTCCTCGGATGCCCCGTGCTCCGGCGACCCGAGGTGGCCTTGGTGCTGTTCGAGGACGGAGACTGGGTTGTGTGCTCCGTCGAGGGGTCCCGAGCCGGCTCCGAGGGTGACGACGGGTCCGCAGACGTCGGGGGGCTGGTGACCGGAGCCAGCCGCTCCTGGGCGGCCTCCGGGCCCTGCGGGACGTCGGCACCCGCCGTCTCGACGACAGCGGGTGTGCCAGTCGGCGAGCCGGCACCAGATCCGGCACCAGATCTGGATCCGGATCCGGGCTGCGATCTCTCGGCTGCCGATCCGCGGCCCGGCTCCTGCGGCAGTGCGTCGGCCGCCGACGCCTTCGGTGCCGACCCGGACTGGCTGCGCGCGCTCACCCCTGCCGGGCGGAACGGGCCCTGCCCACCCGGGGACGCCGCCCCGGCGTTGACGGTGTAGACGAAGGCGGCCAGGGCGGCGCAGGCCGCGGTCGCGAGCACCGACCCGATCACCGGGCCGACCGAGACCTCCGGGGCTGCCCGACGAGCGGGCACCGGTGGCCGGGAGGTGCCCGTCATCACGGTGGCCAGATCGGCCAGGGACCACCGCGCGGCCGGGACGCGGCGACGCCGATGCCGCACCGGTGCGGCAGCGCGCACCCGACGCATCGCAGCGGCATGGAAGGCCTCCAACGCAGCGCTCTCGCCGCGCAGCTCCAGAGCGGACGCCGGGGCGCAGGCGTCGGCGAGCACGCTGACCAGTCCGTCGTAACCGGCACCGTAGGGAGCCAGCCCTTCGAGGATCCGCCGCCCGGAGGGGCCATCCACCACCCGGGTTGCCGTGGGGTGCATCAGCACCACTCCGCCTGCCGTGGCCGCACCACTCGACGGTCGGCGTTGACCGGGGAAACTGATGCTCACGAGGACACCTCGATTCCCTGACCGATCTCGAGTTCGACACGTGCCGGGCGGAGTTGGGCCTCGGCCGACGGCACACCGGGCATGACCCGCAGATTGCGCACCACGGGGGCGACGGTGTCGCTCGCCGCGGATCGTTCCATCACGGGATCGAGGCGCCGGGCGAGCGCGCGCAGCCCGCGCATGGCTGCCCGGCGGACGGCGCCGCGACGCATGCCGAGTACCGAGGCGGCCCCGGTCTCGTCCAGCCCCATCACGGATTGCAGGGCCACCGCCTCGGCCTCGTCGCGGGGCAGCTCGGCGATGATCTGCAGCGCCCGGGTGGTTCGGGGCGGGGTAGGGCCTGCGCCCTCGATCGACGGCGACTGCTCCGGTACGGCGGCGAGGTGCTGGTGCGCGATGGCGCGGCCGATCCCGGCCACCCACTCGAGGAAACCGTCCAGGGTGCCGGTGAAGTCCGCCAGCCCGTCACCGACCTGATCCCAGGTCTGCTTCGCGATCAGCTCGGCCGCGCCCTCCCCCACCAGCACGGTGAGGTAACGCAGCAGGCCCGGCTGCGCTGCCCGATACAAGGCCAGGAACGCCCGCTCGTCCCCCGACCGCGCACGGCCGAGGACGTCCGAGTCGTTCATGTCGGCGTGCACGGTCCTCCGTCGGGTCAAGAGACTGCGAAGAGTCAATGTCCGTTACGGAGTGCAGTGTTACACGTTGCGTAGGGATTTGATTACTCATTGCAGATATTTGGTGGGTTCCGTGTCGCGCCCGGGGCGCTGGTGCGCATGCCCCGGTCCGCCGGTAGGTTTCGGAGCAGCACCAGGCACGCGCCGAGCCGGGCAACCGCCGGTCGGCGCCCCCCGCGACGAAGGGAAGTGACGAGATGCTCACGCGTCTCTTGCAGGCGCTGGTCCGTACCGAGGTCAGCGCGCACTGCGATCTGCCGTGCGGCGTGTACGACCCCGCCCAGGCCAGGATCGAAGCCGAGTCGATCAAGGCCACGATCGCCAAGTACCACGCCTCGGACGACGAGGCCTTCCGGTCCCGCGCTCTGGCGGTCAAGGAGGAGCGCAGCGAGCTGGTCAAGCACCACCTGTGGGTGCTCTGGACCGACTACTTCAAGGCGCCGCACTTCGAGAAGTACCCGCAGCTGCACGGCCTGTTCAACGAGGCCACCAAGCTGGCCGGGGCCGGCGGCACGAAGGGCTCCCTCGACGAGGGCGTCGCCGATGCGCTGCTGGCGAAGATCGACGAGATCGCCGAGATCTTCTGGGAGACCAAGAAGGCCTGATCCGCCAGCCGATCCAGGTTCACCAGCCGACGTGGACGCCGGCCCATCCCAGCAGGGTGGGCCGGCTTCCCCGCGTCGGGGAGCGGTAACCGGGAGTCAGGCCACCGTCGTCGGAACCGCCTCGATCACCGGCTTCTGCTCCGGGGCACCCTGGGCACACAGCACCACCCCGACCAGCATCAGCGCCAGCCCGCCAGTGACCGCCACCGCTCCGACCAGGCCACCCTGCAGCGGTTCGCCGAACACCAATCGGCCACAGGCGAAGGCCGTGATCGGCTCGGCGGCCGCCAACCCCGGAAGGACGTGCCGCAGCGGCGCACTCTGAAACGCCCTGGCCACCACCAGGTTGCCCAGCAGCGACGCCGCGGCGAAACCGAACCCGTTCAGCACCAGCACCGGTCGGTCCAGCGGCGACAGCGACGCGGCCGCGGCGCGCAAGAACACCGCATCCAGGGCGAAGCATGCCCCGGCCGCCGCACCCATCAGCAACGCGGTCCGCCGTCCCCGCTGCCGCCGGTGCGACAGCCACAGGGCGCCCAGCCCGATCATCAGGGCCACCGCCAGCACGGCCACCGCCTTCACGACGGAGCGAAACTCCTCGGAGACACCGGGTTTGCCGATACCGACCAGCAGTGCAATACCCATTACCACCACGATCGAGCCCACCAGCTCGACCGGACGCAGCCGGCGCCGTTCGACCACCGCCTCGATCCCGATCGCGAACACCAACGTCGAGGCGATCACGGACTGCACCAGGATCACCCCGCCCTGGGTCAGCGCCCGCGCATGAAAGAACAGGGCAACAACGGCCAACAGCCCGCCCAGCAGCCAGCGAGGGGTGATCAGCAGACGCAGGAAGAGCCGGACCGGCCCGGCGTCGGCATGGGCATCGGCCGCCGCCGCATGACGTTGCAGGTTGTTACCCGCGGCGAACAACAGGGCAGCCACCAAGGCTCCGAGCACAGGCGCGCTGCGATTCACGCTGCCGAGTCTGCCGTACCGGCCTTAGCCTTCACAGCCATGACGGACTCTTCGCGGGTGATCGAGGGACACGCCGGCGCCGTGGCGGTGGCCGTGGCCCAGGCACACGGCGTCCAGGCGATGTTCACGCTGTCCGGCGCCCACGTCTTTCCGCTGTACGACGGCGCCGTGAAGGCCGAGCCGCCGCTGCCGATCTACGACGTCCGGCACGAGCAGACCGCGGTCTTCGCCGCGGAGGCGATGGGCAAGCTGACGCGTCGTCCGGGGCTGGCAGTACTCACTGCAGGCCCGGGGGTGACCAACGGGATCAGCGCCATCGCTCAGGCCCACCACAACGGATCACCGCTGGTGGTCTTCGGCGGGCGGGCACCGGCCTTCCGTTGGGGCACCGGCAGCCTGCAGGAACTCGACCACCCGGCACTGCTGGGTCCGGTGACCAAGCGCGCCGCCACGGTCGCCGGCCCCGAGACCATTGCCACCGAGATGGACGACGCGCTGCGGCTGGCCGCGAGCGCCCACCGCGGCCCGGTCTTCCTCGACATGGCCATGGACCACCTGTTCGGCTCGGTCACCGCCACCATTGCCCGCCCTGCACCGAGTGTCCCCGAGCCGATCGACGGCGAGACCCTGGACGCCGCGGCAGCGGCGATCGCCGCGGCACACCGCCCGGTGATGGTGCTCGGTTCGGATGTCTGGGCCGACGGCGCCGAACTCGCTGCCGCAGGGCTGGTCCGCGACCTCGGGCTCCCCGCGATCACCAACGGCATGGGGCGCGGCGTGATCGGGCCGGACGACGCCCTGCTGGTCACGCGGGCGCGCTCGATCGCCTTCGGCGAGGCCGACCTGGTGATCGTGGTGGGCACGCCACTGGACTTCAGGTTGGGCTATGGCAGCTTCGGCAGTGGCACCACCCTGGTGGTGCACATCGTCGACAGCGCCGCCGGTCTGGCCACCCACGTGCACCCCGTGGCCGGGGTCGCGGGTGACCTGGCCACGGCGCTCGACGGTCTGCGTGAGCGGCTGTCGGTGACGGGTCTGCAGCGCGATGTCGCCGAGTGGGCGGCACGGCTGCGAGCCGGGCACCTGGCGGCCGTGGCGACGGACGAACCGCTGCTCACCGCGGCGTCCGACCCGATCCACCCGGCCCGCATCTATGGCGAGCTGCGTTCGGTGCTCGAGCCGGACGCCGTGGTGATCGGCGACGGCGGCGACTTCGTCTCGTTCGCGGGCCGTTTCGTCGAACTGCCCACCGCCGGCTGCTGGCTCGACCCCGGACCCTTCGGGTGCCTGGGCACGGCGATGGGTTACGCGCTCGGCGCACGACTGGCACGCCCCTCGGCCCAGATCGTGGTGCTGATGGGTGATGGAGCCACCGGGTTCTCGCTGATGGACGTCGACACCCTGGTACGCCACCGGATGCCGGTGCTCATGGTGGTCGGCAACAACGGGGTCTGGGGGCTCGAGAAGCAGCCGATGCAGATGCTCTACGGCTACGACGTGGCCGCCGATCTGGCCCCCGGCACCCGCTACGACGAGGTGGTCAGGGCGCTGGGCGGTGACGGCGAGTGCGTGACCGACCCGGCCCAGCTCGGCCAGGCCCTGCGTCGAGGGCTCGCCTCGCCGGTGCCGTACCTCGTCAACGTGATCACCGATCCGGCAGCCGCCTACCCCCGCAAGACCTTCGGCATCTGACCCCGCTCACCCCTCCGTGATCATGCAATCCGTGCACAAACCGCCCGTGATCATGCAATCGATGCACGAAACGTGCACGGATTGCATGATCACGGAGGGGTGAGTGGGGGGCATGAGGGGTTTCGGACGTGCCGAGCATCACGGCTCAATGCGTTGGTTCATGGGATCGTTGGGTTGTAGGATGAATTCATGGAACTCGTCGTGATCGCAACCCTGTTCGCCTTCTCCGCCCTGGCGCCCTTCCTGGGCACCGACACCCGCCGCCCCGAGACCGAGCGCGTCAAGGGCTCCCTGCTGCTGCGCTGACCGACCGCTCGCCGGCGCGTCGATGGCGCATCGACCGGACCGGCCGGTGCGCACGCCCGGTGCATGTGGCGTCAGCTCGCCCTGACCGGGCCGAATGCCCGGCGATAGGCCATCGGAGCCGTCGCCCGCGCCCGCCGGAAGTGGTGCCGCAGCATCGCCGCCGAGCCGAACCCGGCCCGCTCGGCGATCTGCTCGACCGTCAGGTCCCCCGCTTCGAGCAGTTGCTCGGCCAGAGCCACCCGCTGGGACAACACCCAGGTGTGGGGCGTGGTACCGGTCTCGTCGCGAAAGCGCCGAGCGAAGGTCCGTTGACTCATCGCGGCCCGCTCGGCCAGCACGGCCACGGACAGGTCTTGATCCAGGTGCCGGGCAGCCCAATCGAGAACCGGGGCCAGCCCGATGCCCGTCGCCGCTCGGACCGGCGTCTCCACGAACTGGGCCTGCCCGCCGTCCCGCTGCGGCGGCACCACCATGCGCCGCGCGATGGCATTGGCCACGCCCACGCCGTGGCAGGTCCGCAGCAGATGCAGGCACAGATCGATGCCCGCCGCCGTCCCGGCGCTGGTGAAGATCGGCCCGTCCTGAACGAACAACACGTCCGGCACCAGGTGCACCGAGGGGAACTGCGCAGCCAACTCGTCTGCGTGGCGCCAGTGTGTCGTGGCCCGGCGTCCGTCGAGCAGACCGGCCCACCCCAGCACGAAGGCACCCGAGCACAAGCTGGCGATCAACGCCCCACGATCCGCCGCCGCGCGTAGCCGATCCACCAGCTCCACGGGCGGTCGATAGTCGACCCCCATGGCGGGCACCACGATGAGATCTGCCGCGGCCAGGGCATCGAGCCGGTGGGGCACGGCGAGATCGAACCCGACGGGTGAGGCCACCGGGCCGGGCCGCGGCGAGCAGATCCGGAAGTCGAAGACCGGCAGCCCGTCCTCCGACCGATCGATGCCGAACACCTCACAGGCGACCGCGAACTCGAAGGGCGAGACGCCGTCGTCCACGACCACGGCCACCCGCTCGAGGCGGGGAAGAGTCGAGCGCTGGGGCATGCCCACAGTCTGCGCCGCAATTGGCAGAAAGTCTACGCATGATGGCTTTCATGCCACTCGTGGCAGAAGAACGATCAGCGCAGACTTTCTGCCATGACACTCCTCCTGCTGTTCCTCATCCTGTTCGTCGCACTCCCGCTGCTCGCACTGCGGTACGGCGCCGAGTCACGCGATCTGCGCGACCACCCCTGGGAGCGGGAGAACCCCCGCCCCTGCCTGTGACCCCACCCACCCCACCCCACCCCGACAACCTCTCACCCCCACAACCTCACCGTGATCATGCAATCCGTGCACGAAACGTGCACGGATTGCATGATCACGGTGAGGTTGTGGGGGGTGGTTGGGGGTCAGCTGGGGAATCTCTCCCGGACGACGACGGCCCGGCGGACCTCGCCGGTCGCCAGCAAGCGGCCGGCATCGTCGGTGGCCGAGACGATGAGATCGATCCGGCGCCCGTCGCTGTCGGCCACCACGGCGTGCACGTGCACCCGCTCACCCACCGGCGTCGCCACCAGATGGTCCAGCGCGACCCGCGTGCCGACGCTGGTCCGCAGCTCTGGGTCCTCGATCAGCGATGCGACGGCCACACAGGTGGCCGCCTCACACCACGCGAGCAACCGCGGGGTCGCCAGCACCGCGACATCCCCGCTGCCCAACGCGGCGGCGGTGTCCTGGTCGGTGACCAGGAAGGTCAGGTTCGCCTCGGGCATCGCCCCAGACTAGGCCCGAGATCGGGCCGGGGTGTGCCGCCGGCTCAGGCCACCAACCCCTGACGGCGCAACTCGACCTGTAGATCGTGCGGGCTGCTCGAGGCCGAGATGGCGTCGTTCAGCGTGATCACGCCATCGCGCAGCAGCGCGATCAGATGCTGATCGAAGGTCTGCATGCCATAGAACGCCCCGTCGGCGACGAGGGCCTCGATGCTCTGGGTCTTGTCCGGGTCGATGATCGCCTCGGTGATCCGGCCGGTGTTCACACAGATCTCGGCCGCCACGCACCGCCCCTTGCCGTCCGCCCGCGGCACCAGCCGCTGGCAGATCACCCCGCGCAGGACGCCGGCCAGGGTCAGGCGCAGTTGGCGCTGGTCGTGCGGTGGGAAGAAGTCGATGATCCGCGTCACGGTCTCGCGGGCGTCGGTCGTGTGCAGGGTGGACATCACGAAGTGACCGGTCTCGGCGGCGGCCAGGGCGGCCTTGACCGTCTCCTGGTCACGCATCTCGCCGACCAGGATCACGTCAGGGTCCTGACGCATCGCGGCCCGCATCGCCCGGCTGAAATCGAAGGTGTCGACCGAGATCTCGCGCTGATTGATCATCGCGAGCTTGTCCTCGTGCAGCACCTCGATCGGGTCCTCGATGGTGACGACGTGCACCTCACGGTTCCGGTTGATCAGGTCGACCATGCTCGACAACGTCGTGGTCTTGCCCGAGCCGGTAGGGCCGGTGACCAGCACCAGACCCCGCGGCTCAAGGGCGAGCGCGCTGACCGCCTCGGGCATACCCAGCTGCTCGAGCGGGACGGCGCCGACCGCCACCCGCCGGAAGACCAGCCCGACCGACCCCCGCGACCGGAAGGCATTCACCCGGAAGCGACCGATCTTCGCGATGGCGTAGGCGAAGTCGGCCTCGTTGGTCTGCTCGAACTGTTCCCGCTGGTCTGGCCGGATGATCTCATCCAGCATCGCCTGAGTGTCCTCGGGCGCGAGTACCGGGGCATCGAGGCGCCGCAGTCGCCCGTCGATGCGAACCCGCGGCGGTGACCCGACCTTGCAGTGCAGGTCGGATCCCAGGAGTTCGGACAAGGCCCTCAGGTACGGTCCTACCCGGTGCGGCTCGGGCTGGGGGACGATCTCGCTCACGTCCCAGACCATCGGTCGGGGCGAGGTGCTGCTTGAGCCGAGGCCCAGACCTGCTGTGCGAGGATGACGCGAGCAGATCACGGGCACCCCGCCCGCGATCACCCCCACCGAGGAGAGCTGCGATGAGCCGTCGTGCCCGCCGCCGTCGCGCCCGTAAGGGCAGCGCTGCCAACCACGGACGTCGTCCCAACAGCTGACGTCCGCGCCTCACAGCTGGAGGGCCGGCCCACGACCTGCGGGGATCAGCCCTCCAGCTGGAGTCGCACCTCGGTGATCTGCACCATGATCCGTGACCGCAACGAATCCGGGGCGGTCTCACAGACACAGCTGCGGCGCACCAGCGCCTTGAGCATCAGATCGAGGTCGTACTGGGTCAGGCAGGGACTGCACTCGTCCAGGTGCTGGCGGATCTTGGCCACGTCGTGGTCGGTCATCTCGCCGTCGAGGAACTCATAGACCCGCTCCAGCACCTCGCGGCAGTCGGTCTCGTGCGGGTTGCCACAGCTCACGACGCACCGCCGGCGGTCGTCCCGGTGGTGCCGTTGCCAGCGGCCACCAGGCCGCGTTCGCGCGCGTAGTCGGTCAACAGCTCTCGCAGTTGACGCCGCCCCCGGTGCAACCGGGACATGACCGTACCGATCGGCGTACCCATGATCTCCGCGATCTCCTTGTACGCGAACCCCTCGACATCAGCGAGATAGACAGCGATCCGGAACTCCTCCGGGATCCGCTGCAGCGCGTCCTTGACGTCACTGTCGGGCAACCGGTCGAGCGCCTCGGCCTCGGCCGATCGCAACCCGGACGACGTGTGCGACTCGGCGCGGGCGAGCTGCCAGTCCTCGACCTCCTCGGCGGCGGACTGCTTCGGCTCGCGCTGCTTCTTGCGGTAGGTGTTGATGTAGGCGTTGGTCAGGATGCGATACAGCCAGGCCTTCAGGTTGGTGCCGGGCTCGTACTGGTGGAAGGAGCCGAACGCCTTGGCGTAGCTCTCCTGCACCAGATCCTCGGCGTCCGCGGGGTTTCGGGTCATCCGCAGGGCAGCCGAGTAGAGCTGGTCGATGTACTGCAGCGCGTCACGCTCGAAGCGCGCCACACGCTCTTCGGCCGACTCGCCCCGTGGGGCGCGTCGGGTCTCGGCCTGACCGGGATCCTCACTCATCGCGGCCGAGCCTAGCCGCCCGATGCCCGGGGTGGTCATCGAGAGCCCCGAGCCGCCCTGGGCAATGTCGTGCGACGGGCCGGAACTGACTTCCGGACACCTCGCGCCGGCCACGCTCACCAGCACCCGGGACCCCCTCCACTCGCACGGCCGTACCTGCTGGTGCTCGCAACGACGACTCGTCCGCAGGCATTCCTCACCCCGACTCACCGTCGGAGATCCTCTCGGAGATGATCTCCGGTGGCGAGAAGGGCATATGGTCGCTTCTCGGCACTTGGTGCCGTTTGCACCCTGCCGATACCCGGCCCAACTCTCGAGGGGAATCCCGTCATGCCGTCCTCCCGTCGCCGCGGCCTGTCCGCCGCCGGTGGAGTCCTGCTGTCCGCCGCGCTGTCCGCCGCGTTGTCCGCCGGTCTGCTCGCCGCCCCGGCCACCGCTGCCACCCGCGTCGCCCCGGCCGCCCCGGCGACCCCGGCCGCCCCGGCGACCCCGGCCGCACTGGTGACCGCACCCGCCGCGGCCAGGCAACCCTTCCCGGGCAAGAGCGCGACCCAGATCAAGAAGATCTCCGCCGGGGTTGCCGCCAAGGCCCGCACGGTGCACGCCGCCGGCTACGACATCGACCCGGGCCTGGGCCGGATCTCCTTCGACATGGTGATCGCCCCCAACGGCGCCAAGGGGTGGATCCGCCTGGTCAAGAAGAAGGCCACGGCCCAGCTGATCCGGGTCGGTAACACGATCTACCTGCAGCCCGACGCCCGATTCGGTGGTCCGGACTTCGCGCCGGGCGGCGCCCTGTACGGCACGTGGATCAGGGTCCCCCGCACTCAGGCGCAGTACAAGCAGATCGTGCCGATCACGGTGATCTCGAGCTGGGCCAAGCTGATCGGCTCGCTCACGGTGAGCCGCCGCACCGATGGCGGCACGATGGGTGGCACCCCCACGGTGCGGCTCTACCAGCCCGGCGCCAAGGGCGGCAGCATCTACGTCGCCACCGCGGGACCGGCCTTCCCCCGCCTGGTCGCGACCTCCGACAAGACCGTGCGCTACGCCCTGTACGACTGGAACAAGGCCGTCGCCCCGATCACCGCCCCGCCGGCCGACCAGCTCGCCGGCTGAGCGCATCGAGCCAGCTCACGGCAGCGTTCGCCACGCCGTCCGGGTCGGCCTTGAGACCGTGGTCGCCGTCCACGGAGTGCACCTGCACCCCGGGGACGGCGACCGCGACCTCGTCGGGGGTGCCGAAGGCGTCGCGGCGGCCCTGAATCACGAGCGTGGCCACCCCGGCCGACGCCAGTTCGCCGGCACGGCTGCGGTCGGGGCGGCCCGGCGGGTGCAGCGGGAAGGCCAGCGCCAGCACACCGTCCGCCCCCAGCTCGGCGGCCGTCCGGCACGCCACCCTCGCCCCGGCACTGCGCCCGCCGAGCACCAGCAGCTCACCCGGCGGCGCGGCGTCCAGCGCGGTCGAGGCCAGACCCAACGCCCGGACGACGACCAGCCAGGCCACGTCCAACCGGGGCGGCGGCGCCGCGACCTTGCGTCCGGCGACCCGCCAGGGCTGCTCCACCAGGACGACGCGCCACCCCGCCGCGCAGGTGGCCGCGGTCACGGCCACCAGGTCGGGCGCCCCGATGCCACCACCGGCGCCGTGCCCCAGGACCACCGTGCCGCGCACTGCCGCGGCCGTGGCGACCTGCGCGGGGTGCACCGTGATCCGGGCCGGGCCGAGCGGGGTCTCGATCTCGCGCACCAGCGGGTCAGAAGAGGGCATCGCCGCCGCCGATCAGTTCTCCGGTCACCGGGTCGATCACGCCGTGCAGGCTCTCCAGCGGGGCCGGCTCGATCAGCTCCGGCCCGTTGTTGGCCGCGGCATTGACCCGGGTGGTGACCGCTGTGGCGGTGAACCGACCGGCCGGCGGTGGCGCGAGCAGGGCGCGGACGGCGTCCGCGTCCTGCACCTGCGGGTCGAGCCAGGCATCCCACCGCTCGGTCGGTAGCACCAGGGGCATCCGGTCGTGGATCGACCGTAACGGCGGCTCAGCGTCCGTGGTGATCACCGCGAAGGTGGTCAGCCAGGCCCCCGGGTCGTCGGCGTGAACCCCGGGGTCTCGCCAGAACTCGTAGATGCCCGCGAAGGCGATCGGGCCGCCCCACACCGGGTGCAGGTAGAACGGTTGCTTGCGGGGCTTGCCGCGACGGTCGCGCTCGGTGGGGCTGGCCTGCCACTCGTACCAACCGTCGGCCGGCACCAGACAGCGCCGGGTCAGTGCCGCCCTCTTGTGGGTCCGGTCCAGCAACGTCTCGGACCGAGCGTTGATCATGCGGCTGCCCACGGAGCGGTCCTTGGCCCACGACGGCACCAGACCCCAGGTCAGCAGGCGCAGCCAGCGCACCGGATCCGGCTCGACGGGCTCAGCCGGCTCGACGGGCTCAGGCAGCTCGATCGGTTCGGCCGGCTCAGCGGGCTCGACCGGCTCGACCGGCTCGGCAGTGGACTCGGCCGACAACAGCTCACCCCGCGGCCGGCGCTCCAGCACCACCACGGCCGCCTTGGTCGGCGCGACGTTGAAGTCGGGCTCGGCCGCGGTGGGGTCCTCCCCCGGGCCGGGACCGGTCAGGAACTCGATCTCGAAGTCCTCCACCAGGTCTTCGGGACGACGGGAGGAGGCGTAGCGTCCGCACACCCGAACCAGACTGCCAGATCGCGCAGATCGCGCAGGGCAGCCCACTCGCGATAGGCATGGGGGGTGTCCCGCCCGCGCCGACGTCCCCGCCGTGTCGCCCGTCTCGTCCTCGCCGCCGGCTTCGTCGGCTCCGGACTGGACATCTTCCTGCACCCGATGAATCCGGCGCACCGCCTGCGCGGGCTCACCACGCGTCTCGCCGTCCCCGGGGGTCGCCGGCCCGACCCCGAGCTGGTGGTGCGGGCCACGGGGGTGATCCAGGCCGGCGCCGGAGGGCTGCTGGCCCTCGGCCGGGCACCCCGGCTCACGGCCCTGGTACTCGGCGTGACGGCGACGACGAACGCCTACCTGCGTCGTCCGGCGCCCGCGCAGCCTCCGGTCGGCCATCGGGCCGACTAACCTCGTGCCCATGAGCATGCCGACCTGGGCCGCCCCCACCGCCACCGGGCCGGTTCATGCCACCGTGAGCCTGCCGGGGTCGAAATCGCTCACCAACCGCTACCTGGTGTTGACCGCGCTCGCCGAGGGTCCCTCACGGCTACGGGCACCACTGCGCTCGCGCGACACCCTGCTCATGGCCCAGGCGTTGACCGCTCTCGGCCCCAGCATCGGCGACCTGCCCGCCACCGGATTCGCCGGAGCCGTTGTCACGGTGGACGACTGGCAGGTGGAGCCCGCCCCCTTGCACGGCCCCGCTCGGATCGACTGCGGCCTGGCCGGCACCGTGATGCGGTTCTTGCCGCCGGTGGCCGCCCTCGCCAAGGGTGTCGTCGAACTGGACGGCGACCCGCGCGCCCGCGAGCGGCCGATGGCGGCCGTGATCCGCGCCCTGCGCGACCTGGGGGTCGAGGTCGAGGCCGCCGCCGGTGACCACCTCCCGCTGCGGGTGTTCGGCGATGGCGCGGTGCGCGGCGGCACGATCGAGATCGACGCCTCGGCGTCCAGTCAGTTCGTCTCGGCCCTGTTGCTCGCCGCGCCGCGGTTCGCCCAGGGGCTGACGCTGCGCCATGTCGGGCCACCGATCCCCAGCCAGCCCCACGTCAGCATGACCGTCGAGGTGCTGCGCGACGCCGGAGTGGTGGTCGACGACAGCGCCGCTGACCACCAGCACGCCACCTGGCGGGTGGAACCCGGGCCGATCGGCGCGCTCGACGTCCAGGTCGAACCCGACCTGTCCAACGCGGCACCCTTCATCGCCGCGGCGCTGGTCACCGGCGGCCAGGTGCACATCCCCCACTGGCCGCAGTCGACCACCCAGGCCGGCGACGCGATGCGCGACCTGCTGGACGCCATGGGCGCCGACGTCAGCCTCCACCCCGGTGGGCTGACCGTGCGTGGTACCGGTGAGCTCTATGGCATCGACGTCGACCTGCACGATGCCAGCGAGATCGCCACGATCGTGGCAGCCCTGGCCGCACTGGCCGAGACCCCCTCGCACCTGCGGGGTCTGGCCCATGTACGCGGTCACGAGACCGATCGGCTGGCGGCCCTGCGCACCGAGATCACCAAACTGGGCGGCAACGTCACCGAGACCACCGACGGACTGGTGATCGTGCCCGCCCCGCTGCACGGCGGGGTGTTCACCACCTATGCCGACCACCGCATGGCGACCGCGGGCGCGGTGCTCGGGCTGCGCGTGCCCGGGATCCTGGTCGAGGACGTCGAGACCACGGGCAAGACCCTGCCCGGCTTCACCACGCTGTGGTCCGGCATGCTCGCCGCCGACAGCGCCGACAGCGCCGACAGCGCCGGCTGACCGGATGGCTGTGGCGCGGCGCCGACGGGACCTGGACGAGAGCGACGTCCGGGTTCGCCCCAACCGCCGCGGAACCAGGCCACGCAGCAAGGAACGGCCCGGGCACTCCGACGCCACCCCGGCCTGGGTGGTGACCGTCGACCGCGGCAGGTACACCTGTCTGTTGCTGGACCCGGATGCAGGTCCGGATGCAGGTCCGGATACCGAGGCGCTGCTGGCGGCCACCCCCCGGCCGGTGACGGCCATGAAGGCCCGCGAACTCGGGCGCTCGGCCATCGTGGTCGGCGACCGGGTGGCCCTGGTCGGCGATGTCAGTGGCGAGACCGGCTCACTGGCGCGCATCGTGCGGGTGGAGCCTCGCGAATCGGCCCTGCGGCGCAGTGCGGACGACACCGACCCGGTGGAGCGGGTGGTCGTGGCCAACGCCGACCAACTGGCCGTGGTCACGGCGTTGGCCGATCCGGAGCCCCGGCCCCGCATGGTCGACCGGTGCCTGGTCGCCGCCTACGACGCCGGTCTGAGCCCGTTGCTGATCCTGACCAAGGCCGATCTGGCTCCCGCCGAGGACTTCCTGGCCGCCTACGCGCCACTCGACGTCCCGTACGTGATCACCTCCCGCACCCGCGGTTCGGCCGAGATCACCGGGCTGAACGACGTCCGGCAGGCCGTACGCCAGAAGGTCACCGTGTTCATCGGGCACTCCGGGGTGGGCAAGTCCACGTTGGTGAACGCCTTGGTACCCGGCGCCGACCGGGCGGTGGGCCGGGTCAACGACGTCACGGGGCGCGGCCGGCACACCTCGACGTCCGCCTTGGCCCTGGCGCTGCCCCAGGGGGGCTGGGTGATCGACACCCCCGGGGTGCGCTCGTTCGGACTGGCCCACGTCGACCACGACCGGATCGTGCGGGCCTTCCCCGACCTGGCGGTGGGGACCCGGGAGTGTCCGCGGGGATGCAGCCACGACGAGCCGGAGTGCGGCCTGGACGCCTTCGTCGCCCACGGCGGTGCCGGACCTGCGGGCGAGGGCCGGCTGGAATCGCTGCGCCGGTTGTTGCGCTCACGATCCGGCGGCGACGAGGTGCCCACCGGCTCGATCTGAGCCGCTTGTCGATTCGGGATGTATGCCGCGAAGGTACAGGGACGAACGACCCACGTTCACCCCGTGTGACCCGCATACGGTCCAATCAACTCGATGCTCGCGCTCCTTGGCGCTCGTTCCCTGCTCGACCTGCGCGGGGGGTCCTTGCTCCGGGCGGTTGGTGCGCGCGCATGGCACGCTGCACGTCATCCACCGTTCCCGGCTGGAAGGACTGCCGATTCATGTTCCAGGTGCGCATCCACGGCCGAGGCGGCCAAGGCGTGGTCACCGCTGCGGAGATGTTGAGTCTGGCCGCATTCGACGAAGGGCGCTTCGCCCAAGCGTTTCCGAGCTTCGGCTCCGAACGCACCGGCGCCCCTGTGGTCAGCTTCGCCCGCATCGATGACCGTGAGATCAGACTGCGCGAACCGGTGATGCAGCCGGATGCACTGATCATCCAGGACCCCACCCTGCTCCACCAGGTCGACGTCTTCAGCGGCTTGGCGCCGGACGGTTACGTCCTGATCAACTCCAAGCGGGAGTTCGCCGACCTGGGCCTGACCGACCTGTGGTCCCATCACGATCACACCCGGTTGCTGACCGTGCCGGCCGGCGAGTTCGCCCGGCAGACCGTGGGCCGGCCGATGCCGAATGCGGCTCTGCTCGGTGGGTTCGCGGCCCTGTCGGAGCTGATCTCGTTCCAATCCGTGGCCGACGCGATCCGGCACACCTTCCCCGGTGAGATGGGCGAACGCAATGTCGAGGCGGCGCACCTGGCCTACGACCACGTCACGAACGAAGTGAGGGAGCTGGCGCATGTTCCGGCAGGTTGAGGGGTCCCGGGCTGTCGCCGAGGCGGTGGCCGCGTGCCGTCCCGACGTCATCTGCGCCTATCCGATCTCACCGCAGACCCACATCGTCGAGGCCCTCTCGCAGTTGGTGAAGAGCGGGCAACTGACACCGTGCGAGTACGTCAACGTCGAGAGCGAGTTCGCCGCCATGTCGGTGGCGATCGGCTCGTCGGCCTCCGGCGCACGCACCTACACCGCCACCGCGAGCCAGGGCCTGCTGTTCATGGTCGAGGCGGTCTACAACGCCTCAGGGCTCGGGCTGCCGATCGTCATGACGGTGGCCAACCGGGCGATCGGTGCGCCCATCAACATCTGGAACGACCACAGTGACGCGATGTCGCAGCGTGACTCGGGCTGGATCCAGCTGTACGCCCGCACCAACCAGGAGGCCGCGGACCTGCACGTGCAGGGATTCCGGCTGGCCGAGGAGCTCTCGATCCCGGTCATGGTCTGCATGGACGGGTTCATCCTGACGCACGCGGTGGAGCGGGTCGACATCCCCGAACAGGCCGATGTCGACGCCTTCCTGCCGCCGTTCGAACCGCGCCAGGTGCTCGATCCGGCCGACCCGGTCTCGATCGGTGCCATGGTCGGCCCCGAGGCCTTCACCGAGGTGCGCTACCTGGCCCACGCCAAGCAGATGCAGGCCCTGGAACTCATCCCGCGGATCGCGGCAGAGTTCGCCGGGGTGTTCGGTCGCGACAGCGGTGGCCTGGTTCATCCCTACCGGTGCGAGGATGCCGAGACCATCGTGGTGGCCCTCGGCTCGGTGCTCGGCACCATCGAGGACGTCGTCGACGCCGAACGCGAGCGAGGTGTCTCGGTGGGCGCGCTCGGCATCGGCTCGTTCCGCCCCTTCCCGCTGGACGCCGTCCGTGAGGCACTGGCCGGTGCCCGCCGCGTCGTGGTGGTCGAAAAGGCTCTCTCGGTAGGGATCGGCGGGCCGGTCTCGTCGAACGTCCGCACCGCACTGGCCGGGCTGGACATCCCGACGACGACGGTCATCGCCGGCCTCGGCGGCCGCCCGATCACCCGATCGTCGCTGCACGAGATGCTGGCCCAGTCCCGCGCCGACGAGCTCGAACCCCTGACCTTCCTGGACATGAACTGGGATGTCGTCAACCGCGAGCTCGGCCGGCAGCAGGAACGCCGCCGCTCCGGACCCGAGGCGGAGAACATCCTGCGGGACATCGGAACCGTCGCGGCCGGACCGGTCTGAGATGCACGAAGGGCGAGGAGAGACGACATGACCGTGCCGCAGATCCAACAGCAGGTGAAGTTCTACCAGGTCGGCAGTTTTGCGATCGGCAACCGGCTGGTCGAGGCCGAACAGCGTTCGGTGCAGTCGACCTCGGAGCGGGCCAACGCGCTCACCTCCGGCCACCGCGCCTGCCAGGGATGTGGTGAGGCCCTGGGCGCCCGGTATGCCATGGACGCCGCGATGCACGCCACGGACGGGCAGATGGTGGCGGTCAACGCCACCGGATGTCTCGAGGTGTTCTCGACCCCGTACCCCGAGACCTCCTGGCAGATCCCCTGGCTGCACTCGCTGTTCGGCAATGCCCCCGCCGTGGCCACCGGGGTTTCCGCGGCGCTGAAGGTCCGCGCCGCCAAGGACCTGGCCCGGGGCATCGGCGACGGCAAACCCAGTGTGCGCGTGGTGGCCCAGGGCGGCGACGGCGGAACCGTCGACATCGGATTCGGGTGCCTGTCGGGCATGTTCGAGCGCAACGACGACGTGCTCTACATCTGCTACGACAACGAGGCCTACATGAACACCGGGGTGCAGCGCAGCGGCGCCACCCCACCGGCGGCCCGCACCATGACCACTCAGGCCGTCGGCAGCGACCCCGGCGCCCCGTTCGGGCAGGGCAAGAACGTGCCCCGGATCGCCATGGCCCACGAGATCCCGTACGTGGCCACGGCGACTGTCGCTGATCTGCGCGATCTGGAGTACAAGGTGCACAAGGCGATGGGCATGCACGGCGCCCGCTACATCCATGTCCTGGTGCCCTGCCCGCTGGGTTGGGGCAGCGCTGCGGGCCTCACCGTGCAGGTGGCGCGCGCCGCCACCCAGAGCGGGTTGTTCCCCGTGTTCGAGGCCGAGGGCGGCGAGGTCACCGGGTCGGCGAAGATCCGCCGGAGGATCCCGGTGGAGGACTACCTGCGCATGCAGAAGCGTTACGCGCACCTCTTCTCGCCCGCCGTCCGCGAGGACGTGATCGATCGGCTCCAGGCCCAGGCCGACAAGAACATCGCCCGCTACGGGCTGTTGGATTCCGACGAGGGTGAGGCCTGATCATGGAGAAGCCGTTCGCGATCACCCTGGACACCGGTTCCAGCCTGGCCAACCGCACCGGCTCGTGGCGCACCGAACGCCCGGTCTACGTCGACCGGATGCCACCCTGCAACGACGCCTGCCCGGCCGGGGAGAACATTCAGAAGTGGTTGTACGCCGCCGAGTCCGGTGACGTCGCCGACAACCCGGACGACGCCAAGGGCGGCAACGGCTACGAGGCCGCGTGGCGTCAGATCATGCAGGACAACCCGCTGCCCGGCGTGATGGGCCGGGTCTGCTATCACCCGTGTGAGACCTCCTGCAATCGGGCCGGGGTGGACGAGGCGGTCGGCATCAACGGCGTCGAGCGCTTCCTGGGCGACCTGGCGATCGAGCGCGGCTGGACCATCGAGCCGCCGACCACCACCACCGGCAAGCGGGTGCTCGTGGTCGGTGCCGGGCCGTCCGGTCTGAGCGCCGCGTACCACCTGCGCCGCATGGGCCACGAGGTCGAGATCCGCGAGGCCGGTCCGTTGGCCGGCGGCATGATGCGCTTCGGCATCCCGAAGTACCGCCTGCCCCGCGAGGTCCTCGAGGCCGAGGTCGCCCGCATCACGGGCATGGGCGTCGTCCTGACCCTGAATCACAAGGTCGAGGACCTGCAGGCCGAGTTGTCCGGCGGCGACGGGTCGCCCGGGTTCGATGCGGCCTTCCTCGCGGTGGGTGCCCACATCGGCAAGCGGGCCTACATCCCGGCCGGCGAGAGCACCCACATCCTGGACGCGGTCAGCCTGCTGCGCTCGATGGAGGGCGAGGACAAGCCCTACCTGGGACGCCGCGTGGTGATCTATGGCGGTGGCAACACCGCGATGGACGCCGCGCGGACGGCCAAGCGACTCGGCGCCACCGACGCGATCGTGGTCTACCGCCGCACCCGTGACCGGATGCCGGCCCACGACATCGAGGTCGAGGAGGCCCTCGAAGAGGGCGTCATGATGCGCTGGCTCTCGACCGTGAAGCGGGCCGAGGAGGGCAAGCTCGTCGTCGAGAAGATGGAACTCGACGAATCCGGCTTCCCCCAGCCCACCGGCGAGACCGAGGAGCTCGAGGCCGACACGCTGGTGCTGGCCCTGGGCCAGGACGTCGACCTGGGGCTGCTGCAGAACGTGCCCGGTCTGGACGTGACCGACGGGGTGGTGCAGGTGGGCACCAACCTGATGACCGGTGCCCCCGGCATCTTCGCCGGCGGCGACATGGTGCCCAGCGAGCGCACGGTGACCGTCGCGGTGGGCCACGGCAAGAAGGCCGCCCGGCACATGGACGCCTACCTGCGCGGCACGACGTACGACCCGGGGCCACGCAAGCCGCTGGCCACGCTGGACCGGCTCAACAACTGGTACTACGCCGACGCACCCAAGACCGTGCGGCCCACGCTGGACGCGGTTCGCCGGCGCGCGACGTTCGACGAGGTGGTCGGTGGCCTGGACGCCGGGAGTGCGCTGTTCGAGGCTCGACGCTGCATGTCGTGCGGTAACTGCTTCGGCTGCGACAACTGCTACGGGGTCTGCCCGGACAACGCCGTGATCAAGGTGGCCGCCAACGCCACCTACGAGATCGATCTGGACTACTGCAAGGGCTGCAGCCTGTGCATGCACGAGTGCCCCTGCGGGGCGATCGAGATGCAGGCCGAGCAGACCTGACCTCGGTGATCAGGCAATCGGTGCACATCCGATGTATCGGATGTGCACCGATTGCCTGATCACCACCAGTAGGGCGCACTGCGTGACACCTCGGTGGCGCATTGCGTGACCCATCAGGTTCTAGAACCATGGTGCGATGGCCGGTACTACCGCGGCAGCGGGACAACTGAGGTGTCGAAAGAACGCACATCTCGCCAGGAGCTCCCGATGAAGCGCACCGCCCTGTTGACCGTCGCCGCCGCCATCGCCGCCGTCCCCGCCATCCTGGGGGTCGCCGGCAACGACACCTTCAGCCAGCGGGTGCCGGCGATGATCCCGGCCGGGGCCTCCGTGGTGCCCACCGCCTCACCCAGCGACGACGCCGCGTCGCGTTCGACCTCCTCCCCCACCAGCCACTCGGCCACCGATGACCACAGCGGCGGATCCACGGGCGGCGGGCACGGCTCGGACGACGGCACCAGCAGCAGCCGGTCGACGACCACGTCGACCCGCAGTGCCACGACCGACGACCACGGCAGCGGTACCGAGACCGGCGACGACTCCGGCGGTCACGGCGGCAACTCCGGCTCCGGCAAGTCCGGCTCCGGCAAGTCCGGCTCCGGCAAGTCCGGGTCGGACAACTCCGGGTCGGACAAGTCCGGGTCGGGCAACTCGGGGTCGGACAACTCGGGGTCGGACAACTCCGGTAAGGGCAAGGGATGAGCACCCCCACCGACGAGGACTCCCCGGTCGAGGCCCTGCCCTGGCGGACCCTGACCACAGGGGACTCCGCCCGTGCCGAGAGCGAGCCGGTCGAGGTGCGGCGTGTCGTCCTGCAGGTGATCGGTGCCGCGCTGGCCGTGCTGGTCTTGGTCGGCGCCGTCGGTGTGGTCGTGGTGCGGAGCATGGCCGAGCGCGAGGCGCTCAACGACGCCTCTCACCTCACCGATCAGCTGGCCCGTGCGGTGGTGATGCCCGCCCTGGAGGACGCCCTGATCGACGGTGACGCCGCCGCCCGGCAGCGGCTCGATGTCGTGGTTCGCGAGCGGGTGTTGTCCAACGACTTCGTCCGGGTGAAGATCTGGTCCCCCGACGGCGTGGTGTTGTACTCCGACGAGACCGCCCTGATCGGTGAGACGTTCCCGCTCGGCGAGGAACAACGCGCCGTCCTCGCCGTACCGGCCACGGTGGCCGAGGTGAGCGACCTGGCCCCCCAGGAGAATCGCCTCGAACGCGACCAGGGCCGTCTGGTCGAGGTGTACCGGCCCGTGTGGACGCCCACCGGCAAGCCGTTGTTGTTCGAGACCTACACCGACTACGGCACCGTGACCGACCGCACCGTCAACCTGTGGCGCGGCTTCGGCGGCACGATGATCTCGACCCTGCTGCTCTTCGTCGTCCTGATGACTCCCCTGCTCTGGGCCCTGCTCGACCGGCTGCGCCGGGCACGCGTGTCCCGCGAGCTGCTGCTGCAGCACGCCATCGACGCCTCGCAGGACGAGCGGCGTCGCATCGCGGCCGACCTGCACGACGGGGTCGTGCAGGAACTGGTCGCCGCATCGCTGTTGGTCTCGGGTGCCACCGAACGTGCCTCGGCTCGCGGCGACGGCGAACAGGCCGCTCACCTGCGCTCCGCAGCGAGTGCCGTGCGGGCGAGCGTCGCCTCGCTGCGCACCTTGTTGGTGGACATCTACCCGCCCAACCTCACCAGCGCCGGTCTGGCGGTCGCGCTGGAGGACCTCGGCGCCGGCCTCCGCGGCCGGGGTATCGAGGTGATCGTCGACGTCGACCCCGACGCACCGACCCACCTGGACGAACAGCGGCAACGCCTGGTGTACCGCACCACCCAGGAGTGTCTGCGGAACATCCTCAAGCACTCCGGCGCGGGCCGAGCCGAGGTCTCGCTGCACGCCGAGGGCGCCCTGGTGGTGCTCGAGGTGGCCGATGACGGCGCCGGGGTCAGCCAGGCCGCCCTCGACGGGACGGCGACCCAGGGCCACTTCGGCCTGCGTCTGCTCGCCGATCTGGCGAGCGAACACGGCGCCACGCTGCGTGTGTCCACTGCCCCGGCCCGGGGCACCCGATGGCGGTTGGAGATCACCCCGTGAGCGAGAGCACCCAGCCCGCCGTCCGCGTCGTCCTGGTGGACGACCACGCCCTGGTGCGGGCCGGCCTGGCCGCGCTGCTGGACGGCAGCGGGCAGGTGAGCGTGGTCGGACAGGCCGCCGACGGTGCCCGAGCGGTCGAGCTGGTCACCGAGATGAGCCCCGATGTGGTGCTGATGGACCTGTCGATGCCGGTGATGGACGGCATCGCCGCCACCCGGGCCGTGCTCGAGGCCAGGCCCGGGACGGCAGTGGTCATCCTGACCTCATTCGCCGAGCAACCCCGGGTGCGCGGCGCCATCGACGCCGGAGCGGTCGGCTTCCTGCTCAAGGACTCCGAGCCGGGTGAGCTGGTCGCCGGTGTGCTGGCCGCGGCGCGCGGCGAGGCCCCGCTGGACCCCCGGGTGACCAAGGCGCTGCTGCCGGGAGCCGGGCAGCCGGCCGGTGAACGGCTCAGTCCCCGAGAGCGCGAGGTGCTCGCCCTGGTGGGTGAGGGCATGGCGAACAAGCAGATCGCCCGAGCACTGGGCATCGCCGAGCGCACGGTCAAGGTGCACCTGAACAGCGTGTTCCGCCAGTTGGGCGTCGGCGATCGGACGTCGGCGGCGCTGTGGGCTCGGGAGCACCTCGGGTCCTGGTGACCCGGGCCGGACGACGCGGCGAGCCGGCTACTTGGCGACCGCCTCGCCACCCTCGCCGATGGCCTTGGTGTTGGCGATGATGTCCTTCCACACCATCGTGGCGCCGCTGTGCCCGACATAGGCGGTCAGCGCGATGGTGCCGACGGCACCCACGAGGGCCAGGCCGGCCACGACCTTGGCCAGGGTCGGTCGAGTGCGGGTGTACCAGATCACCAGGGCACCCAGGAACAGCGCGATCGCCAGCGGCACCAGCTTCTCGCCCCACTCGGCGTGGTCGTGCAGCTCGGCGGGCCGGCTCAGCTGCTCCACCCGGCGCTCGAGGCTCTCACCCGACTGCACGGCCGTGATCGCAGCCACCACCACCGCGCCGTTCAGCACCGCGAGGTAGGGAGCCAAGCGTCGCCAGCCGGGAATCGCTGCCACGGCCACCGTGAGAACGGCCGCGAGGGGCAGCAGGATGACCACGGCGTGGACCACCAGAGGATGTAGGGGCAACCCCAACACGGTGTCGAACACGAGAACCCTCGTTCCTGTCGGCAAGCCGGCGTACCGGCCCTGGCGGATCGCCTGATCCGGGGATGACAATACGTCGCCTGATACGTCAGTCAACCGCAGGCCCGCCGCGTTCACCGGAGAAATGGCCGGACAGGGCGGTAGCGTCGAGCCGGCATCGACCCGGGGTTGACCCCGGATCTACCAGCACACTCGGACCGGCAGTGCCGCGGCCCGACACCGAGCACACCCGAGGAGCGACGTGGCCGGCTATGACGATGATCTGCGGCTCGCACTGGTGATCGCCGACATGGTCGACGCCCACACCACGTCCCGGTTCCAGTCCGTCGATCTGCACGTCGAGACCAAGCCCGACCTGACGCCGGTGAGCGATGCCGACCGCACCGCCGAAGAGATCATCCGCGGCCAGCTGAAGCGCAGCCGCCCCCGGGACGCGGTGGTCGGCGAGGAGTTCGCCCCGACGGGCCACGGCGTCCGGCGCTGGGTGGTCGACCCGATCGACGGCACCAAGAACTTCGTGCGCGGCGTCCCGGTCTGGGCCACCCCTGATCGCCCTCATGGTGGAGGACGAGGTGGTGCTGGGCGTGGTGTCCGCGCCCGCGCTGAACCGACGATGGTGGGCGGCCCAGGGCACCGGCGCCTGGACCGGACGCAGCCTGTCCTCGGCGCGGCGGCTGACGGTCTCGGGTGTCGGCAAGGTCGGGGACGCCTCGCTGTCGTACTCCTCGTACGAGTCCTGGGAGGACCTGGACCGAGGCGATCAGTTCCGCAGCCTGACCCGCGCCGTCTGGCGCAGCAGGGCCTACGGCGACTTCTGGTCCTACATGTTGGTCGCCGAGGGGGCGGTCGACATCGCCACCGAGCCGGAGCTCATGCTCTACGACATGGCGGCGTTGGTGCCCGTGGTCACCGAGGCAGGTGGACGATTCACGTCACTCGACGGCGCGGACGGCTGCTCGGGCGGGAACGCCTTGGCCACCAACGGGTTGCTGCACGACGAGGTGCTCGCGGTGCTCGCCCCGCGCGGGTCCGACCCGGCATAGCGAGCCCGGGCGCGCCACCAGACCAGCACCCGGGGAGCGAGCAGCAGCGCATAGAGATCGAACCAGCCGTACCCCCCAGCGGCGCCGGAGGGTGGATTGCCCTGACCGATCAGCCCCAGAACGGGGTCGACCTCGGCCCAGGTCCAGGTACCCAGCGCCGTCCCGGTCAGTTCCAGGAAGCCGACCACGACGAAGGCGCCGACATAGAGCAGCCGGCTGCGGCCCCACCGCAGGAACGCCAGCAGGCAGAGGAACCAGAACCAGCCCAGGACGTCGTGCCGGCCCCCCAGCCCACCCATCAGGCCGATCACCGCCCAGGCACCACCGACCAGAACGGTCAGGGCGACCGCGAGGCGCGCGTGGGCGCGGACCACGGGCGAGCGCCCGATCCACAGGGCCGCGAGATAGACCAGCCCGTGACCCGGCGGCACGAACGGGGGAACGGTGCCGATCCGGTAGACGTAGGCCTCCAGCAGGGGCGAGAAGGTGTACTCCACCGCGGTGGCGAACAGCACGACCAGCCCCGTCTGCACGCGAACCAGGGCGGACTCCCGACGCAGGACACCGACCAGCACCAACCAGGTCCCGACCCCCAGCACCGCCTGCCGGGCAGGCTCGAACCAGGACGGCGGCCCATCCCCGAGGCCGGGCACGATGGCCGGATCGACGGCGTCGACCAGCAACACCGCGGCGATCCACGCCATGACCGCGCCCGCGGCACCCGCCGTGGCCACAGGGCTCGACGTGGTGCCCGGGCGCGCTCGCCGGTTCAGGACGCCGCGGAGTGCTCGATGCGGTCGAGCCGGTTACGCGAGTCCTCCGGCAGCGTCATCTCGACACATGCCGGACAGGCAGCAGCCGGTCGCGCCGAGAAGCGCCGCTCCCAGAACACCGTCCAGCCGCCGATGAACTCCCCGCACAGGGTGCGCCGGGTCCCCGGCTGCCACGCATGTTCGGTTCCATAGGGCACCCACTGGCTCGGACCGGTCCCGGAGCGGTCACGCACCTTGTGGGTCGAGACAACGAAAAGCTCGCTGCGATCCGGTCCAGCCGGCCGCTTCGCAAGAGTCAGGGGCGTCATCGTTGCCGTCCTCCACTCCCGTGCCGTTTCGGAGCCTCCCCGTCGAGACTCACATCACGTGTGGCACTGAGTGCCATACTTACGGCACTCAATGCAGATACGCAAGGGTCTACAGCCCGCCCAGTATCCCGAGTCGGCGTGCCTGTCGGACGAGCGGCACCCTGCCCGTCGGTGAACGGTCACAGAGAGCGGGATATGCGTTGCATCACATCGCCGAGCGGATCGCCGGCCCGGAACACGGCGACCACCACGTTCTCCGGCTCGCCCGCTCCCGAAGCCTCCGACGAGGGCTGCAACCGGGCCACGACCCAGTCGAACGCCTGCTCCAGATCGGCGAACGGGTCGGCGCCCCCGCCACTGGTCAGCCAGCCGCGCAGCACGTGATTGTGGGCCGCCACGATCGCCGCGGCTGCGACCTCCGCGGCCAGCGCCGCCTGTGCCCCCTCCCCCAGCCGCACCTGCAGGTACGTGCTGAACAGGCGGGTGTAGCGCGAGACCCAGGCGATCTCACGATCGCGCAACGCGGGCACGGTCCGGGTCAGCTGGTACCGCTGGATCGAGACGGCGGCGTCCTCGACGTAACTGCGCAGGACCATCCGCGCCCCGCTGCACACCGCACGCAACGGCGGGACGTCACCCAGGGCGTCCAGGTGCGCCTGCACCATCTGGGCCACTCGCTCGTGATCGGGGAAGACGACGTCGTCCTTGGCCCGGAAGTGGCGGAAGAAGGTCCGCCGCGCCACGCCCGCCCGTTCGGCGATGGCCTCGACGGTGGTGTTCTCGTAGCCCTGGGCGGTGAACAGCTCCCGACCGGCAGCGGCGATCCGTTCGCGCACCTGGGACGACGCCGTCTCGGGCTCGCTCCGCGCGGGAGGGCTGGCCATGGCAGGACGGTAACGTGGTCATCCCCCCACCGGCACCTGCCAGCGGGTGAAACACACCACCTGCCGCAGCACCTGCCGCCCCCGCCACCGGGAGCCCCGGGGACTAGAAGCCCTCGGCCCGACGCTCCTCGGCCAGGAACAGATCGAAATCCTCGGCGTACCGCTCGGCCAACCGGTCGAGCGCCCGCACCCGGGCACGCCGGGATCGGACCTCGGGATCACCCTTGCCGCGCAGATCTCGGATCGGGGTTCCCAGAAGAACTCCCACACTTCCGGCTGCGGTCGACGCTGCGCGGGTCGTGGTCACCGCGGACGCCCGGGCGCTGGTGCGCGGCGTCCCCGTGGTGACCGGTGCGAGGCAGCCCTGACAGCTGGGCTCGGCACCTGCGAAGTCGTCGACCGGCTTGACCTTGCGGCACCTGTCACACCGCCGCCATTTCTCTGCCACTGCCAAAGAACTCCGTCCTCGTCGCACCTCGGTCGAACAGGGCCACCCTATGCCCACCCAACGTCATCACCGACACACAACGCGCGCCGTCCCGACGTATCGGTGACGTCGACATCGATTTCCGCAATTCACCCTCCCTGAGCGGGGTTCTGACATAGCGTTGAGGTGGTGTTGATGGTCCGTTTCATCACAACTACCTCACGTGATGGACCATCACCTCAACGCCACAAAACTGATGTGCGCCAGGGGTTTACGCCTCAGGGCGCACCGTCACCCCTTGGGGGGATCGTGAACCGCCGACTCGGGAAGCGCGGGCGTTTCGCTGCGCTCGGCACACTCGTCATCACGCTGGCCTCGACCCTGCTGCCGAGCACGGCCGCGCAGGCTGCCACAGTACGGAATCTGGCACCCAACCCCTCCGTCGAGACCCGCTCGGGAACCCGACCGTCGTCCTGGGTGCAGGTCACCTCGGGCTCGAACCGCCGCGTCTTCACCTACCGTTCGGGCGGCGCCCACGCCGGCCGGCGGTACGTCCGCACCACGGTGACGCAGCGGACATCCGGCGTCGCCGGATGGGCCTTCGCGCCGGTCGCCGTCCGGTCCGGCGCCAGTTACAGCTACCGCGACTACTACCGTGGCTCGGCCAGCGTGCTGCGCGCCCGGATGACCACCACGAAGGGATCGGTGCTCTACCGCACCTTCCCGGCCTCCGCCGCCTCCCGGGGCTGGCGGGCCGGCGGTGTCACCTTCACCCTGCCCCGCGGCGTCACCCGCCTGAGCATGGAGCGGGTGCTCACCACGACGGGCACCCTCGACCTGGACGACGTCCGGCTGACCTTGCGCAGTCTGCCCGCCACCCCGAAACCACCGGCACCGGCGCCTGCGCCGGCCCCCGAGCCGACGACCCCCGCACCGGCACCGACCACCCCGGCCCCGGTCCCGGCCACCAACGGGATGGTCTCGATCACCTTCGACGACGGGCTGACCTCGCAGTACGACAACGCTGCCCCGGTGCTGGCCTCCCACGGATTGCCGGCCACGTTCTACCTGATCTCGAGCAATGTGGGTGCCGGTGGCTACATGTCGGTCTCCCAGGCCGCCGCCCTGCAGGGTCGAGGTCACGAACTGGGTTCGCACAGCGCCACGCACGCCAACCTGCCCTCGCTGTCGCCCAGCGCCCTGACCGCCGAACTGGCGGGCAGCAAGACAGCGCTGGAGGCCAACTTCGGCACCATCCGCTCGCTCGCCTATCCCTTCGGCGCCTACAACACCGCCGTGGCGGCCGAGGCCGGCAAGTACTACACGACCGCGCGCACCACCGATGGCGGGTTCAACACCCGGGGCGCGATCAACCGCACCGCGCTGACCATGCACTACGTCCTGCAGGGAACGGACGCCGCCACGGTGGCGGGGTGGGTGGAGCAGGCCAAGAACTCCGGCAGCTGGGTGATCCTGGTCTACCACGGGGTGGCCGAGGGCGGGGACCAGTACTCGGTCACGCCGGCCGCCTTCGCTGCGCAGATGGCGGCAGTGAAGGCCTCGGGGATCCGGGCCGCAACCGTCAGCGCGGCCTACGACGCCATGTCCTGAACCAGATCTGAAGCAGATCTGAACCAGATCTGACGCAGTCCTGCGCCAGTCCTGAACACGTCGAGGTCTCGAGTTCTCGGCGGAATCCGCCGATACCTCGGCCATGACGACTGCCCTGGTGGTGGACGACGATCCCGACCTGCGCCAGCTCATGCTCACGGTGCTCGATCGAGCCGGCTATGACGTGTGGGCCGAGTCGGACGGCGGGGCAGCCCTGGCATCGGCCCTGAAGCTGCGCCCGGACGTCGTCCTGCTGGACTGGCTCATGCCGGTGCGATCGGGCATCGAGGTGTGCCAGGCGCTGCGCGCCGAGGCCACGTTGGCGCACACCGCCGTGATCATGGTGACGGCCCGGGACACCGAGAGCGACCTCGAGTGGGGTTACGCCTGCGGCGCCGACGACTACGTGGTCAAGCCGTTCCTGACCAGCGACCTGGTCCACCGGGTGGAACGGGCCATCGCCCACCGCGCGGCCATCATCGGGACGGGTCAGCCGACCGGCTGAGCGTCCAGGTAGCCCGAGATCTCGGAGCAGGCCCGGTCCAGTGCCGGGTCGAGCCGTTCGCGCTCGACCAGGGCCTGATCGTGCAGACCCTGCTCGGCCAGCTGCTCGATCTGCTGACACACCCGCGCGAGATCGTCCGCACCGAGGTTGGCCGCCGCGCCCTTGAGGCTGTGGGCCAGACGGTGCCCGAGCGCGTCGTCCCGCGCAGCCAAGGCCGCGTCCAGCCCGGTCACCAGATCCGGGACACGATCGAGGAACGACCGGGCGATCCGTTGCACCAGCTCGACCTCGGCCGGTGAGGCATCGCCCGTGAGCTCGTCCAAGCGCCTCGACACCGAGGATCGCCGCTGGGTCGGAATCGACACTCGGCTCGGCGTGCGCACAGCGTCGGGCTGGACATCGGGCTGGGCATCGGGCCGGACGTCGGGCTGGGCGTCGGGCTGGACGTCGTCCGGCTCGTGAACCCGGCCCACCCACCGTTCCAGGGTGACCTCGAGATCGTGCGTCCGGATCGGCTTGGACAGGTAGTCGTCCATACCGACCTGCAGGCACCGGTCGCGATCCTCCTTCATCGCCCCGGCGGTCATCGCGATGATCGGGATGTGGGCGACGTCCGGTCGGCGGCGCAGTTCGCCCGTGGTGGCGTATCCGTCCAGCCGCGGCATGTGACAGTCCATCAGGATCGCCTGGTAGGGCCGACCGGCGACCATCTCCAGCGCCTGGACACCGTCCGAGGCGACGTCCACGGTGTAACCCAGTCGTTGCAGGATCCCGACGGCCACCGTCTGGTTGATGTCGTTGTCCTCCACCAGCAGCAGCAGTCCCCCCGACTGCGGACGTTCGGTCTCGACCGCCGCCGGCGCCCCGGGGGTCGGCTGCGACCGATCGGCCGCCTGGAGCGCAGCCCGCAGAACCGGCGCCGGAACAGGTTTGATCAGCACTGCCTGGACGCCGGCGGTGCGGGCCTCGCTCTCGTCGATGCCCTCCCCCGAGGTCAGCAGAACCACCCGGACGGCAGGGATTCCCGGGTGAGCGGCGATCTCGTCGGCCACTCTCAGACCCGTCGTGCCCGTCAGGTTCATCTCGATCACCACGGTCTCGATCGGCGTGCCGAGCGAGGCCGACTGCCGCAACAGGTCGAGGGCATGCTCCGGGTCACCGGTGGCCTCGGCCGCGATCGACCAGCCGAGCACCTGGCCGACCAGCGCCGTCCGGCGGGCCTCGTCGTCGTCCACGATCAAGACCCGGGCCGCCTCGCCGTCACCTTCCGCCGAGGCCGCGACCTGGGTCAGCGGCACCGCGGCACGGAAGGTGGTACCCGCTCCCGGGGCGCTCTGGACCGAGATCCAGCCGCCCATGGCCTCCACCAGCTGGCGGCTGATCGCCAGGCCCAGGCCGGTGCCGCCGTAGGTGCGCGTGGTCGAGGCGTCGGCCTGGGTGAACGGTTGGAACAGCTTCGCCACGGTGGTGGCGTCCATCCCCAGCCCGGTGTCACTGACCTCGAGCTGAACCGCGATGCGGGATCGGGTCTCGGTCTCGACACCGGCACGGGTATCGGTGTCGGCGTCCTCGGTGAGCGCGTCCAGCCCCGCCTCGGCCGGGTCGAGCCGGTCCAGTCTGATCGTCACCGAGCCCTCGGCGGTGAACTTGATCGCATTGCCGACCAGGTTGAACAACACCTGGCGCAACCGGTTCGGGTCGCCGCACAACCGCGCGGGCAGGCCGGGATCGACGTCGATGATCAGCTGTAGCCCCTTGGCATGGGCTGCCTGGCCGGTGAGGCCGACGACCTCCTCGATCACCGTCGAGACCTCGAAGTCCATGGCGTCCAGCACGAACCGGCCCGCCTCGATCTTGGAGAAGTCGAGGATGTCGTTGATCACGCTGAGCAGCGCGGTTCCGGCCGAACGGATGCCCTCGACATAGCGCTGCTGCTCCGGGTCCATCACGGTGGCGCCGAGCAGCTCGGACAGCCCGATCACCCCGTTCATCGGGGTCCTGATCTCGTGGCTCATCGTCGCCAGGAACTGCGATTTCAACCGAGAGGCCTCGAGGGCCTGGTCCCGGGCATGAGCCAGGGCCTGTTCGGTGAGCTTGGTGGGGGTGATGTCGTGGGCGACCGCGTAGACCACGGAGCGGTCGTCGTCCACAGCACAGTTCCAGTGCAGCCACACATCGATCCCCGCCGAGGTCAGGCAGCGGTTCTGAAAGCTCCGGGGTTCGGTGCCGGTCAGCGTCCGCTTGATCTCCAGCAGGGTCCGATCTGCGTCCTCGGGGTGCACCAGGTCGAGGACACTGCGCCCGAGCAGTTCGGACGCCGGATAGCCCAGCCGCTCCGACCACGCCGGATTGAGCTGCACGAAACGGCCGTCGACCCCGATCAGGCAGAGCAGCTCCGGTGAGAGCCGGAACAACTGGTCGAGGTGATCGATCGCCGCCTGCCGCTCACTGACGTCCCGCACGAAGCAGTGCAGGGCCGCCGGCTGGGGTTCGTCAGGGGCGATCAGGGTGATCTCCTGCTTGAACGTCCTACCGTTGCGGCGCACCGCCCGCACCAGGGCGTGGGCCTTGCCCTCGCAGCGAGCCTGCAGGATGAGCTCGTCCAGCACGTGCCGGTCATCGGGGTGCACCGTGGCGTACCAGTCGGTGCCGATCAGGTCGTCGGCCTCGCAGCCGAGCAGGGCGCCGTAGGCGGCGTTCACGGTGGTGAAGGTGCCGTCCTGGCCGATGAAGGCGATGCCCTCGATCGCGTTCTCCAGCGCCCAGGACCGGTTGCGCACGCCGGCCTCGGCCCGCTCCCAGCTGGCGATGATCTCGGCGATGATCAGACACACCACGATGCTGAACAGGCAGAACACCTGCACCGACGAGCGTTGCAGGTACTCGGAGGGTTCGCGGGTGAACGGTCCGTGACCCGTCGCCGTCGCCCACACCAGGGCGGTGTTCAGGCACCACAGGTGGAGGGCCGTCCATCGCGGCCCCAGCCGGACCACGGCCCAGAACAACGGCGGCAACAGCAGTACCGGCTGCTCGATCAGGCGGTCGCCGTGCCCCAGCAATCCGAGGGAGACCGCGGCGAGCACGATCTGGGCCGCGACGACCGCCCCGCCCTCCCGCAGTTCTCGGACCGACGGCAGCGCACGGCGGCGATGCCACAGGTACACCACTTCGACGGCCGGCACCACGCTCACGGTGCCGAACGCCTCGGCGGCCACCCACGACCACCACACCTCGGCCGCGGCGACACCAATCGTCGAGGTCAGCACCACAGCGGCGGTCGCGATGCAGCCCCCCACCGCCGCCGAGACCACGGCGATCGGGATCAGCCCGCGCATCACCCACCGGGGCGAGCCGGAGGTCAGATCGCGGGCCACGAGTCGGCGCAACAGGACGGCGCCGAGCAGAGCCTGCAACCCGTCGGCGGCGGCCAATGCCAGCGCCGTACTGAGCGGCAGGCCGAAGGCTCGGTTGACCATGACGTCGGTGGCGCCCTGGAGCGCCAGATAGGCCGGCCAACGCCGCGCGTCGGTGCGCCGCAAGACCCCCATGGCCAAGCCGGACGCCGGGCCGTAGGCCACCGTCCCGCTGGGGAACGCCATCGCCCGGCCCAGCAGGGCCAACAGCGCATAAGCCACCGCGAAGGCGGTCAGCCGGGCAACAGTGCGCAGCCAGGGCGGAAGGGCAGCCGACAGCTTCACGCACAGGGCATCGGCCCTCGGCGCAGGCTGCTTGACATCAGGCGATGCCAGATGGGCCGGCAGTTCCCTGAGGGAGGGGACCACCGGCCTCACCCTTGATGGCCGGTCAGCGGTAGGCGCACCCGCGCGGTCGTACCCTCACCCGGTCGGGAGCAGAGCTCGAGCTCACCGTCGTGGCGGGCCGCAACCGATTGCACCACCGACAGCCCGATCCCAGCCCCCTGAACCTGTTGGGTCCGCGCCGAACTCGTGCGGTAGAACCGGTCGGCCAACCGCGGCAGATCCTCGGGATGGATTCCCATTCCATCGTCGATCACCTCCAGGAAGGCATCCGGCCCGCGAACGGCGAGGCGGAACCTCACCGTGCCCGAGGCAGTCGAGAACTTCACAGCGTTCGAGGCGAGGTTGAGCAGGGCGTGACGCAACTGGGCACGGTCGCCCTGAACCCAGACCGCCGACGCAGTGGTGTCGATGTCGAGCGTCACGTGCAGCCCGGCGGCCAACGCCTGCGCGGACGTCGCACCCGAGACCTGGGTGAGCAGCTCGACCAAGTCCACTTGTCCCCATCCCGTCTCCGGTGGGCAGGGCGAATCCAGTTGGGCCAGTAGGAGCAGGTCGGCCAGCAGCCGGGACAGCCGGCGACTGTTGCGCGCGATGACGTCGATCATCTGCCGCGCAGTCGGATCGAGGTCACCGAACTCGCCGTCGTTGAGCAGCTCGCAGTACCCCAGGATGCTGCTCAACGGGGTCCGCAGCTCGTGGCTGACCGTGGTGATCAGGTCGTTCTTCAGCTGATCCAGCTCGATCATGGCCGAGCTGATCGCCCTCAGGCGGCGCTGGCTGACGTCCAGCAGCACCTCGCCATGGCCGAGCAGGTCCCCACCCGGACTCGCCGTGATCGGGAATGCCAGGGCCAGGTAGGTCGCGCCGTCCAGGCTGACCTCGCGCTCGCGGCTGCCGGGCGCACCGGCGGCTGCGACGTGAATCCCCCGGTCGACCAGCTCGCGGTACCGCGGGTTGGCCACGAGCTCGTTCCCGTCGACGCCGAAGGCCCCGAGCGCGGCCGGAGCCTGGTCGACGAGCGCGGCCAGAGCCAGTGCTCGCAGGCGATCATGCGCGGCCTCGGCCTCGCCCGGAGGCACCTGTGCGGCGCCAGCGGCGAGGGCGGGCACACCCCCAAGTTCGGTCACACCCGACCAGTCGTCACCGACCAACCCGGTGTGATCATCCTGAGGCCGGTTGCCTCAGGATTCACCCGCGCGGGCGCCTCAGTGGGCGCGGGAGAAGCCCACTCGGGGCATCGACGCCCAGGCCGAACGCCGCCGGCGCATCGCATCGGTCAGGCCCTGCACTCGCCACCACGACATCATCACCCGCAACGCCGTGGTCTCCCACAACGCCGCCAGGATCAGCGCAACGAGGTCACGCCACCGGTCGTAGTGCCGCTCGGACACCTCGTCGATCAGCACCGCGGACAGCGAGACGAGCATGCCGAAACCGATGGCCATGGCAAAGACGGTCAGGGCGTACAGCGGGTTGAGCAGCCCCAGCCACCAGGCCGCCAGCACGGCCGGCAGGCCGAGCACCTCGACCACCGGGCCGAGCATCTCGAACAGCACGTGGTACGGCAGCACGAGCAGCCCGAAGCGGCCGAATCGTGGCCGCAGCATCGCCGAGCGCTGGTGCCAGAGCACCTGACCCAACCCGTGAGCCCATCGCCGGCGTTGCCGACGCAGGTCGCGACGATGTTGCGGCGCCTCGCTCCAGCAGACCGCCTGTGGCACGATCACGACCTTGTAGTCCTTGCGCTTCTGCCGACGCAACATGTGATGCAGCGAGGCGACCAGGTCGGCGTCCTGTCCGAGGCTCTCGGGGTGCAACCCGCCCAGTGCCACCACGTCCTCACGGCGGAAGGCCCCGAAGGCGCCGGAGATGATCAGCACGCTGTTGAGCCAGCTCCAGCCGATCCGGCCGAGCATGAACGCCCTCAGGTACTCCACGATCTGGGCACGCACGATCAGTCGCCGCGGCAGGGTGACCGACTCGATCGTGCCCCGGCGCAACACCATGCCGTTGGAGGGGCGCACCACCCCGCCGGCAGCCACCACGTCGTCGGGTTGTTCCACCAGGGGGCGCGCGATGTGCAGCAGGGCATCCGGCTCGAGGACCGAGTCGGCGTCCAGGGTGCAGATCAACGGGTACCGGGCGGCGTTGAGCGCTGTGTTGAGTGCGTCGGCGCAGCGTCCGGCGTTCTCCTTGCGGATCACGAGCAGATTGCCGCCCCCCTTCGGGGAAGTGCATCTCCCGGATCCGGCCGATGGTCGGCACGTCCTGCGGGATCACCCGCGTGGTGGGCACCAGGGTGAAGGCGTCACGCAGCAGATCGAAGGTGTCGTCGGTCGACCCGTCGTCCACCACGATCACCTCGAACTCGGGGTAACGCTGGTCGACGACGGAGCGCAGACACTCCGCGATCATGGGCGACTCGTTGAACGCCGGAACCAGCACCGACAGGCCGGGGGTGTCGGGGTGGGCGAACAGATCCTCCTTGCGGCTGCTCAGGTTGCGGCGCAGCTCGCGACGCAGGTTGACGGCGGCGCCGCCGACCAGCGTGAGCTGCGAGATCGCGACCACCAGCGCGTAGGTCATCACCAGCACGTTGAAGACGATGACCGTCGTGGTCAGCACGCCCTTCATCCGGACACCTCCATGGTCGAGGCGGCACCTGAGGCAGCTGCCGGTACGTCGCCGGCATCGACCTCGCCGCGGCCGATGAGGACCTCGGCAGCCTCCGGCACATGAGCCCAACCCCGTAGCGCGGTCACGCCCTTCGGCCCCAGCAGCGCCAGTGACCCGGCCGCGGCGCGGGCCAACACGTGGGTCTCGCCCACCAGGAGCCCGGTCAGGACGTCCGCACTGCGCGGGTCGCCCAGCCGGCCGAGGGCGGTCGCCGCAGCCTGTCGCACCGCAACCGGTTGGGCCGATGAGAGCAACTCGCGCATCGCACCTGCGGGAGTGGGCAGACCGATTCGCCCGAGGGCCTCGACCGCGGCGGCCCGCACTGCGGGGTCGCCGTCGTCCAGCGAGTGCTGCAGCGGAGCGACCGCCGAGGGCTCGCCGAGCCAGCCGAGCACCTTGGCCGCAGCGCATCGTCCGCGCGGTCCGTGGGTCC
This sequence comes from Kineosporiaceae bacterium, assembly GCA_016713225.1. NCBI lineage: Bacteria > Bacillati > Actinomycetota > Actinomycetes > Kineosporiales > Kineosporiaceae > Kineosporiaceae bacterium. Next base: position 171,083 of record JADJPO010000011.1, read on the forward strand.
GCAGCGCGGAGGTCAATCGCCCCACGGCCGCCGGCCCCATGCGCAGCAGGGCGAGGGTGATGTAGTGCTCCGACTCGCGCCGGTTCGGGGCGTCCAGCAGCGCGAGCAGGGCGGGGACGGCGTCCGTCGAGGCGGTGCGGCCGAGAGCACGCACCGCGGCGCGGCGCACCTCGTCGTCCGAGTCGTCCAGCCGAGCGACCAACTCGGGGACGGCATCCGCCAACCCGAGGCTGCCCAGGAGTTCGACGGCCCGCAGCCGCCGGGAGGTCAGGATCGAACGGCAGTTCCGGCGGGCGGCGTCCACAGTGCCCCGTCGGCGCAGCAGGTCGACGAGCACGGCGCGATCGCCGCCGCGCAGCTTGCCGGCCATGGCGGAGGCCATGGAGTCCAGATAGCGACCGACCAGGTGGCTCACTGCAGGCGGCTCCTCGCCCTCCTCGCCGGCCGAGACCTCCGCATCCAGGGCGGCCAGGATCAGTGGGCGGGCGACGGCCTCGGCCTCGAGCCGGGATCGCTCCCGCCGGCGCCGCCATCCCCGCACCCCGGCGGTGGCGAGCACCATCAGGACGACGAGCACGGTCAAGATCTCGGTGAGGAGCAGGACCAGGCCGCCGTTGGCGTCGACCATGCGTCAGCGCACCGCCCGTGCCAGCGACGCGTCGATGCGGGCAGCCACCTCGCGCGGGCTGAACGGCTTGAGGATGTAGTCGTCCGCACCGGCCGCGAGGCCACGCTGGACGTCGGCCTCCTGGGCCTTGGCGGTGAGCATCAGCACCGGGATGTGGGAGTAGCGGTCATCGGCACGCATGGCCAGGCACACCTCGAGCCCGCCCATGCGCGGCATCATCCAGTCGAGCAACACCAGGTCGACCTGCTGCTGTTCGAGCGCTGCCAGCGCCGCCTCTCCATCGTGTTCGACCGATACTTCGTGGCCGCCGCTGGACAGTTTGAACTCGAGCAGAGCACAGATGTCGGGGTCGTCGTCCACGACGAGGATCGAGGCCATGGTGAGGGCTCCTTCACTGGGTGCGTTCCGTGACCGGTGCCCCACACGGCCGACCTCCCCCGGACGGCGCAGTGTGCGGCCAGATGGTTGATCGGTCGCCCAACGGCTCACATTGAGGCCCCAGTCGTGATCGGCCGGTCGGGTGAGGTGCTCGCCCGCCCGAGGGAGCCCGCCCGCGCGAGCGTGCCCGGCGCGTGCGGTCGCTTCCGAGCCCGTGCGGTCAGTTCGGAAGCTGTGTGGTCACTTCCGAGCCCGTGCGGTCAGTTCCGGTGCTGTGCGGTCGCTTCCGAGCCCGTGCGGTCAGTTCGGACCGAGCTGCGGTAACTTTCACCACTCGACAACGCTGTCATCGGACCAGAAGTGACCGCGCTCAGTGCTGGCCCGATGCGGCCCGATGCCGACATGCCGACTCCGGACCCCTCGGGCACGCGACAGTGGCACGGCACAGCGAAGGGCGGTGGCGCCCAGATCGCCACCGCCCTCGCGGTCAGGTTCTGATCGGCCGCGCTCAGCGCCCGAACAGCCGGGACAGCAGACCGCCGGTGCGGCGCTGGTCGGGCGGGCAGGAGCACCGATCCCGCTTCGCCACGCCGCGCAGCACCTGCTCGACGTGCTGACCGCATCCGGTGTAGGTGGCCTTGCCGCAGGTCCGGCAGGTGGCGGGGCTGCACATGCTGATGACTCCTCGAGTGAAGGGGTACCGGGGTGAAGGTGGATGGATGGGAAGGTCAGCCCCCGAAGGGATAACCCAGACCCTGCATGTCGTTCAGGCCACCGCCGTCGGCCACGGTGAGCCCGGCGTCACGCATCGTCGCGGCGGCCTGGGCCGAACGGTTACCGCTGCGGCAGTAGACCAGGTAGGTGCCGCTCGTGGGCAGCGCGGCGATCTCGGCGGCGAATCCAGCGGACTCGACGTCGATGTTGCGTGCTCCGACGACGTGCCCCTGAGCGAACTCGGCCGGCGTCCGCACGTCGATGATCGCGGCGTAGGCGACGCTGGACGCCGCCGGGGCCGGTTGCGCGGTCCCGCCCGAGGATCCGCAGCCGGCAAGGGAGGTCATTCCGGCCAGCGCCAGGGCAGCCGTCAGGACGGCAGCGGTTCGACGACTCATGGTCCGACTCTAACAGATACCCCTAGGGGTATCTGTCCGCCTCCCAGGGAGGACAAACCCGAGAGCGCGTCCTAAGCTGCCCGGCACGTTTGTCGCGCACCTGATCGATTCGGCCCGAATCCGCGATCGAACGCGCACCCGGACGCAAGGAGCTCATCACATGTCGACCCGCCTCAACCCCTACCTCAGCTTCGGCGACACCGCTCGGCAGGCCCTGGAGTTCTATCGCGACGTCCTCGGGGGTGAGTTGCACGTCACCACCTTCGAGGAGTTCGGCATGACCGACGGGGGCGTCGGAAATCTGATCATGCACGCCCAACTGGAGACCGAGGCCGGCTACACCATCATGGGTGCCGACACCCCACCCGGCATGGAGCGCAGCGCCGGGTCGTCGATCACGGTCGCTCTCACCGGCGACGACGCCGAACAGTTGCGAGGCTATTGGGCCGGACTGTCCGAGGGCGCCAACGTGATCACCCCGCTGGAGAAGCAGATGTGGGGCGACGAGTACGGCATGTTCATCGACAAGTTCGGCGTCCCGTGGATGTTCAACATCGCCGTTCCCGCCGATCCCGAGGCCACCCCCACCGACACCCCCACCCCCTGACACCCCTGATACCCCCCTGACAAACCCGCTCATGCTCCGCGGGTGAACGCTCATGCTCCGCAGCTGACGCACCATGGCCGTCAGAACGGGAGCATGACGCGTCACCCGCGGAGCATGAGCGGGTTTGGGCGGGGTGGTGGGTCAGCCCTTGACCGCGCCGGCGGTGATGCCACCGGCGATGAAGCGCTGCAGGTACTGGAACAGGATGACGACCGGTAGCGCGGTCAACAGTGCGCCGGCGGCGAACACGCCGAGGTTGTTCGATCGGTCCTGGTCGATCAGGCCGTAGAGCCCCACCGCGACGGTCTTGACCCGCTCTCCTCGCAGGAAGATCGAGGCCAACAGGAACTCGTTGATGGCTCCCACGAAGGCCAGCAGTCCGGTCACGGCGATCACCGGCCGCACCAGCGGCAGGATGATCCGGAAGAACACCGTGGCATGACCCGCGCCGTCCACGGTGGCCGCCTCGTCCAGGTCCTTGGGAATCGAGTCGAAGAAGCCCTTGATCAGCCAGACCTGACCGAGCGCACCGCCGAACAGCACCAGCGTGTAGCCGAGCAGCGTGTTCAGGCCCATCCGCGGGATCACCTCGCCGATGGTGGTGAACATCGAGAAGATCGCGATCGCGGCCAGGAACTGCGGGAACATCTGGATCAGCAGCAGCGTGAGCAGGCCGCCGCGCCGTCCGGTGAACCGGAAGCGCGAGAAGGCGTAGGCAGCCAGAGCGCTGCAGAACACCTGGACGACGGTGACCACGAAAGCCACCAGCAGACTGTTACCCAGCCAGCGCAGGTAGGGCCGGCCCGGGTCGGTCAGCAGCTTGTGGAAGTTCTCCAGGCTGAAGGACTTGGGGATCAACCCGGTCGCCACCACCGAGCCCAGTGGGTTGAATGCCGCGGAGATGATGTAGACCACGGGGAAGATCGCGAAGGCCACCGCGATCAGGCCCACGACGTGACGCCAGCCGACCTCGCGCCACCAGCGCAGGCCCTTCAGCTTCACCTCGGGCGCCAGCTCGGTACTGGGACGCGCCGCCCGGCTGACGGACCCGCGCGTCACGCTCTCGGTGCGATCGCTCATGTCAGTTCACATCCTCGAGGGTGCGGGTGGCCCGGAACTGGATCGCGGCGATCACGCCGGTCAACACGAACAACAACACCGAGATCGCCGAGGCGAACCCGAGCTGGGCACCGCCCGCGCCGAAGGCCAGCCGGATGGTGTAGCTGATCAGGATGTCGGTGCCGCCTGCAGTGGGGTTGTCCGGGGCGAAGGGTGCCCCCTCGGTGAGCAGCTGGACGGCGTTGAAGTTGTTGAAGTTGAAGGCGAACGAGCTCACCAGCAACGGTGCCACGGTCACCAGCAACAGGGGAAACGTGATCTTGCGGAACTGGGTGAACCCGCTGGCCCCGTCGATCGCCGCCGCCTCCTTCAGATCCGCCGGGATCGCCTGCAGTGCCCCTGTACACACCAGGAACATGTAGGGGAACCCCATCCAGAGGTTGGTCACGATCACCGCGGTGCGCGCCCACCCGACGGAGGTGAACCAGCCGATGTCGAGCCCGGTCAGGCTGTTGATCAGGCCGAAGTCCTTGTTGAAGAAGCCCGACCAGACGAGCAACGAGATGAAGCCGGGGATGGCGTAGGGCAGCAGGAGCACCGACCGGTAGATCCGTTGGCCCTTGAGTCGGTCGTCGTTGAGCACCGTGGCGAGTACCAGACCGAGCAGGAAGCAGGTGCCGACGGACAACGTCGCGAAGGCAACGGTCCAGATGAAGATCCGGATGAAGTCCGCTCGGATGCGCGAATCCGTCAGTGCCCGTTGGTAGTTGTCCGCCCCCACGGTGGCCAGCCAGGACTGATCGGAGACCCGCTTGCCGTCGGCGGAGGTGAAGTACTCGCGATCGCCGGACGTGACCGGCGTGTACGTCACCCCGGTCTGGGTGTCGGTGATCGTGTCGGTCGCTTCGTCGTACTTCAGCGTGGTGATGCCCTCGAACGCCTGGCGGATTCCCAGCGGTCGGATCGCGCCCTTCTCGGTCGGGACCGCGATCTCCTTGATCTTCGCGTTGGCGGCGTTGACCTGTTGCGGGGTGAGGATGGTGTAACCCGGCGCCGAGGTCACGGCATTGTCGGTCACCGTGACGTCGCCTGCGGCCACGGTGTCCAGCCCCTCGGACGTACCCCGCGAGATGCTGTTGTCCTTCTGGTTCACCAGGAACAGCGTGAACGGCCCGTCGGTGACCGACGCCTGAGTGGCCACGGTCATGGTGTACCGCGGCGCGTCGGGCGTCTGGGTGACCGAGGAGGCGATGATCTGGGTGATCGTCTCCGGCTTGGACTGCCGGGTCCCGTCACCGAAGTTCGTGGTCGAGGCCTTGGCCGTCATCACCACCGGATAGACCACGAACAGGAACAGCAGCAGGGTGCCGGGCAGGATGTACTTGGCCGGCAACCGGCCCTTCCCGAGGTAGGCGAACAGGGCCAGCGCAGCGATGATCCAGACGATGGCCAGGAAGGCCCAGCGTTCCTGGCCGAGCAGCGTGGGTGTGATGGTGCCGGCGAGGCCGAGCACGAGGCCCAGACCGATCACCTTGGCCAGCACGGCGGTCGTGGTACCGGCCGGACGGTTCGCGGGGCGGTGCTGGTCGGGTTCGGCCGGAGTCGGCCGGGTCGGAGTTGTCGTTGCCACCATGCGCTCCCGGTTCGTCGAGGCATCGAGGGGTGGAGCCACTGCGGGGCCGGCAATCCGTGTCTACCGGCCCCGCAGCGACGAACTGAGGCTCGCTAGCCGATCTTGGCCGCGATCGCCTTGCCGGTGGCGGTCATCGTGGTCGTCGGATCAGCGCCGCCGATGATGGCCGAATAGGCCTTGCCCAGCGGCTCCCAGACCTCCTGCATGGCCGGGATGGCCGGCATCGGGTCACCGCCCTTGGCGGCCTCGACGAACACCTTCACGTCGGGGCTGTCGGCACCGACCTTGGCCGCCACCGAGTTCATCGCCGGCGGGATCTTGGCGCCGTCGTACATCGACTGCATGGCGGCCTCGGTGTTCATGGCGTTGGCCACGAACTCCTGCGCGAAGGCCTGGTTCTTGCCCTTGGAGGCGACGTAGAAGCCCTGGACGCCGGAGAACGGCTTGGCCGGCTTCTGACCGGCGAACCCGGGAACCGGCGAGATGGCGTACTTCATGCCGGACTTCTTGATGTCCGGCAGCGCCCACGGACCGGAGACCAGGTAGGCGGCCTTTCCACTGGCGAACAGCGCGATCGAGTTGTCACCGCTGATCGAACGGCGCAACACCTTGCTGCCCTTCTCACCGAGCTCGTAGATCTTCTTGGCGGCCGCGATGGAGCCCGGCTTGCCGACGCCGAGGTCCTTCGGGTCGTAGTCGCCCGCCGAGGTGCTGCCGAACAGATAGCCGCCCATGGAGGTCATGACCGGCTCCATGTGGTAGGCGTCGCCGTTGTCGCCCTGCTGCAGGTTGAGTGCGGACTCGACCTTGCCGGCCTTGACCGCTGCCTGCCCGACCGTGATGGCCTCGTCGAGCGTCTTGGGCTCGTTCGGGGCAACGGCCGTGTTGCGGTAGAGGGCAATCGCCTCGAAGCCGTACGGCAACGCGTAGAGCTTGCTCTGATAGGTCGTCGCCTTGACCGCGATCGGCGCGTAGCCGGACAGCTTGTCGGCACCGATCTGCAGCGGCGCGATGGCCCCGTTCTGCACCAGGTTGCCGATCCAGTCGTGGGCACCGGTGAACACATCGGGACCGTTGCCGGCGGCATTGGCGGTGACGAAGTTGGCCTGCAGGTCGGCGGAGATGACCTGGACGTCGACCGTGATGCCGTTGTCGGCCGCGAACTTCGCGGCGATGGGCTTGACGCCGGGAGCCTTCAGCTCGTCGGTCCAGATCACCAGGTCCGCATTGCTGCGAACCGGGGCGGCACTACCCGAGGGACTGGCCGCCGGCGCGGACGCCGACGCGCTGGCATCCGGGGCCGAGCTCGACGCACTGGGGGTGGTCGAGCCACCGCCACACGCCGTGGTGAGCAGAGTGGCGCCGGCCAGAACGGCCAGCACCCGGGGGGACATACGCATGGTGCTCCCTAGTCTCGGAGGTACGAGCCACGAGGACTACACAGCGTGACGACGGGTTTCCCGTGGCCAATCTGGACGCTAGCAAGGGCTGCAAGTTGCGGGAAGTACTTGCGTGATACTTGCTTGCAACGATCGGGTAACGCGATGGACTCACGGGACCGGGACGGCGCATACCATGCCTGCATGCGGGTGCGTCTGAGTGACATCGCGGCGCGTGCCAAGGTCAGTGAGGCGACAGTCAGCCGGGTGCTCAACGACAAGCCCGGGGTCTCGGCGGACAATCGGCGGGCGATCCTGGCGACGATGGAGCGCCTCGGGTACGAACGCCCGACCCGGATGCGCGCCAAGCGCGCCGGCCTGATCGGGCTGATCGTGCCCGAGTTGGACAACCCGGTGTTCCCCAGCTTCGCGCAACGGATCGAGAGCGCCCTGGCTCACCACGGCTACACCCCGGTGCTGTGCTCACAGTCGCAGGGCGTGGTGCACGAGGACGAGTACGTGCGCATGCTGATCGACCGGCACGTCGCCGGCATCATCTTCGTCTCGGGCATCCACGCCAACAGCGATACCGACCCCCAGCGCTACGTCGCGCTGCGCGAGCAGGGCCTGCCGATCGTGTTGGTCAACGGCTACGTCCCCGGCGTCGACGCTCCCTTCCTGTCCAACGATGACGCGGCGACGATCGACCTCTCCGTGCAGCATCTGAGCGAATTGGGCCACCGCCGCATCGGCCTGGCGATGGGACCCGAGCGGTACGTCCCGGTGCTGCGCAAGGTCGCCGCATTCGACCTTGCACTGCGCCGCCACGTCGACCCCACGCTCGGCCCGGCCGAGGTCCGTGATCTGGTGGAGCACTCCGTGTTCTCCGTCGACGGCGGGGCCGAGGCCACCGGCGCGCTGATCGAGCGAGGCGTCACGGCCGTGATCTGCGGCAGCGATGTGATGGCCCTGGGCGCCTTCCGTGAAGCGCGGGCGCGAGGCCTCGACCTGCCGGGTGAGCTGTCGGTGGTCGGCAGCGACGGCATCCCGTACGCCGAGTACTTCGCCCCGGCCCTGACCACGGTTCGCTCCCCCATCGAGGACATGGCGGACGCCGCAGCGCAGGCCCTGCTGGCCGAGATCGCCGGACACCCCGCCCCGCGCGCGGAGTACATGTTCCGCCCACAACTCCTGGTGCGCTCCTCCACGGCCGCACCGGACGGCGTCCGACACCACAGCGCTGTCAGCCATCGGACCGCAAGGTGAGATCCCCTTACGAACGCAAGTTTCACGCAAGTTGCTGGAGGATTCACCATCCTTGCCGCTACGTTTCGTAACCAACCGCCGTGCGATCGGCACGGCCACGACGTCGGGGCAGGACTCCCATGGACGACCTCGATCGGTTTCAACCGCGCAGCCCGGTGACGCTGACCCACCCGGACTGGTGCCGGGATGCGGTCATCTATCAGCTGAACACCCGCCAGTTCACCCCCGAGGGCACCTTCCGGGCCGCCCAGGACCACCTCGAACGCCTCGCCGACCTCGGCGTGGGCATCATCTGGCTGATGCCGGTGCACGAGATCGGCCGACAGCACCGCAAGGGCACGCTCGGCAGCCCGTATGCGGTGCGCGACCACTACAGCGTCAATCCCGAGTTCGGTGACCTGGACGACCTGCGGTCGTTCGTCCGCGCCGCCCACGACCTCGGACTACGGGTGATCCTGGACTGGGTCGCCAACCACACCGCCTGGGACAACGTCCTGGTCACCGAGCACCCCGAGTGGTTCGATCGCGACCCGTTGGGTGAGCTGCGTTCGACACCCTGGTGGGACTGGGACGACGTCATCGACCTCGACTACTCCCGGCCCGAACTGCGCCGCTACATGACACAGGCCCTGGCGTACTGGGTGCGCGAGGTGGACGTCGACGGGTTCCGCTGCGATGTCGCCGGCTACGTACCCACCGACTTCTGGGAGCACGCCCGCACCGAACTGGAGCGCATCAAGCCGGTGTTCCTGTTGGCGGAGTGGGAGTCCCGCGAGCTGCACCATGCCGCCTTCGACGCCACCTACGCCTGGACCTGGAACGTGACCATGCACCACATCGCCTCCGGCCGAGCCGATGTCAAGGCGCTGCACATCTACTACTCGTGGAACGAGAAGGCCTTCCCGCGGCGGTCGATGCGCCTGATGTTCGTCAGCAACCACGACAAGAATGCCTGGGAGGGAACCGAGTACGAGCAATTCGGCGACGCGGTGGACGCCGCGATCGTGCTCTCGGTGATCGGCGAGGGGCTGCCGATGATCTACAGCGGCCAAGAGGCCGGAAACCCCCGCCGGCTGCCGTTCTTCGAACGCGACCCCATCGACTGGCAGCCTCATCGCATGGCCGAGGTGTATCGGCAACTCATCACATTGCGTCGGCGGTGCCCGGCGCTGTGGAACAGCGACTGGGGCGCGCGTATGCACTGGGTGCCCAGCACCGAGGGAACCCGGGTCCTGAGCTTCGTACGCGACAACGGCACCCAGAAGGTCTTCGCCTGCCTGAACCTGTCCCCGCATCCCGTCGAGGTGAGCTTCTCGGGACTGCTGCATCTCGGCCATTACGAGGACGCCCTGCCGGGACTGTCGGCACCCGGCCCCGAGGTCCTGGCGGCCGACACCTCGGTCAGCCTGCCCCCCTGGGGTTATCGGGTCCTGCGCTCCGGGCCTTTGGTCGACCTCGACAGGACGTTGAGAACCGGTTCGCCCGGTATGTCGGCATAGCGTGAGCAGCACAATCCAGGAAGGGAGCGCTCGTCATGAGCGCCATCACGCATCGTCGCCTCGACCGTCAGCTACCTCGTGACAGCTCCCCCGCAACCGGGCACCACCCGCCGTTCGCCGTCGGCCTGATCCTGGCGGTCGTCGTCGCCGTCGGCACTGCCGTGACGTTCTTCGATCAGAGCGTGCTGTTCGGCCCCGCCGTGATGAAGGGCTCGGTGAGAGGGACCGCGCTGGTGATGCTCGCGGTCGCCGTTCCCGTGCTGCTGGGCGCGATGTGGTTCACCCACCGCGGATCCGAACGAGCCGTGATCTGGTGGCTGGCCGCCACCGCCTACCTGCTCTACAACAGCGTCCTCATCGTCTTCGCGACGCCCTTCAATGCGCTGTACCTGGTCTACGAGGGAATGCTCGGCCTGTCGATCGCGGGCGTCGTCCTGCTGCTGCGCGGGCTCGATGTCGCCGCAGTGGCCCGGCACCTCAATACGGCTGCGGCCCGGCCGATCGCGGCCTTCCTCGGGTTCATCGCCCTGGCCAACCTGCTGGCCTGGATGCGGCTGATCGTGCCCGCGTTGGGCGAGTCCTCCCCGGAGTTCCTCGCCGGTACCGGGCTGATCACCAACCCGATCCACGATCAGGATCTGGCGTTCTGGATCCCTGCCGCCCTGATCATCGCCGTCTGGGCCTGGCAGCGCCGGCCGGTCGGTCTCGTGCTGGCCACCGCCTACCTGGGCTACTGGCTCCTCGAGAGCATCGGCGTGGCCAGCGATCAGTGGTTCGGCAGCACGGCCGATCCCTCCTCCACCGTTGCGGGGATGGGGGGCGCCTATCTGTTCGCCGGGCTCGCCGTGGTCACGATCGTGCCGCTCGTGGTGGCGTTCCGTCGTCCCCGCCGGTGATCGCACCCGCCCAGGCCGCGTCGTCGGCACCGCGACGGCGACCCACCCAGGCGAAGGTGTCGAACCTGCCGTCCAGTCGTAACGCCGGACGGGACTGCACCACGGTGCCGTGGTCGGTGACCGTGCTCACCAGGTACGGCGCGAGATCGTCGAGCGCCAGAGGCGCGATCCGGTCCTGCTCCGGCTCACCCGGCGACCGCGCGAGGAGCCAGGCAGCAGTACGGGCCAGGTGCGCCGACACCCGCCAGGTGCCGCCCGCCACGGCGCGCCGACGAATCGCCGTCAACACCCCGGCGGCGATCAGATAGCCGGTGGCGTGATCGAGCACCTGCGCGGGGAGCGCCCCCGGGCGCACGCCGTCCGGTGACTCGATCACCGCGATCCCGGTCGCCGCCTGCACGATGCTGTCGAATCCCCGTCGAGCGCCCCACGGCCCACTCGGCGTCCATGCCGACAGTGTCGCGACGATCAGCGGCGGGTACCGCCGGGCCAGGGTGGCCTCGTCCAGGCCGAAGGCGGCCAACGCCCCCGGCCGGTACCCGGTCACCAGGACGTCGGCCTCGCCCAGCAGGTCCTCGAATCGCCGCCGAGCGGCCGGGTCTCGCAGATCCAGCTCGGTGGTGCGCTTGCCGCTGTCTGTCTCGAGGTGGGTGCCGTCGTCCTCGGGCAGGTGCGGCGGGTCGACGCGCAGCACGTCGCAACCCACCAGGGCCAGGGTGCGGGTCGCCACCGGTCCGGCCAACACCCGGGTCAGGTCCAGCACCCGTGGCCGATCCCGGACCGGCACCGGGCGATGGCTGGTCACCGCCCTCACCGAGAGCAGGTCGTGCCCCCGGACGGCACGCGCCTGATCACCCGCAGCCCACTCGGCCGGGGCCCGCACCCGGACGGCGATCCCGCCCGCCGCGGTGATCTCGTCCTCGAGCTGTTGCGCCGGCCGGTCGGCGATCGCGGCCGCGAGTGCCCGCACGTCGGCCTCGGGCGACAGGCCGAGCCTCGCGAGCAACCGCGCCCGGTGATGGGCGTAGTTGGCGTGTGTGCGCACCCACCCATCGGCGGCCTCGAAGAAGCCCGAGTGCGGCGCAAAGGCCTGGCCCGGCATCCCGTCGATCGTCTGCCGTCGATCATTGCTCACGGCGATGGCGACCTGCCGGGGATCGACCTGCACCCGATCCCCTCCCCGCACGGCCCGGGCCGCCAGACCGGCGGCTGCCACCGCTCCCGCCGCGAGCGAGCCGACGTCGAGCCGCGATGGCAGGGCGGTGCCGGGAACGAGGTCGAGATGACGGACGACGTCCGCGGCCTCCAGCTGCAGGGCGGGCAGCACCTCGACCAGGAGCGGGTTCACCAACCCATTCCACCAGCCCATTCCACCAGGCGGCAGACCAAGCCCCACCGGCCCCACCGGCCCTTGCCGGCCCTGCCGGCCCTACCGATCGAGGAAGTCGCTCACCAGGGTCACGAACTGCGGCGCACGTTCGATCATGGTCCAGTGGCCGCAGCCGCCGAAGACGTGCAGTTCGACGTCCGGGATCAGGTTCATCATCGGGATCGAGGAGGTGGCCAGCGGGATCACCCGATCGTCGCGGCCGTGGATCAGCAGCGTCGGCTGCCGCAGGCTCTTCAGCTCGTCCTGGCTCAGGGCCAGGTCGTCCAGCCACCGTTGCCGCGGCGCGGGGAACATCGCCTCCCACGAGGCGCGGATGGTCGGGACGGCACTCGCCTCGTAGCGCATCGTGATCAGGTCACCGGTGATCAATCGCTCGTCGTCGGTGAACAGGTGGACGATGCGCTCCATGTTCTCGAACGACGGCGTGTACCCCCACACGTCGTCCAGCCCCTCGGACAGCGGCATCTGGATGCCCACACTGCCCATCGCCACGACGCGGCGCACCCGGTCGGGTACGGCCGCCGCCAGCGAGAGCGCGATCGCGCCGCCCATCGAGTTGCCGACGACGTCCACCCGGTCCAGGCCCACCGCGTCCATCACGGCGATGGCGTGCTCGGTCCAGGCAGCCCGCCCGAACTGACGGTCCTGGCCGGTGGCCGTGCCACCGAAGCCGAGCTGATCTGGGGCGACGACTCGTCGGGTCCGGGCGAACTCGGGTGCCACCACGCGCCAGTTGGCCGTGGCCGTGACCCCGGCCCCGAACCGTGCAGCAGCAGCAACGGCAGCGCAGCATCTGCGGCGTGCGCGGCGGCGTGCGCCGACGCCTCGGGCTCACCGGTGTCGATCACCGCGGTGGCGACGCCGGCGATGTCGAGGGTCCGCGGGACGAGACGGGCGGGATCGATCGTGGGCGGCATACCCGGCAGCCTAGGGGCGCTCCCGCGAGAGACGATGGTGCGTTCCGCAGGGCAGATCGCGATAGGCGTGATGCCTGAACGACGCATGAATCGCCGCTGAACCCGGACCTTTGGTCCTTCAGGGCCAGAGTGCGACGCACGACACAATGAGGCATGTCGCTGCTTGCCGAGTCACCGGGTGCGATGCAGCCCGAAGAGGTTCCGCCGACGCGCAGCCTGCCCCGTCCACAGGTCGTGGACTACCCCCACATCGCCCGTTGTGTCACGTGCCAGGAGTATCTGAACGACGCTCCCTCCCACCTCGCGCCGTGGACCGTCGTCGGTGCGGCGCTCACGTATCACGACAGTGGCCACCGCCGCGATCCGCTGACCCGCGACGATCACCAGTTCAGCTGGATCTGATCGCTGCTCGACAGTTCAGCACCGCCGCTCGACGCCTCGACACACCCGCGCTCGGCTCCGCAACGCCGTGACAACGCAGCGACAACGTTGTACGCGATCAGGACCACAGCCAGGACTCGGCACGCCCCCCTCCCGATGCAGGCCTCGGTGGTGAACACTTCCGCCTAGCGTCACCCTGCTCGAGGAGGAGCCATGCCGCTGATCGATGCCCGGGTTCGGCTGCCGCAGGATCGCCGACCGGATGCCACCTACACCATGACCGGCCGCGCAGCGGAGTCCTACGACCGGGTGCTGAACCTGACCGACAAGATCAACTCCGGCAGCCTGACGGCCCTGCTCGAAGCCCTGGACGCCGCGGGCGTGCGGCAAGCGGTGATGCACGCCGAGAGCGAGGGCGGCGAGAGCGCAGATGCCCTCAACGCCGCGCTCGTCGAGGTGATCGACGAGTACCCGGACCGGTTCGTCGGGGTCGGCACCGTCGACCTGCACGAGCTGCGTCCGCGTCGGGCCTGCGCCCAGGTGGACGCCGCGGCGAGAGTCGGGTTGCGCGGCATCTGCCTCGAGCCCGCGTTCTTCTCCCTCGACATCGACGATCGACTGCTCTACCCGGTCTACGCCCGCGCCGAGGAGCTCGGCCTCGTGGTGGCGGTACACACCGGCATCAACTACGCCCGCACCCACCCGATCCGGCACGAGCGGCCCGAGATGCTCGACCAGGTCGCGGTCGACTTCCCCGAGCTGCGCCTGATCGCCGCACATGCCGGGTGGCCCTGGGCAACCGAGTTCGCCGCCGTCGCCCGGCGCCACCCGACGGTCTTCCTGGAGTTCGGCGGTCTGGCCCCCAAGTACGTCGCGCGGGCCGGCACCGGGTGGGAGGTGGTGTTCGCGATGATGCCCAACCTGCTGCGCGCCCAGGTGCTGTTCGCCACCGACTGGCCGGTGATCGACCCCGTCCGGGCGTTGGCCGAGTGGCGCGCGGCAGGGCTGGACGCCGCGACCCTCGACTCCCTGCTCGGCGGCAACGCCGCCGCGCTGTTCGGTCTCGATCGCCCCACCCTCGGACTCGACCTCGACAGCTGGTTCGGCCACGCGTGATCGCTGCCGAACTGGCCCGGCGGGCCGCCGATCCGGCGTTCGCCGAGCGGGACTTCCTGCGCACCCGGCAGGAGGCCCTCACCTACCGCGACGCCGAGCGACGTGCGGCATCCTCGCCGCCGGGCTGCATCGGCTCGGGGTCCGCAACGGTGAGCCGGTGGTTGCCCTGATGGGCAACAGTGTCGAGCTGGTGCTGCTGTGGTTGGCGGTGGCTCGCCTCGGGGCGGTGCACGTCCCGGTGAACACCGCGCTGATCGGCGACGGGCTGGCGCACGCGTTCCGCCTCACGCGGGCGCGGATCGCGGTGGTGGACGACGACCTCGCGGCGCCGTTGGACGCCGTCCGGGATCGGTTGCCCGACCTGCAGCGCGTGGTGCGGGTGCCGTCGTCCGAGTTCGACGAACTCGCCTCCTCGACGCCCGGTTCGCCGGTTCCGGCCGTTGTCGAGGTCGACCCGCTAGAGCCGGCGATCATGTTGTTCACCTCGGGACCACCGGGGTGTCCAAGGCCTGCGTGCTCAGCCACACCTACGTCCTGCGCCAGGGCGCCTTGCACGCGCAGGCCCTCGGCCTGACCGCCGATGACGTGCTCTACACCCCCTTCCCGCTGTTCCACATCGATGCCGCCACGTTGACCGTGGTGGCGGCGCTGAGCGTCGGGGGCACCGCCGCGATCGCGCCGCGGTACAGCACGTCCGGGTTCTGGGACGACGTCCGCCGGTTCGACGCCTCGGTGATGAGCTTCATGGGGGCGACACTGGCCATGCTGTGGCAGGCCCCTGCCGATCCTCGTGATCGCGACCACCGGGTGCGGCTGGCCTGGGGCGTCCCGATGCCCGGGTGGAAGGCCGACTTCGAGGCCCGTTTCGGCATCCCGCTGTACGAGGTGTACGGGCTGACCGATGCGGGCGTACCGGTCTACGACCCGCTGGATGCCCCGCACCGCACCGGGTTTGCCGGACGCGTGCTGGATGCCTTCGAGGTGGCGATCGCCGACGTCGAGGGCCGGCTGCTACCACCCGGCGAGGTCGGCGAGATCCTGGTGCGCGGGCGCGAGCCCGGTCTGGTGATGAACGGCTACTTCGCGATGCCCGAGGCGACCGAGCGCGCGATCCGCCGAGGCTGGGTCCACACCGGCGATCTCGGCATGCTGTCGGACGACGGCTGGCTGGCCTTCCTGGGGCGATCCGGTGAGGTGATCCGGCGGCGTGGCGAGAACATCTCGGCGCTGGACGTCGAGGCTGCGGTGCAGACCCACCCCCGAGGTGGCGGAGGCCGCGGCCATCGGAGTGCCCAGTGAGTTGAGCGAGGAAGAGGTGATGGTGTTCGTCGTCCGGCGCCCGGGAACCGACCTCGACGGCGCGACGCTCACCGCCTGGCTGACCGAACGCCTTGCAGCACACATGATCCCGCGGTTCGTCGAGTTCCTCGATGCCCTCCCCCGCACCCCCACCGAGAAGATCGCGAAGGTGCGGCTGCGCGAACGAGGCCGGGGCGAGGGCACCTGGGAACGCATCGGTTGAGGACCGGTTACGACCGGTTGAGGACGGGTTGACGATCCGGCTCAGCCGGTGATGGTCGCCGGGTCGGCGTTCGAGCCACAGACCACGACCACCACCCGCTCGCCGGGCGCGGGCCGGTAGGCACCGGTGCGTATCGCCGCCAACGCGGCGGCACCACCGGGTTCGACGATCAGCCGTAGCGACTCCCACAGCTCGCGCTGCGCCGCGCGGATCGCGCCGTCCGGCACCGTCACCGCCTCGTCGACGAAGTGCCGGACGACGCCCCAGGGCACCTCACCGATCCGCCGGGCGCCCAGGAGTCCGCCGCCAGGCCGCTCACCTCGACCTCCACCCGCTCCCCGGCACGCAGGGCGGCGCCGAGGCAGTCGGTCGAGGCCGGCTCGACGGCGACGATACGCACCCGGTCGCGGAGCCAGGCCGCCTGTCCCGCGATGAATCCACCACCACCGACGGCCACCACCAGGGTGTCGTAACCGCCCACCTGGTCGTCGAGTTCGCGGGCCATCGTGCCCTGACCGGCCACGGTGTCGACATGGTCGAAGGCGTGCACCAGCAGGGCACCACTGTCGCGTTGTCGGGCATCGGCGGCGGCCTGGGCCTCGTTGTAGTAGCCCTCGACGGTGTGCACCGTGGCGCCGAAGTCCCTGATGCGCTGTCGTTTCAGCTCGGGCGAGGTCGAGGGCACGAACACCTCCACCGCGACGTCCAGCGCCCGCCCGACACAGGCGAGCGCCGCGCCGTGGTTGCCGCCGCTGGCGGTGACCCTCCGGCGTCGGGCAGGGCGCCGTTCGCGCGGGCCAGCAGCACCCGATTGGCGGCACCGCGCGGTTTGAACGATCCGGCGTGCTGCAGCAGCTCCAGCTTGAGGATCAGGCCGCCGTCCTCGATCACCGGCGTGCGGCGGACCAGCGAGGCGATGCGAGCGGCAGCCGCCTCGACGTCGTCCGGGTGACGGGGCAGTCGGCGATCGGCGCGTCGGTCATCGGGCCATGATGCCCGGCTGCGGAGCGCCGGGAGGTGAGGCGAACTGCGCCCGCCAGAAGCCGGCGATGTACTCGACCTCCTCGGCGGGCAGCTCGTGCACCTCACCGTGCGCGCAGCGCGAGGTACACCTCGCAGGCTCCTTCGACCACGGCTGCGGTGTGGAAGGCGTGGGGCAGGTCGGCGCCGTAGGCGAGCAGGCCGTGGTAGCGCAGGAAGGTCGCCCCTCGCTCGCGTAACGCGGGCCGGACCGCCTCGACCAGAGCCTGCGTCCCCGGCCGGGCATAGGGCGAGGTGAGCACGTCGCCACCGGTGGCCTCGCACAGTCCGGTCAGGATCGGCGGCAGCCGCCAGCCCAGGTTGGCCATGGTCATCACCGCCTTGCCGTGGGTGTGCACCACGGCACCGATCTCGGGACGCGCGTAGAGCCCGGCGTGCAGCGGCCACTCGGAGGTCGGGGCGCGGCGTCCATCCACCACCCCGCCCGGCTCACCTGACTCGCCTGACTCGCCTGTCTCGCCGGGGGCTGCGGCCAGCGCGACGATCGGGACGTCGTCCGGGGTGATCAGGTCGTACTCCATCGCGGTGGGCGTGACCGCGACCAGGTGCGGGCTGCCCGAGACCCGGCAACTGAGGTTGCCGGACGTGGAGTACACCAGCCGCTCGGCCTGCAGCTTTCGCGCAAAGGTGATCACCAGCTCGCGCGCCACCGACCACGTCTCGTTCACCGGTTCAGTAGATCATCCCCATCGCATGGTGAACCTGCCTCGACGTGGTCTCGGCGACCGTGCGAGCAGCGGCGTTGCCGGCCCGCAGCACCTGCAGCAGGTACGCCGGGTCGGCGGCCAGCGCCGTCCGACGCTGCCTCAGGTCGCGCAGTCCCTCGGTGACGGCCTCGGTGACCACCGCCTTCAACGCCGCTGCCCCCTGACCGGCCAGGTCGGCGGCGATCTGTTGCGGCGGGGTGCCGGTGAACGCGGCGGCGATGTCGATCAGGTTGGCGACGGCGGGACGGCGCTCCGGCTCGTAGGTGATCCGGCGCTCGGAATCCGTTCGGGCCGAACGAATCAGGGCCGCCGTGTCGTCGGCGCTCGCCCGCAACTCGATGGCGTTGCCCCGGCTCTTGGACATCTTCTGCCCGTCCACCCCGAGGATGAGCGGCTGCGCCGTCAGCAGGGCAACCGGCTCACGGAAGACGATGGCGCCGCCGGCGAAGCGCTGGTTGAACCGCCGGGCGATCACCCGCGCCTGTTCCACGTGAGGCAACTGGTCACGCCCCACCGGGACGACGTCCGCGTGGCAGAACAGGATGTCGGCGGCCTGGTGCACCGGATAGGTCAACAGCAGACCAGAGACCGGCCGACCGCTGACCGTGGCCTCCTCCTTGACGGTGGGATTGCGCTCGAGCTCGGCCTGCGTGACCAGGGCCAGGAACGGCAGCAGCAGCTGGTTCAACTCCGGCACGGCCGAGTGCGTGAAGATGGTCGACCGGGCCGGGTCGATGCCCGCGGCGAGGTAGTCCGTCAGCAGCGAGAGCACGTGCTCGCGGACGGCCCCGACGCCCTCGCGGTCGGTGATGACCTGGTAGTCGGCGATCACGACGAAGGACTCGACGCCCGCGTTCTGCAGGGCGACCCGGTTGCGCAGACTGGCCAGGTAGTGGCCGATGCAGGTGGCCGGTCGGACGGTCGCCGGTCAGCATTCGATGCCGGCCGGAGGCCTGGTCGAGGGATGCCTGCAGCGCCTGGCTGCGCTGCATCGAGGCGGTGAAGGTGTCGGTACTCAAGGTGGGCCTCTCGGGTTCGGCCCCCTGAGCCGGCCACGCGTCGTCCGGTGGGTCGGACCACTCGGACCACGACGAACGCCGCCCAGGGGGCGGCGTCGATGTCGTGGGTGCGTGAGGAATCGCGGCCGCCTACTCGGACGGCCACCGCCATTGGGCTCGGCGATCGATCACCTGACCAGGGTACGCTGCACCGCCCGGGATGCCCCGCGCGATGACGGGGTGGCGACGTTCGACACCCACAGCGCCTGACCAGGTATGGACTGAGCCGTGCCCGACCGACCTGAGATCGTCTGCATCTGCGGCTCGACCCGATTCGTGGACGAGATGAGCGCGGCGAACCGTGAGCTGACCTTCGCCGGTGTCATCGTCCTCGCGCCAGGCGTCTTCTCGCGCGCCGAGGATCACCGAGCAGAAGAGTTGATCACCACCGAGCAGAAGACCGCGCTGAACGCCCTTCACCTGCGCAAGATCGACCTGGCTGACCGGGTCCTGGTGGTCAACCCAGGCGGGTACATCGGCGAATCCACGAGCAGGGAGATCGCCTACGCCCACGCCACGGGCAAGCCGATCTCGTTCACCGATCCCGTGTCGCACGTCATCGCCAACGGTTGACGGTGGCTGCGTCGTCCCAGGTCAGATGGCGTGAGCGCAGCGGGCTGCCCAGCAGCCCGGTGTCGTCCACGATCCTGCGCACGGCCTCGGGCGCGGTGGTGTTCGCGTCGAGGACGATCTCGCCGAGCCCCGGAATCGTGTCGTGGGGGAGATACCAGCGCCGCACCTGGGCCACGCTGACCTCGGCGGCGATCGGCTTGTGTGTATGCCGCTCGAGCGTCTCCGCCAGGGGCACATCGAGATAGTAGGTGACGGCCTGTCCGCCCGCGGCGCGGTGATCGGTCACGAGGGTCGTGAGCATGGCGCCGTAGACCGACGCCTCGAGGATCCCCTCGACGAGGGTGTGAAAGCCGTGGTCCAGTGCGTGGCGGGCCACCAGGTCGATCAGGGCGATGTTGGCGCCACCAGCGACCGGCGGCTCGCGCAACACCTCTCGCCGCAACAGGTCCTGACCGACGATGGCCACGCCGCGACCGTAGACGTTCCGGAGCCCGGCGGCGATGGTCGACTTGCCCGAGGCGGAGTTGCCACGAATCGTGATCAGCACCGGTCGGATCATGACGACACTGACACGCCGGCGCGGTCATGTCCGCCCAGACGGCTGCTCAGTACTCGCCCTTGATCACGAAGAAGCTGCCGCGGATGGTGCCGGCCAGCTTCGACTTCTGCCTCGCGAACTTGAACTTCGATTCGAGTTCCTCGGGTATCGGCATCCCGTCCGACAGCTTGAACCCCACGGCGCGCTTGGACCCCGCCTCGAGGCCGTACATCACGTTGATCGCGAGCCCGGACTCGTAGAAGACATGGGCGAACCGGGTGCCGGCGGCCTCGAAGGAGGTCGCCTCGAGAGCAGGGGATCCGATCACGAGGTCGCGTTCGGTCCGCAGGATGGTGCTGACCCACTCGACGGTCTCTGCCGCCTCACCCGCCGGTTCGACGGTGAAGACGTGGTCGTACTTGTTCTTGAAGTACCTGGCCTCGTTGGCCCTCAGCCCGGCCAGAGCCTCCACGACCGGCGACGACTCCAGCCCGACCGTGGACACCGTCTGGAAGTCGACGACGTACGACACCCTGCACCTCCGATGGCTCAGCCCTGCCCTGACCTCATGAGTCCAGCGATCACCCGTGATGGTAGTCGGGGGTTGACCTCGCTCGGCCCTGGATCAGAGCTGAGCCAGTACGGCGGTCAGCGGCGCCGGAACCCCGTCGAGCGGGACGACGCCGGCCAGCCCCGCACCGTAGTCCCGCTTGCGCCCTGCCCGGGTGCCGATGAAGCGGTGGAGGTGCTGTTCGACCGACCGATGCCGTTGGGCGGGTTGACGTTGCAGGATCCGGAACGCCGCGAGTTCACCTCGATCGGCGACGAAGGCCATGACGGCCTCGATCCCGAGGGCTCGTATCAGTTCGTCCTCCAGGTCACGGCGGCAGACGTGGAAGCCACCGGCACGGGTCGAGTCGTCGGGCCGGGCCGGCAGCCCGGCGTGCTCGAAGGCGGCGGCGAAGTACCCGACCTCCCCCTCGTCGCACACGCCGAACACCCGCAGTCCCAACCCGCCCGGACCGAACCGCCGAACATGGTGACCGACGTTGGTCGCGCCGCCCATGGCCACCACCGCGACGGAGCGCGCCGCCAGGTCGAGACCCGAGCGCCGGGCCAGGATCGCCACCGCCTCGCGGTCGCTGTCGCCCTCGACCAGGACGACGGTTGTGATACCGGCCGGCAACGGCTGGACGAGCATGACCGGAGTACACCACGACTCGTTCTCACCAGCCTGCGCCACCGTGACCCGCTGCCGGCTGGACTCGCATCGCTCGCCCCGGCGAGAGTGGCGTCATGACCGCCGCCGACCGCGCTCAGCCCGACAGCCTCGCGTCCGATCCGACCTGGTTCGTTCGCGGCGAGCGACCCCGCCGGACCTGCCCGCCGCCCCCCGGCGAGGTGGTCGCGTTCCATCGGACGTTGCCCGGCTACTCCCCCACCCCACTGGTGGAGCTGCCCGCCCTGGCCACCGAGCTCGGCGTGGGGCGCGTGTTCGTCAAGGACGAGTCGCAACGGTTCGCCCTGTCGGCGTTCAAGATTCTCGGCGCCTCGTGGGCGATCACCCAGGCCCTCACCTCACGGACACCCCACACCCGACCCGGCGAGGGTGGGGCCTGGTCACTCGACGAGTTGCGCTCGATCGCGGCCGCGCAGCCCGCCGTCCTGGTGACCGCGACCGACGGCAACCACGGTCGCGCCGTGGCCCACATGGCCCGCTTGATCGGTGTGCCCGCGCACATCGTCGTCCCGGACGTCGTGCCGCAGGAAGCGCTGGACCGCATCGCCGCCGAGGGCGCCCAGGTGAGCGTCATCGCCGGCTCCTATGACGAGGCCGTCGACGAGGCGGCCCGGATCGCTGCGGCCGAACCCGGCGGCCTGCTGATCCAGGACACGGCCTGGCCCGGCTACGAGACGGTGCCGCAATGGATCGTCGACGGGTACGCCACGCTGGTCGGCGAGCTCGATGAGCAACTCCGCGACGTCGGCGTCGAGGCCCCCGACCTGGTCGCCGTCCCGGTCGGGGTCGGGTCGCTGGCTCAGGCGGTGATCGCGCACTACCGCCGACCAGGTCTCCCCCGTCATACGGCCGTGCTGTCGGTCGAGCCCGACTCCGCGGCGTGCACCGTCGCCAGTCTGCAGGCCGGTCGGCCGGTCACCGTGCCGACCGGCGCCACCGTGATGGCGGGGCTGAACTGCGGCACGCTGTCGAGCCTGGCCTGGCCGGTGATCGCCGCCGGTCTCGACGCCGCAGTCGCCGTCCCGGACGCCGACACGGTGCGTGCCGTCGACGACCTGGGCGCCCTCGGCATCTCGTCCGGGCCGAGCGGGGCATCCAGCCTGGCCGGGGTGCGCGCCGCTCTGGCCGGGGACCAACGGGACCGCCGTGCCGCGCTGGGCCTGCCGGAGCGCGCCGTCGTGGTGCTGCTGAGCACGGAGGGCACCCACCGATGAGCACCGCCGATGACCCGTTCACCATCGACGCCGACCGACTCTGGTCGAACCTGATGGAGCTGAAGGAGATCGGCGGCTACGACGACGAGGCCACCGGGCTGCGTGGCGTCCGGCGCTTGGCCCTGACCGAGCAGGACGCCGCGGCGCGCCACCGGGTGATCGGCTGGATGCGCGAGGCCGGGTTGAGCGTGCGGATCGACCGGATCGGCAACGTCTACGCCACCCGACCGGGCAGCGAACCCGGACTGGCGAGCGTGCTGCTCGGCTCGCATCTCGACAGCGTCGCCACCGCCGGAGCCTTCGACGGCGTCCTGGGTGTTCTCGGGGCACTCGAAGCGGTGCTCAGCCTCGCCGAGCACCACATCACGACCCGGCGTCCGATCGAGATCGGCATCTTCACCGAGGAGGAGGGCGTCCGGTTCGGTACCGACATGCTCGGCTCGGCGGTGGCGGCCGGTCGAATCCCGCTGGAGGTCGCCCTGAAGCTCACCGATGCCGACGGCATCGCCGTGCGAGATGCCTTGCACCGCATCGGGTTCGATGGATCCGAGCCTGAGCTGAGGCCCGTGCCGCACGCCTACCTCGAGTGCCACATCGAACAGGGTCCGGTGCTGGCCACGGCCGGTCTGCCGATCGGCATCGTCACCGGGGTCCAGGCGATCTCATGGCAGCGGCTGAGTCTGCGCGGGGCCGCCGCACACGCCGGGACCACGCCGATCGCGCTGCGCCGGGACGCCGGCCTGGCCGCCGCCGCGGTGATGCTCGAGCTGCGCCGGATCTGCGATTCCGGGGCCTTCGGCGCACTGCGGGCGACCGTCGGACGGCTCGAGCTCACCCCGGGTCAGACCAATGTGATCCCTTCTGGCGCCACGCTGACGGTCGACCTGCGCAACCCGGACGACGCGGCGCTGCTGGCCGCCGAACAGCACCTGGAGTTCTTCGTCGAGAGTCTCGCCTCGACGTACGGCGTGACCGGTGTCCTCGAGCGCATGGCCCGCACCGGCGCCGTCCCGTTCGATCCCGCGGTGCAGGACCTGCTCGCCGCCACCGCCGATGACCTGGGGCTGCCCCACCAGCGCCTGATCTCGGGCGCCGGACACGATGCGCAGGAGATGGCGGCGCTGTGCCCGGCGGCGATGGTGTTCGTGGCCGGTGAGTACGGCGGGATCAGTCACAACCCGCGCGAGTTCTCCACCCCCGAGAACTGCGCCCGCGGCGTCCGCCTGCTGGCCAACGCCGCTCGGCGGCTCGCCGATCAACCCTGAGGCGGGCCTGACGGCAGCGGGACGTCCCGGCCGGTGCCCCACCGGCGGCGAACCCAGCCCGCGATGCCCTGCTGCACCAAGAACACCACCCAGTACCCGCACAGAGCCGCCCCCAGCACCAGCAGGTAGAACCCGACACCATCGGGGTTGCTCAGGAACAGCATCAGCCCGACGACCGGCAGCACGGCCGGTGCGGCCCAGCGCACCGGGCGGGGCGCGGCGCGGGTGAGCCGATCGAGCGCCAGCCCGAGCACGAAGGTGGCCAACGCCAGACCCGCCGACACCGCGAGCGCCGACACCAGGCCGACCACCGCAGCACCGGGCTCCAACTCGTCGTCGACCAGGGCCACCAGAGAGAAGACCACGAGGCTGATCACCGTGATGGCCGCGGCCACGGCGAACACGAGGGCACTCGGCACCACGTGATCGCGAACCATCCGTTTCGACACGACCCGACCTCCCCGGACGACGACCCGCGACACGAGCGGGCGACGTCTGATTCTGGCCCAACCCCCATGCGCGGGGAACCAGTGACCGGAACGGCGTGGAACGACAGGGAACAGCAGGGGTCGGCGCGGAACCGCTCGGCACCGGGAGGAACCGCCCGGCACACGGCGTCACACGGCGTCACAGGGCGGCACGCCTCAGAGGACAAGCGATCGCGTGTGGCCACGGCAGGAGGTGGGCGGCATGACCCGAGGAACAGATCAGGACCTGTGGACGCCCGAGCAGGATTGGTCCGTCGAGGACGGCTGGGACGACGGCGACAGCTGGGGCGAGGCCGACAGCTGGACCGAGGCCGACGGTTGGGGCGAGGCCGACGACGTGGACGAGGCCGACGGCTGGACGGGGTTCGACCACCCGCTGCGCGAGGTCATGCACGAGGACTTCGCCGACGCCGACGACGAGGCCTTCGAGGACGCCGTCGAGGCGATCCTGGGTGACCTCAGCGCGGCCGAGGGATTCAGCTTCGCCAAGGCCCTGCGTCAGCTCGAGCGCGGAGCGGGCCAGGCACTCGCCAACCCGGTCGTCGGTGACCTCGCCCGCAAGACCCTGCCCACCGCGGGAGGCGCACTCGGCACCGTCATCGGCGGCCCCCTGGGCACGGCCATCGGCAGCCGGGTGGGCACCGTGGCCGCGGGAGCGCTCGCCCGGCCCGGCACCCCGACTCCCACCCGACCCGGCTCAGCCGGCTCAGCCGGCTCAGCAGCCTCACCTGCCGCAGACCCCTTCACCGGCAACCGGTTCCGCCGCCGCCGCGCAGGGCTTGGTGCTCACCCAGCAACCCGATGTCCTCAAGGCGCTGATGGCCCTGGCCATGGGCCGCTACGGCGCCCAGCAGGTGGGGGGCGTCCCCGTGGCCTCGATGATGAACATGCTGAGCCAGGTCTTCGGGCAAGCCGCCGCCGATGCCGACGAGCTGGCCTACCTGGACGCCGATCCCCAGAACGCACAGGACGCCGAGAGCGAGCAGGACGCCGAGGGCAGCTACCTGGAGGGGGCCTGGGACGTCGACCTCGGCGAGGGCCGCACCCTCTACACCACCTTCATGGACGTCGAGAACGAGGAGTTGTCGTCATGACCACCTCCGAACTGGCCACCGTCGAGACGCTGCTGATGCGGGTACTGCCCGATCCGATGGGCTTCGCCGAACGGGTTCTCGGCGAACTGCTCGAGCGCTTGGCCACCGCTCCCCCGGATTCCGGGCCAACGGTCGTCCCGGGATTCACCATGCCGGGGGCCACCCCGCCGGACGCCGCTGCGCCGGAGCGGAGCGAGCGCCCCCCTCAGGCGCTGCTGGACCGCAACCTGGTACTGGCTGCGGCGCTGGGGGCGTGTGACTGCTGGGGCGAGGACGATGCCTGCCCCACCTGTGGCGGTGACGGGTCGGCGGGCTGGGTACCGCCCGACCCCGAGCTGTTCGACGAGTACGTCGCCCCCGCGGTACGCCGATCAACCCTCACCGATGGACCAGTCGAAGGAGAAGAACTGCCATGAGCAACGGATTCCTGGACGACCTCGACGCCTACGACGATGCCTATGACGACGCCGAACTCTTCGACGACGCCGAGGCCTTCGACGACGGCGAGTCCCGCAAGTCCCAGGCCCGCCGGCGTGCGCAGCAGGCACGGTTGGCGGCACGGCGGGGGGCGCAACTGCGCGCCGCGGCCCGGCGGCCGTCGACACTGCCCGCCCCGACCAGCCCTCGAGCAGTGGTCAGTGCGGTCAAACAGATCGACCTGCAGACCAAGGTGCAGCAGGACGACCTGCGCGCCGTCGTGGCCGCCGGCAACCGCAAGCTCGACCGGGCCAACCTGGCCACGGTCGCGACCCTGCTCATCGGTGAGGCCTTCCGCACCTTCGGCACACCGGACAACACCTTCGTACGCGCCGGCATCCAGGCCTCGCCCCTGCTGCTGCTCAGCCCGGGTCAGCGCCGTCCCGGCGTCGAAGGTGTCGTGCGGCACCCGGCCTTCATCGGCGGCGTGGGCGCCCTCGGGTTGGCCTTCCTCGGCGATCAGCGGGGCCGTGGATCGGCCGTGCGCACCGTCAGCATCGTCGGCCCGGGGCAACTCGTGGTCGGCAGCAAGGTGCTCTTCGTGGCCGACGTGACCGATGCCTCCGGGCGCCCCTCGTCGGCGACGGTCACCTGGACGTCGAGCGATCCGTCCGTGGCCACCGTCGACACCACCGGCGTGGTCGAGGCCAAGGCCGCCGGCTTCGCCGTCATCACTGCCTCGGCCGACGGGGTCGTGCACCGCACCGGGCTGCAGGTCGCCGCCTCGACCGGCACCGGCACCAAGTAGAAGGGCGTGGCGGGCCATGGATCCGGCGCTGCGGCAGCTGCTGCGGGAGGAGCCACCGGACCGGGTGATCGAGGCGATCATCCGGTTCCGCCACCCTCGCGTGAGCATCCCCGGCGTCCGGATCGTGGCCCGCTTCGCCCGGATCGCCACCTGTCGGCTGCGGGCCCGGGCCGTGCCGCGGGTGTGGTCTCACCCGGACGTGGTCAGCCTCAAGGCGGCTCGCTCCATCGGTCCCGAGACGACGCCCCCCTCACCGCCGAGGCCACCCTCGGATCAGCCGGCGAACGAGCCGCCGGAGCCGCCGCGGCGACCCCCCGGGGTGGTACCCACGGGCGCGGGAGTCGTTGTCGGCGTGGTGGATTGGGGGCTCGATGTCGATCACCCGAACTTCCGTCACCCCGACGGGACGACCCGGCTGCTCGCGCTGTGGGATCAACGCCGCCACTCGGCGGGCCGCCGAGGTCGACGTCCCCCGGCACCCTACGGCTACGGCGTCGTCCACAGCCGGCGCGACATCGATGCGGCCCTGCGCACCGCGGAACCGTTCCGCGCCTTGGGCTATCACGCATCGGACGCCGACCGCGGCGGAGGAACCCACGGCTGCCATGTGCTGGACATCGCCGCGGGCAACGGCACCGTCGGGCCGAGCGGCGCGGCCCCGCTCGCCGATCTGGTCTTCGTGCACCTGGCTGATCGCGGTACCGGTGGTCTGGCCACCCTGGGCGACTCGGTCCGGCTGCTCGAGGCAGTCGACTTCATCTCCCGCACAGCGGGTTCGCGCCCGTGGGTGATCAACCTGAGCATGGGCCGCCACGGCGGACCGCACGACGGGTCCACGCTGACCGAGTTGGCGCTGGACGAACTGCTCTCGGCAGCGCCGGGCCGATTCATCGCCCAGAGCGCGGGCAACTATCACCGGGCGCGTGCACATGCCGGCGGACGGATCGGCCGCGGTGAGCACCGCACCCTGCACGTGCTCGTCGACCCGGCCGACCGCACGCCGAACGAGCTGGAGATCTGGTACCCCGGCCCGGACGAGCTGGCCGTGAGCGTCATCCCGCCGGGACAGCCGGCGGCAGAGCCGGTTCCGCTGGGCGCCGACCGGGCCATCACCGTCGCGGACACACCCGGCACCACGAAACGCCGCATCGTCGGTCACCTCTATCACCGCGCCCACGACCCCAACAACGGCGACCATCACATCGATGTCTTCCTGGCCTCCGGCGCCCCCGCGGGCACCTGGCGGGTGGTGCTCGACGGTCGACGGGTCACGGTGGGCCGCTTCGATGCCTGGCTGGAACGCGATGAGGCCTGCCCTCGGTGCCAGGCCCGCTTCGCGCCGGACGACGCGACCACCGACCACACGCTGGGCACCCTGGCCAACGGCCGGCTGCCGCTGGTCGTGGCGTCCTACGACGGTCGCGATCCGCGGCGACCGCCCGCGCCGTCCAGCAGCGCCGGACCCACCCGCGATGCCCGCTGCAAGCCGGACGTCGCCGCCCCCGGGGTCGCCGTCCTGGCCGCGCGGTCGGCGCCGCGCGGGTCCCTGCGCAGTCCCGGTCTGCTGGTGCACAAGTCGGGCACCAGCATGGCCGCCCCCCACGTGACCGGTGCCGTCGCGCTGTGCCTCGAGGCCTCCGGCGGCACGCTCGATGCCCGGCAGATCCGCCGGCTCGTGATGACCACCGCCGTGGCCGGGTCCCCCAGTCGATCGCCCACCCGACCCGAACCCCACCCACCCGATGAACAGCGCCTCGGTGCCGGCTACCTGAACATCCCGGCCCTGCTGGCGGCCGTCGCCGCCCTGCCGTCCCCCTCTCGCTCCGGTACACCCCCCGCGGAGGTCCTCGCCATGTATCCCGAACCCCTTGGCCCCGAACAGCCCGTCGCCGAGGAGCTGCTCGGCCTCGCGCTGCATCCCGCGCAGGTCTACCGCGAGCTGCTCTATCGGCCCGGGAGCGAGGTGGCCACCCGCATCCGCGGCCGGTTCGCCGTCCTGGCCCTGCCCGGGCAACGACTGCCCGGCGAGATCCTGCCCGGTGATCTGCTGGTTCGGACGGCGCTGGGCCGGCTGACCACGCCGGGCGAGTGCGCGGTCATCGCCGCTCCCGGTCTGCAACGCCGGGTCGGCAGTCGGCCGGGCGCGCCGTCGGGCTGGTATGCCGTGTCGGCCCCCGACCCGGATCGGGCGAGCCTGCGGGTGCTCGACCCCACCGGACTGGTTCCCCCGGGCCAGCTGCTGTTGCGGCGCCGCCCGGAGGGCATCGAGGACCCCGGCGAGGCTCTGGGTGAGGATCTCGGTGAGGAGCTCGGTGAGGACGACGGCCCCGAGGCGCCGGCCTGGACCGGCACCCCGGAGC
This sequence comes from Kineosporiaceae bacterium, assembly GCA_016713225.1. Classification (NCBI taxonomy): domain Bacteria; kingdom Bacillati; phylum Actinomycetota; class Actinomycetes; order Kineosporiales; family Kineosporiaceae; species Kineosporiaceae bacterium. The sequence continues at coordinate 199,669 of JADJPO010000011.1, forward strand.
AGGAGGAGTTCCGGGCCAGGGTGCTCGCCGCCCACATTGCCCGCACCCGGGCCGCCAAGGGCGCGGCGCAGCGGGATCTGCGCCCCGACGAGCTCGCCGACGTCCCGGGCACCTGCCGTACCCGGCGCGGCACCACGACCTGCGTGCGGACGGCGGCCGTCACCGCCGAGGCGGCCGGACGGTTGCTCGCCGCGGCCAACGCCGACCTGGCCACCGCCCAGCAGGCCGGGCATGCCGACGCCCTGCGCACCGTGCGGCTCACCGCCACCAGCGGCTACCGCGGCAGCGACCATCAACGCCGGCTCTGGCTGGGCTACTTCGCCACCAAGTACTACAACCGCACCCGGGCCGCCCGGGCTCGTCTGGCCGACGGGCCGCACTCGGACGCCGCCGTCCAGTACCTGTTGCGCCGCAAGGGTGATGGCGGGTACGGCATCGGTGGGCGCATCGCCGCCCCCGGGTACAGCAACCACCAGAGCGGCATCGCGATCGACCTCTGGCAGGAACGTGTCCGGGGCCAGGCGATCGGCAACGACTCCGACGACGCCGCGCGCCGCCGGTGGCGCGACAGCTGGTTCCACGGCTGGTTGCGCGAGCACGCTGCCACGTACGGGTTTCAGCCGCTGTCGACCGAGGAGTGGCACTGGGAGTTCCGGCCGCCGACTCCCCGCACCGCTGCCCGCACCGCTGCCCGTTCTGCTGCCCGCACCGCGAATCCCGTCACCGCGACAGCCGAGACCGGTGAGTACCTCGGCGGCCGACTGTCGACCTATCGGTCGACGGCACTCGGCCAACCGGTCGCGGTCTTCGTGCCGAAGGCCGCCCTCGGGCGCGCCGAGGTCGACGTCCTGGTGTTCGCGCACGGCCTGCTCGGCGGCTGCCCCCGATTGCGGGCGCTGCCGTCGGGGTTCGTCACCGAGGCGCCGTTCCGCCTGGGTCGGGTGGTCGATGCCTCCGCCCGTCCGCTGGTGCTCGTGGTCCCCTTGCTCGACTGGTCCGCTCCCGGCGGGGAGGCCGCGTTCGGACCCGGGCATGCCCGCTGGCATCGGCTCGGCCACCCGGCGGTGCTCGACGCCGTCGTGACCGAGGCCCTCGCCGAGGCCGGCCGGACGCAGCAACGCGGCGCGCCGACGCTGCGCGAACTGGCCCTCGCGGCGCATTCGCGGGCCTATGACGTGCTGGAGCCCTTGGCCGCCCACCGAGCCGACCCGGCCATGCGGCAGGGTGCCCTGGCCCGGCTGCGCCGCATCTGGGCGTTCGACACCACCTACGCCGGCAACGTGCCCGCCTGGACCGACTGGCTGGCCGCCGATCCCGAGCTGAGGCTGCACGTGTTCTACCGGGCCGACTACCGCCCGGGCCGCAACACCGGAACCATCGGCGACCGGTTCGCGGCGCGTCAGGGCGGACGGCTGACCGTCACCCGGGCCGCCGAGGGCCACTGTGCGGTGCCGGCCACCCGGCTGGCCGAGGTCCTCGGCGTCACCGGGGCGGCATCGGCAGCGGCATCGGCAACGGCCGGCTCGGGCGCGAGCGAGGCCGAGGACTCCGACGCCCTCGATCCGGATCTCAGCGCCGTGGCCGGACTGGACGATGCGTTCGACGACAGCGACGGCGACAGCGAGTCGGATCCAGTCGAGGGCGACCACCTGACCTGGGGAGGGCAGTGGTGATGGCCGAACTCGTCAGCCGTCCCCCGTCCGCGCCCGCGCGCCCGATGCCCCGGCGGGTCGCGCCGTCCGCCGCCTGTCTGAAACGTGCCCGCACCCTGAAGGTCGCGGTGGTCGGCGGCGGGATGGGCGGGCTGGCCGCCGCCCGCCAACTCGCCTCCTGGGGCGCCTCGGTCACGGTGTACGAGGCCCGAACCCAGGTGGGCGGCCGGGTGTTGAGCGATTCACGGTTCGCCAAGGGTCGCGTGATCGAGTTCGGTGCCGAGCTCGTCGGGTCGATCCACACCCGGTGGTGTGCGCTGGCCGTCGAGTACGGGATCTCGCTGATCAGCCGCATGGACGGCGACCTCTACGAGGCAGCGCAGCTCGATGAGCGCGTCATCCTCGATCGGCTGCTCACCCCGGACGAGGCGGACGCCGTGCAGAAACGGTTGGACGCCGTGCTGAAGCGGATCGCCGAGTTCGCGCGTGACACCATCCCCGCGGGGTTCGAGAGTCACCCCTGGGACCTGCCGCGGTTGCGTGCCCTGGATCTGAAGTCCGTGGCCGAGGTGCTCGAGAAGGACTTCGGGATCGCGCGCACCGACCGGTTGTGGCTCGCCCTCGAACTGTTCCTGGTCAACAACAACGTGGCCCGGCTGGAACAGATGAGCTATCTGGCCCTGCTCTGCCTGGTACGGGGCGGGCAGACCAGCACCCGACCCGACGGTCGGCGGGCGACGATCGCCGAGGACTCGCTGCTGGGGTACTGGGAGGAGCTCGAGATCTACCGGTGCGCCGACGGCTGCCAGCGGCTGGCGCTGGCCATGGCGGCAGAGGTCCACGCGCGCAAGGGGTGTCGCGTCGTCCGAAAGCTGGGCGTGCGGCGGATCGATCTGCCCCGCAGCGGCGGCGGGGTGATGGTGACCGCGTACCCCGTGCCGAGCAACGGGTTCGACAGGTGGTTGCGCGAGAAGATCCCGGGCAACCCGCTGATGGACACCCGGCGTTACGACTACGTGGTCCTCGCCGTGCCGCCGACCGTGTGGGGCGACATCGAGATCGTCCCGTTCCACCCCAAGGATGTGATCGGTCAGCTCGGGTGGGGACCGGCCGTGAAGTTCTTCAGTCGGCTCTCGCGCCGGTTCTGGGTCGAACAGGGCTGGGCGCCGCTGGGTGGGTCGCTCGACATCGGGCAGGTGTGGGAGGGCACCGACAACCAGGCCCAGACGGGCAAGCAGCCCATCGTGCTCAATGTGTTCACCGGCGCCCGCACGCCCACCAAGTCCCAGTACACCGACGGCCTGGCTCGGCTCTACCCGGCCGTCACCGGCCGGCCGCGCTCGGGGTACCGGGCGAACCTGCTGGCCGCCGAGGTGGTCGACTGGTCACGGCAGCCGTTCATCCGCACCGGGTACTCCTCGCCGCGGGTCGGCCAGGTGTTCACCATCGGCAAGGAGCTCAACGAGCCGTTCGGCGGCCGGCTGTTCTTCGCCGGCGAGCACACCCAGCTCGACCACTTCGGCTACATGGAGGGCGCGATCCGCTCCGGCGAGCGCGCCGCTCGGCAACTGCTGGAACAGGCTTGCCGTTCCCTGGAGCCGAACGCCCAACCCCGTGTGGCCTCACGGATCGCCTGAGACGCGGCATGGCCACCTTCGAGGCGCAGGTCCGGCGGGCGATCATCGCCGACCAGCCCGACCTGCTCGACCATGCCGAGCACTGCTCGGCGGACGCCGAGTCGCTGGCCGCGATCGGCCGCGGCCTGGGCCACCAGCTCCGGGTTCACCCGGTCGGCCGGCCCAGCCACGTCGCGCTCTACACCGTGAGCCAGCTGCGGGACGAGACCCCGGCGACGGTCGTGCGCATGGGCTCGGGCGGACGGCACCGGCTGGTGTCGCCGCCCCCCGAGGACACCACCATCGACGTGGTCGTCGACTCCGTCGTGCCTCGGCGTGGGCTCGACGATGCGGACGCCGCCCGGTTGGGTGAGTTCGTCGAACGGCTGGACGACGACGGCTGCCATCGGGGCCTGATCGCGATCGCCCCGCACGGTGGCGACATCGAGCCGCACACCGACACCCAGGCCGAGCGGTTGGCCGAAGCCCTGGCGCACTTCGGTGTGAGTGCATGGCGCTGCAAGGGATTCGGCCTTCTCGACCGAGGCGCGGGCGAGCGCTTCCACATCACCTCGACCGACCTGCACGAGGCGAGCTTCCCCGGACTGCAGGCGGTGATCGACCGCGGATTCCGGTATGCGGTGGCGTTCCACGGGTTTCGGGGCGCCGGCGTCCTGGTCGGTGGCGGGGCACCCTTCCGGCTCAAGGCCGAGATCGCCTCGGCCCTCGAGCAGGCGCTGGCCGGGGCGGGGCTACCGGTGCGGATCGCCGGGCCGGACGACGTCCTCGGCGGTGACAGCCCACGCAACATCGTCAACCGGCTCACGCTGTCCGGCCGCGGTGGGATTCACCTGGAGCAGAGCCTGATCGCCCGCAGCGAGCACGCCACGACCATCGCGGACGCCGTGGCCCAGGTGTTCGCCGGCCGGTTGGAACGGCTTCGGCGTCCGTCCTGGTTGCTGCGGACGACGCGAGGAGTCTGCCGGCTCACCCGTCGGCGGCCTCACCCGTTCTCGGGTCGATAGCAGCAGCGCGAACCGGTCTCGATGCAGGCACGCAGCTCGGCGGCCAGGTCGGCATCGGCGGCGGCGATGCGTTCCAGGGCGCGCCGGATGGCCTTGCCCACCGCGATGCGGGCGCGTTCGCCCTCGTCGGCGAAGTGCCGCGGCCGCCCACCCAGCCCGGTGACCGCGCCGACCTCACGGGCGATCCAACGGGCCTCGGCCTGCAGCCGCTCCGCCTCGTCGCCGTGGCCCGCGGTCTGTGCCCGCTCCACCTGTTCGGCAATCTGGCGCAGCCGAGCCCGATAGCGGCGCAACGTCTCGTCGTCCGCGAGTCGCTGGGTCGTGCCGGGCGGCACGCTGCCGCCGTGGTGGGTCTCGGCAAGATCGACGGCCGGGATGTCGACGCCGGGGTTGGCCACGAGTCGGGCCAAGTGGTGCAGCCCGACCATGTCCTCGACCACGGCGGCCCGTCCCCGCAGCTCGACCCGCCATCGCCGGCCGCTCTGGATGCACACGGCGCCCACGGGTGTGACCTGTCGGTGCCGCTCCACCACAGCCGGCAGGCGCATGCCCAGCTCGGCGGCCTCGGCGGCCGCCTCGGCCCGCAGCCGGGTGGCCTCCCGGGCATCACCGGGGCGCCCGCGGCGGGCGAGCGCCTGAGCCAGCCGATGCCGGGCGAGGGTGGCCGCGGGCCAGTGCCCCAGCGCCGCGTTGTGTGCCACTGCGGCCCCGAGGTGCTCGACGGCGCGCTCGATCTCACCCAGCGCCAGGCACGCGACGCCCAGCGGCTGTCGGGCCGAGCCGAGGCAGGACACCGCGAGGCTGGCCATCACGGGCAGGTGGCCGAACGGGGCCAACAGGTCGTGAGCGCGGCGCAGGGTCGCCGCGTCGTCCAGCAGTGCCGCCGCCTCGATCACCGCGGCCATCGCCGCCAGCCACGAACTCGAGTGCGGCAGCTCACCCAGATCTGCTCCCACGATGCGGGCCAGGGCGCCCCGCGCCTGCCGGGTCTGGCCCGCCGCGGCGCAGACGACGGCCTGGGCTGCGATGAAGGAGTGGTCGACCACGCTCAGGCTGGGTGAGTTGACCACGGACGAGACGGTGTCGACCAGTTCACCGACCCGTCCCTGGAACCACCGCACGGTGAGCAACTGGGCGGCGTACCAGCCCATCCAGTCGGTGTCACCGGCCGCCGCCCCGGCGCGGGCGCAGTTCTCGGCGAGGGCCTCGGCCTCGATCAGCCGGCCGGAGCGCACAGTGATCATGACCCACATCGAGTCGGCCACGAACGACGCGGCAGCGTGGCCGGCCACCGCGGGGTGCTCCCGTAGGTCGGCGAAGGCACGCTCCGCCTGCCGGTCACCGGCCAGGAAGAGGTCGACGGTGCGCCACACCAGGGCCATCACGGTGTCACCGGAGCGTCCGGTGGTGGTGGCCACGCGCAGCAGCTCGTCGGCCAACGCCTGACGGCGGACGCCGTCGGCCGGCCCGAGGAGGCAGTGATGCATCAGGCTCAGCGCCTCGGCCAGCGCGATCGGGTCGTGGTGGCCGCGGGCCTGATCGAGCAGGGCCGGCACCCGATCGCACCGGCCGGCCCGGTAGTCCGCCTCGGCGGCCAGCCGGACCCGCAGTCGCAGGGCGAGCGTGGCGTCCAGGTGGGGGTCGGCCAGGGCTGACCGCTGACAGGCCTCGACCGTGGCAGCCTCCGCCGGCGCACGGCGCTCGTGCACCCAGATGCCGCCCATGCCCAGCGCGGCGCGGGCCAGGGCAGCGCCGTCCCCGGATTGCTCGGCCGCGGTATGGGCTCGGGCGAACGCGCTGCGCGAGGCCACCAGATCGCCCGCGACGTGCAGCGCCTGCTCACCCGCTCGCAGTGCCTCCTCGGCCGATGGGTCGGCAGGCTGCTCGGGCGCCGTGGCCGTCCTGGTCGCAGTACGCGGCATACCGTTGCTGAGGGCGCTCACACCGCGCCTGATACACCCGCCCCCACATCGGCGGCCTCACCCACCACCACCCTTCGCCGTGATCATGCAATCCGTGCACGTTTCGTGCACGGATTGCATGATCACGGAGGGTCAGACCTTGATCGTGTCGCGGCCCTTCAGCTGCAACATCTCTCGGGCCTCGTCCGGGGTGGCGATCTCGTGACCGAGTTCGGTGAGCACCTGCGCCACCTTGACGACCTGTTCGGCGTTGGTCTTGGCGAGCTCGCCCCGGCCGAGGTAGAGGTTGTCCTCCAGGCCGACCCGCACGCTGCCGCCCATCAACGCCGAGGCCATCGCGAACGTCATCTGGTGCTTGCCGGCGCCGAAGGCCGAGAGGTAGTAGTCCTCGCCGAACAGCTTGTCGGCGATGGAGACCATGTGCGCGAGGTTGTCGACGTCCGGCCCGATCGCCCCGAGGATGCCGAAGATCGCCTGGATGAAGAACGGCGGCTCGGCCAGACCCTTGTCGACGACGTGGGCCAGGTTGTAGAGGTGCCCGACGTCATAGCACTCGAACTCGAACCGGATGCCGCGCTCCTGGCCGAGGGTGCGCAACGTGGTCTCGATCTGGCTGAACGAGTTGGCGAAGATGAAGCCGACACTGCCCTCGACGTACTCCCGCTCCCACTCGTGCTTCCAGGTGCCGACCCGGTCGGCTGCGGCCGAGAAGTTGAAGTTGATCGACCCCATGTTGAGCGAGGCCAACTCGGGCTCGAAGACCGTGGCCGCCCGCAGCCGGTCCTCGGTCGACATGGTCAGCGAACCGCCAGTGGTGATGTTGATGACGGCGTCGGTCTCGTGTGCCAGGACCGAGACGAAGGGCCGATACACCTCGGGGTCGGGGCTGGGCCGACCATCCTGGGGGTCGCGCGCGTGCAGGTGCAGGATCGCGGCGCCGGCCTCGACCGCCGCCTTGCCGTGCTCGATCATCTCCTCGGCGGTGACCGGCAACGCGGGCGACATGGACGGCGTGTGGATCCCGCCGGTGAGGGCGCAGGAGATGATCGCCTTCGAGGTCCGCTTCATGGTGTCTCCATTTCGCACAGGGCGCCCATCGGGTGGGCGGCAGTTCCGGCCTCAACCTCGCAGCCTGCCGTCCCTGGGGCGAGGGACCAACCGACGACAGGCCGGCCCGATGGGCAGGATCTTCGTCACGTCGTGGCCCGTCGGGGCGGTCCCTGCGCGACGTACGACCCCTGGTTGGAGGCGTGGGGCGTGTCTAGGCTGGTGGTGTGACGGCCACCGAGAGCCTCGAGATGCAGCTGGAGGACGTCTCCGGAACCTCCTGGTGGGCAAGCCTTCTCACCACCCTCACCGGGCAGTCGGGCGTCGCCCAGATGCGCTTCGTCGGACGGGTCGCCGATGAGCGCCGCTACCGCAGCGCCACGTTCCCCGTGCCTCGATCGTTCGGCACTGTGGCGCCGCAGGAGAAGTGGGCGCCGGGCCTGACCGCGGCGCTGGCGGAGGTGCGTCACGAGATCGAGGATGACGGGTGGGTCCCGACCGTCGTCGGGAATCACCCGTGGGAGTTGCGCTACCGGCGCTGACCCCTGCCTCGCATGACGGGAGCTCGATATGGACACGCGTACCTTGGGCCGTGACCTCGAGGTTTCAGCCCTCGGATTCGGTTGCATGGGCCTGAGCCAGAGCTATGGCACCCCACCCGATCGAGACACCGGGATCGCGGTGATCCGGGCCGCGGTCGACTGCGGCGTCACGTTCTTCGACACCGCGGAGGTGTACGGGCCGTTCGCCAACGAAGAACTCGTCGGCACGGCCCTGGCCCCGGTGCGCGACCAGGTGGTGATCGCCACCAAGTTCGGCTTCGCCTTCGATGCCGACGGCCGGCAGATCGGCGTGTCGAGCCAGCCCGAACACATCCGGCAGGCGGTCGACGGATCGCTGCGGCGGCTCGGCGTCCAGGTCATCGATCTGCTCTATCAGCACCGGGTCGACCCGACGGTGCCGATCGAGGACGTCGCCGGAACGGTCCGAGAACTGATCGATGCCGGCAAGGTCCGGCACTTCGGCCTGTCCGAGGCCTCGGTGGCGACGATCCGCCGGGCACACGCCGTCCAGCCGGTCACAGCCCTGCAGAGCGAGTACTCGCTGTGGTGGCGCGAACCCGAGGCACAGATCCTGCCCACGCTGGCCGAACTCGGGATCGGCATGGTGCCCTTCAGCCCGCTGGGCAAGGGATTCCTGACCGGAGCCATCGACGCCGGGACGACATTCCTCGGCACGGACATCCGGGCGGTCATCCCGCGGTTCGCTGCCGACGCGCGCCGGGCCAACCAGGTCCTCATCGACCTGCTCACCCGGATCGCAGCGCGCAAGAACGCCACCCCCGCGCAACTCGCGCTCGCCTGGCTGCTCGGTCGCGAGCCGTGGATCGTGCCGATCCCCGGCACCACGCGGATCGAGCGCCTGACCGAGAACACGGCCGCCACCGAGGTCCACCTCACCGAGGAGGACCTGCGCGAGATCGAGGACGCCGCCGCCCTCATCACCATCCAAGGAGCCCGCTACCCCGAGCATCTCGACCGCATGATCGACCGCTGATCACACCCGAGACCACATCACTACCCTCCGGCGTACAACGTCGGCTGATCGACCAACGTCACCTCGACACGCTCGCCCTGGGCGTACGACCGCACTGCCGCTTCCGCGACGGCCGTGGCGGCGTAGCCGTCCCATGCGCTCGGCCCGGTGACCTGACCGGCGGCGAGGCCGTCGACCCAGCTCTGCAGCTCGCAGGTGTACGCGGGAGCGAACCGGGTCTGCCAGTCCGCGGGAACGCCTTCGCTGCGGCGTCCGGCGGTCAGGACCACGGTCGTTCGCGGGTTGTCCAGACTGACGGTGCCGAGGGATCCCACGATCTCGCATCGCACGTCATAGCCGTACTGGCAGTTGACGAACGACTCGACGGTGACGATCTCACCACCGGCCATCTGGATCACCGCCACCTGAGGGTCGCGCATCCCCTCCGCGGCGAGCGGGCTCGTCTTCACCGCCAGCACCGTGACGGCGGCGATCTCGGCGCCGAACAGCCAGCGGAAGATGTCGAACTCGTGCACCAGGGAGTCGGTGAGGGACATCTCGCCGCGGAAGAAGTCCGGCACGGTGGCGTTGCGATGGATCGCGTGCGCGAGCAACGGCACCCCGATCGCGCCGTCCGTCATGGCCTGCTTCACGTCGAGGTAGCCGGGGTCGTAGCGGCGCATGAAGCCGAGCTGGACGAAGCGCCGTCCGGCGGCCTGCTCTGCCACCAGCACCCGCTGCGCGTCGGCGGTCGTCGTTGCCAGCGGCTTCTCGCAGAGCACCGGCTTGCCGGCGGCGATGCAGGCGATGGCCTGGTCCGGGTGCAGGTGTCCCGGGGAGGCGATCAGGACGGCGTCCACATCGTCGGCGGCCACCAGGGCCTGCCACGACGGGGACGACGCTGCCCCAGCCGACGCGGCGACCTGCTGTGCCCGTTCGGTCGCCACGTCGAACACGGCGGTCACGGTGGCGCCCACGACCTGGGTCGTCAGCCGGGCCACGTGGTCGGCACCGATCATCCCGGTGCCGATGACACCGACTCTGAGGGTCATCTGAGACTGCCTCTCCGTATCTCCCGGCATCCTCGGGGAACCTCCGCGTGCTGCCCGTTCGCGACGTGCTGAGGCATCGATCAGTTGATGATCTCGCCGCGCTCATCTGCGAGGATCGCCGCCAGCCGCTCGCGCCATGCCTTGAGCTCGGCAGCGGTGAGCCGCTTCCAGTCGGTCACCTCGTCGAGGATCCGGATCGGGTCTCGGCTGCGATAGGAGCGGGTGGGGTTACCGGGGAACTTCTTGTCGGTCACGTTGGGGTCGTCCTCGAACGCTCCGATGGGCTCGACTACGTAGACATGAGGAGCACCGTCACCTGCGGCGAGTTCCGCTGCCAGCCCGGCACCGTCGGGCAGCGCGGTGAAGTAGACGTGGTTCATCACCACCTCGGGCCGGTAGTTCGACCGGAAGCCGGCCGTGAGCAACTCGCCGACCCGCAGCGCGACGCGGGTGCCGTGGAAGAACGGGCCCGGGTCCAGCAGCTCACTCACGACGACAGCCTAGGACCCGGTTCCCTCGGCGCGTGGCGCAGGACCGCTCGAGCACGAGCTCGCTCCGGCCCGACGCTCCACCGGCGCCGTCGGCATAGGCGCTCAGGAACAAGGCGTCCAGGCTGGGCGGAGTGACCGTGAGCGCATGGATCCGGGCCTCGTGCAGCCGGCCGACGACGAAGTCCAGATGGTCGCCGTCCACCGTGAGGCGGGAGTCGACCATCCCGTCGATCGGCTCGCTGGCGAGGTCGCCCACGCCGACGTCGTCCGCCAGGCCCGTCGGTGTCTCGTGGGTGACCGCATGGACGGTGGTGCGAGTACGCCGGCGCAGATCCGTCAGGCTGCCGGTGGTCACGCGGCGCCCACGGCGAATCATGGTCACCCGGTCGGCCAACGCCTCGACCTCGGCGAGGATGTGGCTGGAGAGGAGGACCGCGCAGCCGTCACGGCGGCGCTCACGTACGCACTCCTGGAAGGTGCGCTCCATCAGGGGGTCCAGGCCCGACGTGGGTTCGTCGAGGATCAGAAGGTCGGCGTCGGCCGCCAGGGCGGCGATCAGGGCGATCTTCTGCCGGTTGCCCTTGGAGTAGTCGCGCACCCGCTTGGTCGGGTCGAGGTGGAACCTCTCGATCAGATCGTCCTGGATGCGCGGCCGGGAACCACCGTTCGCGGTCGCCAGGACATCCAGGCATTGTCCTCCCGTCAGCGCCGGCCACAACGCGACATCACGGCACGAGCCGGGGTCACCGCCGAACAGCCGCACCCGGCCTTGGCTCGCGCGGATCATCCCCAGCACGATGCGGATCGTGGTCGACTTGCCGGCGCCGTTGGGACCCAGGAAACCGTGGACCTCCCCGGGCTGGACCTCGAGGTCCAGCCCGTCCAGGGCACGGACCGAGGCGAATTCCTTGACCAGGTTCTCGGCCAGGATCACTGGCGCAGCGCCATTCATCGGGCTACTCCGTCTCTCGAGGTTCCGGGCGCACGCCAGCCTCCTGGTGTGCTGATGGTTCGGCGGACGGCGGACGGCGGACGGCGGAACGCGCCGTCCGTGTAGATGGTGGTCACCTCTGCCGCCCACCGCGTGATGCCTTCCGGCGCCAGTGGGTCGACGCCCAGTACGGTCGCCAGCTGGTTGCGCAACAGCACGAGAGCCAGGTCGTTGACCAAGAAGAAGGCTGCTCGCACCTCGGGGTCGCCGGTCGGCGTGATGGCGCCCGTCGCGGTCATCGCGTCCAGCAGCGAGCGGGTTGCGGAGTACCACCGGCCGAACAGGGCCGCCCCCCGCTGGATCGTTGCTCAGGAAGAGCCGCCGAAGATACGCCGGGAGCGGCGAACCTGCGGGGAATCCACGGGCGAAGGCCTCGGCCAGCGCGGCCGTCCCCCGCCCGGCCAGCACCTCCGCCAGGTCCTGCCCCTCCAGGCCCTCCAGGACGGCGTCGAAGGCAGCGACGGCATGCCGGTCGACCCAGGACCGCAGCCCGTCCTTGCTGCCGAAGTGATGCAGGACGAGCCCGGGCGAGACACCCGCTTCCGCGGCGATCTCGCGAACGGTCACCGTGTCGAAACCGCGCTCGGCGAACAACCTCAGCGCCGCATTCCGAATCAGCGCCCGGGCGGTGACATCCTCCGCATCACGACTTCCTGAACTCATGTTCAGGATCCTCAACACCCGTTCAGTAGCTGCATCTCGAGATGTGCGACGTCGTCACTCCAGCCCGTTGCTAGGCACCCGCGGAGCCGCTGCGCCACCAGGCAAGGGTTCCGAGGACGCCGCCGACGGCGGTGACCACAACGAGAACGACACTCGGTGTGCTCAGGGAGGTGTCGGGGACAAGTCCAGCGGCGACCGCCGGGACCGACCAGGGCACGGCCTGTGCCCAGCCCAGAGCGGCCGCGACCTGAGCGGTGACCAGGGCGGCCAGGGCGCTGGCCAGGGGCGCCAGATACCCCCGACCGGCGGAGGCGACGAGCGCGACGGGCGCGCTGGCCAGGAGCATCAGGATGGCTGCGGTGGCCACCGCGGTGAGCCCGTGCCCCAGAACGGCGGACGCGCTGCCGGGTAGCTGCAGCGCGATCCCCACGAGGAGGACCTCTACCGTCAGCCAGGTGTTGAGAAGCACCGCCCATCCGGCGGCGACGGTGAACTTGGCCAGCACGATCATGGTGCGGGAGACGGGCATCGCGAGCAGGTAGCGGATGGTGCCGTCAGCGGCCTCGCGTCCGAAGAGCCATGTGAGGACGAAGGCGAAGAGCATCAGGTCGGCGATGGCGACGATCTGAGCCAGGAACGACAGCAGGCCCGGCCAGTCTGCGGACAGGCCGGACAGGTTGGCCTTCTGGTTGAGCAGTCCCAGATCGTGCGCCTGATCGGGGTGGCCCAGGATGAACATGAACAGGGCTGCGACACCGCCTGCGGCGGTGGCCACCATGATGGTCATCCCCGGCACCTTCGAGCGCCGCAGCTTGAGAACCTCGACGGCCAGGGCGTCACGGTACCCGGTGCTCATGCCGCACCGGCCTGGTCGTCGTGGGATGTGGTCAGCCGCAGGAACAGCTGCTCCAGGTCCTCCCGTTCGATCGTGATGGACGTCGGAGGCGCGCCCGCCCTGACCAGGCAGGTGGCGACCTGGTCCGGGGCCTCGATCGCAGGCCGCGACGTGCTGATCATCGTCGCTGCCTCGACTCGCCCCTGCGCCCCCCAGGCGTTGAGTGCTGCCAGTGCTCGACATGCGACTTCGCGGGAGCGGAAGGTCGAGACGAGACTCGCTCGGCCGGCGGTGGCGAGCTGGTCTCCGCTGAGTTCGGTGATCAGCCGACCGTTGTGGATGATGCCGATTCGGTCGGCGAGCCTGGCGACCTCGGTGATGAGATGAGTGGACATGAAGACGGTCACCCCGTCGTCGGCCAGTGCCCGCAGCAACGACCGGATCTCGACGACGCCGGCGGGGTCGAGTGCGTTCACGGGCTCGTCGAGGATCAGCAGCTCCGGCCGGTGGAGCAAAGCCAGGGCCAAGCCCAGCCGCTGCCGGTTACCCAGGGACAGGGCTCGTGCCCGCACCTCGAGGTAGGCCGTCAGCTGCAGGCGTTCGGTGACCTCGTCCACGGAGGACGCCGACAGGCCGCGGTATCGCCGTGCGACCACGACATGGTCCCGAACGGTCAGATCCGGGTACAGGCCCGGACCTTCCACCAGGTATCCGACGCGCGCCCACACTCGGGCCGCCGTCCGACCACCTCGAATCGGCGTGCCCCAGAGCGTGACCTCGCCCGCCGCCGGCGTGATCAGACCCAGCAGGGCACGGATCAGCGTGGTCTTCCCCGCGCCGTTGCGGCCGAGGAAGCCGTAGATCTCGCCACGATCGACGGAGAGATCCACGCCGTCGACGGCAGTGGTCGCGCCGAAGCGATGCGTCAGCCGTCGGGCAACGATCACCGATGCGGTCGACGATTGCCGCTGCCGGACGCCTGGTGCAGACCCGCCTTCAGAGTCTGTTTGAGCCACGTGGCCACCTCCTCGACAGCGTCGGGGCCGATCTCTTCTCGGTGCAGCCCGACGAACACCAGGGACCGCAAGAGGCCCAACAGCACCCGTTCAGGTACCTCGATGTCATGGCCGGACTCGTGCAGCACCTCCGCCACGCGGTGGACCATCCGAACGTCGCGGTCCAGCAACCTCGCCTGTTGCTCCGCAGGACAGGCTTGCAAGATCCGCAGCCCTTCGGGCGTCATCAGGACGGCGAGCAGCGGGTGGCGATCCAGCGCATGAACCGCTGAGTCGATGAGGAAGTCCACTGCGCCCGCGGGGTTCGCGCGAACCGACGCCTCCAGCTCGGCGTGCATGGCCGTCTCGTGGTCCTCCAGCAGAGCCAGGAACAGCGACTCCTTGCTGTCGTAGAAGCGGTAGAACGCCCCTTTGGAGATCCCGGCACCACGCGCCAGCTCATCCACCGTCGCGCCCCGGAGCCCTCGCTGTGCGAAGGCCTGTTGGCCCACCTCCTCGAGGCGCGCCCGAATGCGATCACTCTCGTCAGAGCTGAAGGGTCGAGGCACCCCTCGATGCTATGACTGTATGACTGGAATCGCAATAACGGTCACAGATTGCGCGGGGGATGCCGTTGCCTCGCGTCACTCCTGCTCCTCCGTAAGGTCGCCGCCGGCGGCAAGGAGCGACTCCCCGAACGCGGTCAACCTGGCGGCCGTCGCGGGGTCGATCGGGGCACCGCGCCGAGACAACACCTGGCTCGGCACGAGGCGAACGCGAAGGAGACGACTGAGGTTCCACTCCGGGCCGCCTGGCGACGGCAGGGTTTGCGGACAAGCTGCGGACGAAGCCGAAGGACTGGATCCTCGAGATCTGGCTCCAGTCCTCTGACCAGCTACTTCGTGCTAGCGGGGACAGGAGCCGTCGGTCGCTGCGCTCCCTCCTCCCAAATCCTGGCTCACCAACCAGCAAAAGAGTTAGGCCCGGATCCCAAGTGCAGGATCCGGGCCTAACTTCTTTGTAGCGGGGACAGGATTTGAACCTGTGACCTCTGGGTTATGAGCCCATCAGAAGCAGCCAATCAGCCGTGTTCACAACGACGTCGCAGGCGACTAAACTGCAGCTCAGAGGCGCTTTTTCGGTCCGCTGACGTTCGCCCGGATCCGAGGCGTCACGGCAAGGTTTGCGGACAATCTGCGGACAAACGATCATCGTTGGGAACGGACCATGGCCTGGCTGAAGTCGCGGACCAAGCAGGACGGCACCGTCCAGTACACGGGCATGTACCGCGACCTGCAGGGCCACGAACGCTCAGCAGGCACCCACACGTCCAAGCGCGAGGCGCTCCGCAAGGCAGCCGCCGCAGAGAGTCAGGCACAGGCGGGAAAGGTCGGCGATCCCAAACGCGGCCGGCAGACCTTGCGCCACTACGTGGAACACGAGTGGCTCCCCAACCACGTCATGGAGGACTCCACCCGGGAGTCCTACACCTACGTGATCGAGCGACACATCCTCGGGCCGTTGGGTCGGATGCGCCTGGTCGACATCATGCCCTGGCACATCCGTGACTGGATCACCGAACTCGCCGGCCAGGGGGTCCGCGCCCCAACCATCCGCTCGGCGAAGGTCTGCCTGGACGCCGTCCTGTCAACGGCCTTCCACGACCAGATCACGGCCCTTCACGCCGGACGAGGCGTGAAGACCCCCAGCGTGGCACGCAAACCCGTAAGGATCATCACCTCCGAGCACTACCAGCGAATCCACGACGCCCTCGACAACCCGGCCATGCAACTGCTCGTCGAGACCGCCATCGAAACTGGCCTGCGCTGGGGTGAACTCACCGAGCTACGCCCCCACGACATCGACCTGACCAGTGGGGTGATCACCGTCGCGCGAGCCGTGGTCCAGCTCAAGGCGGCCACCAACACCGGACCCCGGTTCCGGGTGAAGGACTACCCCAAAGACGCCGAGTGGCGGCACGTCTCCATCGCACCCCACCTGGTCGACAAGTTGCGCACCCACATCGCAACCCATGACCTGGGACCCGACGCATTGCTCTTCTCCCTCCCCCACCGCGACGGCCCAGCGAGGCGGCGGCGTCCCGCCGTCCTGCCTGACCCGACCACCCTGGGAATGACACAACCCAACGAGCACAACCGCAGCTACCGGCACGGCACACTCACCGCCTACCAGGCAGGACGCTGCCGCTGCGAGCACTGCAGAGACGCCATGGCCGCATACCGAGCGACCCGTCGCGCCGCCGGCAGGGACACCCCCCGAGTGACCCGGACAACGTCCACGGACGCTGATCGCCATCTGTCCAACGACTGGTTCCGCCACCACGTCTGGAACCCCGCCCTCACCAAGGCCGACCTCGGTTACCGGGTCACCCCCCACGGCCTGCGCCACGCCCACGCCTCCTGGCTACTCGCCGGCGGCGCCGACCTCCAGGTCGTCAAGGACCGCCTCGGACACGGTTCCATCACCACCACCGAGCGCTACCTGCACACCCTGCCCAACGCCGGTGAGGTCGCCCTATCCGCCCTGAACAACATCCGCACCCCTACGCCCGGCCCGACGCGCCCTGAGGCAAGTGCCACCGAGACAGACGACCGGGTTTCGCTCGCTGGACTCGACCCCGACACCGTCCGGGCGGTCCTGGGCAAGCTACTCGCGCAAGTCGAGGACAGAGCGACAGCCGACAGGTGATCCAGTCTTCTCGACCACCCGAACTGCGCCCCGATAACCTCCGGATCATCCGTTCGGTGTGGTGAGGGAGGTTGATCCGGTGCCCGTGCAGGAGTCCTCGAACCACGCCGCCGTCGGTGTGCAGATGGTGAGGCTGCACGACCGAAGCGATCTTGTCGATCAGTGGGCGTCCGCTGCACTTCAGCGCAGAGTGCTGGATTGTCTCGACGAGGCGGGTCACCGGACTGTGGTGCCTGCAGAGCAGGTCCATGCTGCCTGTCTGCGTGCCGCGGAGTTCGCGCCGTTCGGGATTCGGCTGGCCAATGCTCTGATCAATGGCGACCTCGACCTGCGGGCCATGGCGGTTCCCGTTCCGTTGCACTTCTTGGGTTGTGGCTTCGATTCCGCACCGCAATTCGACGGCGAAGACGTGCACGAGTTGGCGTTTGTGGCGGGAGGCGCACGACGCGACGTTCCCGATGGGGTGCTGCGCACCTCGTTTCTGCCGGGCCTATTGGGCAACGGGGTCCGGATCCGTCGGGATCTGGTGTTGTCCGGTACCCGGATCAGCGGCGCCCACACCACCACGTCGTCGACCCGGCGGACCTCGGCTGTCTGGTTGACCGAGGCCGCGATCGGGGGCCGGCTCTTGGCGGTGGGAACCGTGATCGACACCCAGGCCGATCGCGCGATCCAGGCAGACCGGACCAGCGTGGCAGGGGACATTCGACTGATCCAAGGGTTCTCGGCCAACGCCGAGGTCCGGCTGATCGCCGTCCGTCTCGGTGGCAGCCTCGACCTGACGGGGGGCAGCATCAACGCTCGGAGCGGCCGGGCCTTGGACGTCGCCGAGGCCACGATCGGAGGCTCCTTCTTCCTACTGGACGATCCCGAGCACGGAATCCAACCGGTGCTACGCGGCCGAATCGAGATGGGACGCGCAGTCATCGGCGGCCGATTCATGATCCGCAACGCGCAGGTCCATGCACCGCCTACGGGTGCTGGATGGGAGTTGTACAACTCCGCGGAAAGCACCGAACGTGCAGCTCTGATCGCTGCCGGGTTGACCGTTCGCGGCGAGCTGCTGTTCGAGCAGGGCACGAGCATCGACGGTGGGCTTGTCCTGACGGGCGCTCAGCTCGAGGCGGGCGCCTCGCTGGACAACGTGTCCATCCGCAATCCGGGAAACCATGCAATCGACCTGTCTCAGGCGCGCCTCGGCGCATGGATGTCAATGCAGAACGCCACAGTCGAAGGCACGGTGAACCTGGCCAACACACGGGTCAGGGGACCCCTTGCTCTGAACGGAACCCGCCTCGACCACCCCCGGGACCACCGGTGTCTAATCGGCATCGGCGCCCAGATCGAGGGCGACCTGAGGTTGCCGCGCCTAAGCGCGCATGGTGGCAGCCTGAACCTCCGTGCTGCTCGCATCGGCGGCACCGTCGATGCCCAGGCCGCTGACCTGCGTAACCCGGACGATAAGACGTTGGGTCTGCAACACGCGATCGTGGCCGGCAATGTTCGCATGTGCCAGGGCTTTCGCTCCGATGGGCTGGTGCTACTGAACCGGGCCGACATCCAAGGTCGGCTCAGGTGCGATGCGGGTACGTTCACCTGGGACCCTCCGGCCGAACGGCGCGAGGAAGCAGAACTCAACCCACTCGGCTCCGCGTTCGAGGCGATCTCGGCCACGGTCCGCGCTGGGATTGGCTTGGGCTGGAAGATCGAGAGCGGCGGGGTCGACTTCACCGATGCCACCACCAGCTTCCTCGCAGACCGCGCTGAACAGGATTGGCCCACGCCGTCCCACCTCACCGGTTTCACTTACCAGCGTTGGGCTCCAGCGATCATGACCGACCACGGGCGTGGCGATTGGGACCCCGAGGTCCGTGCCCAGTGGCTGGCGCGGGTCGGCGGAACCGACTCCCGACCGTGGGAGCAGGCCGCAAAGGTATTGCGGGACAACGGCGACCCGGACGGCGCCGAACGGCTGCTGATCGCCTCGCACCGCCACCAACGCCGCCATCTTCGAGGCCACCCATGGCGACGGCTTCTCGATGTGGCCAACCAGTACGCCACCGGCTACGGCTACCGGCCTCAACGCACCCTCTACCTGATGGCCGCACTGATCGTCGCGGTCAGCCTCACCCTGCACCCCACTGGCTGGCAGCACCTGATGCGAGCCGCCGACCCCGCCGGGACTGTTTTCACTCCGACCGGTGCCGCCACCGCCACCGTCCATGGCCGCTGTGGACAGGGCAGCGTCCGGTGCTTCAACCCCGTCCTGTACGCCGTCGACACTGTCGTCCCGATCATCAACCTCGACCAACGCGCCACCTGGCACCCCAACGCGGAAACCCCCGAAGGGACCTACCTGGAATGGTGGCTCTCCCTATGCACCATCTTGGGCTGGGCGGCCTCGACCATCTTCGCCCTCTCACTCGCCCGCCTCGCCCGGACAACTCCATGAACCCCATCCCGGTGGCCAAGCCCTTAAGGACCGCATGAAGAGCGGCCTGGACCTGCGCACCGACAAGGCGGCCGACGACGATTCCGCTCCTACTGACCTCGTGAACGACTCTGCCTCGGCCCTGGGTTGGCGACCATTCACGAGCTCATGCTTGAGGCCACGCTCGTCGGGTCAAGGGGCGTGAAACCGCCAGCGAACTCGAGGGCAACCCAGCCTCGTCTGCCACGAGTCGCCTGTCACCGATTTCATCGGCAGGGTCAACGGACCTCTGCCTCGCCACCAACGGGGACTATCCCATGGCTACAGATTGCCCGTTCCGAAAGCGACCTCCCGCCCATCGTCCTTGGCACCTACGATCATGCCCATGAAGTCTGTGGGGACGGTTTCGGCCAGCCCTTGGCGCGGTAATTGGGTTGCCGTCGTCCTGGTGACCGTCTCGGCTACCTTCATCGCGACCCGCACCGGCAGTAGTGGGATACCGCCCGGGGCCGCAGGCAACGAGTCGGGGAGGACCGGACCCACAGCACCAGGTCCCCTTACGGCTCGGGCTGACGTGCGGCCGGGCGCTGAGATGCGGCTCGAACTCGCTGGTGGGGCTAGCTAGCCCGGCACGGGACGGGAACGGCAGGGCAGCGGCGGGCACGCAAGTCCAGACCATGAGTGGGGCTGCGGCGTCGCGGACGGCCGGGACGCGGAGGCGGGCGGGCAGGTTGCGGGAGTGGTGGGGGGTCCACGGGGCGGGTCGGTTCACGGGGCAGCTCCTTGCCGAAGGTGTGTGTAGTGGTCGCCGCTGCGGGCCCGCCCCGGGGGAAGTCGGGGCGGGCCCGCCGGTGGTTCAGGCGGCGACCGGGTCGCCGGGCGTGGGCTGGTGGGCGTCGGGACGCTCGGTGGCGCCGGTGTCGTAGCCGCCGGTGGTGGGGACCTCGTCGGCCCACGGGTCGCCGCCCTGCGCCGGGGGGTTGGAGCGGTGGCTGGTGGCGCCGTGCCAGCGCATCGAGACCGCGACGGAGCGGGCAGTGGCCTGCAGTGCGGGGTAGCGACCGGAGGTGTCGATGTACAGGTCGTCGGACAGTTCGGCGACGATCGTGTCGCCCTTGGACAGAGCGGCGACCCGCTCGGCCAGGTCGCGCCAGCAGACCAGGTCGACACTGACGGTGCGGCCCTCGACCCACTCGCCCTTGGCGTTGCGGTAGCGGGAGTTACGCAGGATCCGCACGACGCAGACGGGGTGACCGGACTTGGTGGTGGACAGGCGGGGCTGGGACGCGATGTTGCCCTCGATGGTGAAGTTGAACAGCACGGGGTGCCTCCAGGGGACGGTGGTGCTCGGGTGCGACCCGGTCCCGGAGCGGGCTGACGGCTGAAGGGCGGGCTGGTGGCCCTGCCCGGCTGCCCGGTCGGGGTGGTGTCGCGGTGACACGGCCGTCCGGGGCCGACCCGAGTGCCGCCCGGCAAGGGGCGAAGAACCGAAAGGATCATGGCGGAGCTTGCGGAGACATGATGTTTTCGGTGTCCCCTTGCGGGTGGTGCGTGGGGTCGGCCAGGACTGTTCGGCCGCCCACCGCCACGCCACCAACGGCGTTGCCGTCGCTCAGGGGCACCGCCCCTTCGGCTCGCCCCCCCCGTTACGGAACGGCTGATGTACCCATGCCGGCGGCGTTGAGGCGGCCGCGGTGTGCGACTGCGCCGACGTGCGGCCGGGGTCGGGACCGCCGATCATGACCGGCAGTCGAGGCATGGCGCGACCCCGTACTCAGGGCAAGGCCCCGGCGCGGCAGTGACTCGGGGCGACAGTGACCGCCCAGGTCCGGTGCTCCTGCGCGGTGACACCGTTGAGCCGCGGCAGGCGCGTGGACGGCTGCCCGGTCGGCGGTGGCTGACAGGCGGCCCCGCGCTGACAGTTGGCGGCGCCGTCGCGTGCCGGTGATCGTCCGCGGCGCTGCGAGTCCCGGGTCGCCTTGCCTGGTGCGACGGTCGAGGGGCCACTCACCCCGGCAGGCTGCTCGCCCGAGGCGCGCGGGATCGAGGTCGCCTGCGAGCCCCGAGCACCCGGCGCGAAGGGGAAGGATGCCCGGGGCGCGGCCCTGACGGCGCTGGGTACGGTCAGGCGGGTTGGTGGGCACGGCGGCGTGGCCCCGAGGACAGCGGCCAGGTGGGAACGCCCGGCGTGAGGGGAGTCGCTCGGCGGTGTGCCGGCCGGGGACGTGGCGGTGCCGGGACCGGGGAAGCGGACGTGGCGGTGCCGGGACCGGGGAAGCGGACGTGGGCGACGCCGGTGGCGCCGCCCCGGCGAAGGGCCGTGGGCAGCGCCACCGTCGGCGTGTCACCAGTCGTGGACGGTCAACGGGACCTGCGCATCCGGTAGCCCTCCGTCGGAATCGAGCAGGACCCACCCGGCCCCGGCGTCGGCAGCGTGCAGGAGCAGTGCCCTCAGGTGGGGCCACCGGGCCCATGCCAGAACCTGCGCCGGGTCGTCGGGCTCCCCGGCCCCGACGGTGTGGACCCACGCGCCGTGCTCGAAGGGGGCGACCATGGTGGGTGCCTCGCCGAGGGACTCGAACTCCGATCTCGGCAGGAGGGCGCTGCTGACGTCCGGGTAGGCCGCCTGCGGGAACCCGGCGAGGAACCGGCCCGCTGGGGACAGGCCGGGCTGGAGGTCCGGTTCGCCGGGGCGGAACAGAGCGGTCAGGACACGGGCGGCCTCGCCGGGGGTCAGGCTGTTCAGTTCGACGTCGACGCTGCCCGCGGAGACTACGCGCACGCGGCCTGAGTGGTGGCCGCCGCCGTGCCAGCGGGCGTCGTCGGCGTCAGCCGGCCACGGCTGACCCAGGACCCCTGCCGGGATGATCTCGCGCAGTTGGGTGCAGGTGGCGGCCTTGGCCTGCTCGTCGTCACGCTGCCGGGCCAGGAGCACGAGGGCCTTCGCGTGCCGGTCGAGGAGGTCGGGGACCAGGCGCCGGTTCAGGTTCGAGACGATCCACCTCGTGCCCCGGTCGGCGGCGACGCTGATCTCCGGGGCGTCCCACTGGTAGATGCTGAGGCCGTCCGGGCAGGTACCCCGCAGGCACAACCGGTTCCCGACCAGCTTGACCGTGATCACGGCACCATCGGTGTGGACCAGCCGCGGGGCCCGACCCGGCGGGGTGTCACTCGGTCACGAGCGCGCGCCGCGAGGACCGGGATCGCGCCGGGCTGGTTGGCTGGGCGGCATGCGCCTGACCTCGCTGACCGCCACGGACACCCTGTCCTTCGACACGGTGGCCCTCGACGTGAGCGACGGGTTGTCCGTGATCGTGGGGCCCAACGGCAGCGGAAAGACGAACCTGGGCCGCCTGGTCCGACTCGCCGTGACCGCGGTGAAGGCCGTCGCCACCGGCAGCTTCGCCGAACTCGACCGCGAGTGGTCCCTGGCCGGACGGTACGGCAGCACCACCTTCGAGGTACGGCTGGGGGCGGCGTTCGAAGACGAGAACGAGCAGTCGTTGATCGAGGACTGGGCTCGAGCCGCCGTGGTCACGGGTCTGCGGGGCAGCAGCCCCCAGCAGGGGCCACGCTATGAGGATCTCCTCGCGGAAGACCTGGGCGCGGGAACGTTCCTCGGCGCCGGCCAGCTCGTCGTCCGCCACGACCCAGGCCCCGGCCACCCGTGGGCCGTCTTCTGGCAGACCGCGGAGCCGTTGGCCCACCTGGATCTGTGGCAGTCGCACGCCGTCGTACCCGGCACGGTGACCGCCGAACGGGTGGGGACCGCGCGGTCGGACCTGCGGGCGGAGCTCTGCCGCTCCCCCGACGAGGGGCAACCCCTTCCCGATTTGAGCGAGCAGTCGCCGCAAACGGTCGTCACACAGTACGAGAAGGTGTTGGGCGCCTTCACGTTCACCGATCTGGTGGCCACGTCGGCGCCGGTGGAACTCATCGCCCGCCGAGCAGGCAGCAACCCCGAGGCCGCCTCCTTGCGGCGGCTGATCGAACGGTTCCCCGAACTGCGGGAATCACCCCGCGACCACGTCAGCTTCGCCCAGGTGCTGGACCATCTGCTGTCCGGGTCCCTGACCGTCACCGAGAACCGGCGGTCCCCGGTCCGGGCGATGGTGGACGTGCCGGAACTGGCGAGCACGGCCGGGATCGAGGACGGCTCCGGGACCGCGGTCGAGCTGCTACGGCTGAAGAACGGCGACGCGAGGGAGCGTGCCCGCTTCCACAGGGCGCAGGACGTCTTCACGCAGATCACCGGCCGGCGCCTCGACGTCCGCCAGCAGGCCGTCGACGTCGGCGCCGACACCCACCGGCTGCTCGTGGTGCCCGTCGTAGTCGATGTTCACCCCGAGCACGGGCACGACGTGGATATTCCCCTGCGTCTGTCGGGTGCGGGCGTCGAGGAGGCCG
The DNA here is from genome assembly GCA_016713225.1 of Kineosporiaceae bacterium. Lineage (NCBI taxonomy): Bacteria > Bacillati > Actinomycetota > Actinomycetes > Kineosporiales > Kineosporiaceae > Kineosporiaceae bacterium. The sequence goes on from JADJPO010000011.1 coordinate 223,041, forward strand.
CCTTCCTGGCGGTGCTGCTGACCGATGACCGACACACCCTGCTGCTGGACGAGCCGGCGACGAACCTCGGCCCGGTCGCGCAACGACGGCTGCTGGACGTTCTGCGGCAGTCCCGCGCCGGTCGACAGACGATCCTGATCACCCACAGCGCCCACCTGGTGCCGATGCGGGACGCCGCCGACCTGGCTGCCGTCACCCGACTGGACCACCGCGACGGCCGGACCCTCGCGCACCGGCCGAGGCTGGACCAGCGCGAGTTCGAGGATCTGAAGGAACTGCTGCGCCAGCCGCGGATGCGTGACCTGCTGTTCGCCGCGGGAGTCGTCCTGGTCGAAGGCCCGACCGAGGTGGACGCGTTCGAGGTGTGGCTCGCCCAAGCCGACGCCCGGGGCTTGGCGACCCCGCAGTCCGCGCACGTGGTCTTCGTCAGCGTCGACGGGGACGAGAGGTTCGCCAAGTTCGCCCGTGTTCTGGAGGAGCTCGCCGTCCCGTACGCGATCGTGTCGGACGGGCCCGCCCTGCACGCCACGGGCGCTCTATCGAAGCTCCCCGCCCCCGCCCCCTCACCGCAGGACCCGGCGTCCGAACCGTTCCAAGACGCCGTGGCACGCTGGTCCGCCCACCGGGTACGGACCCTGGCCGTCGACTTCGGGATCGGCCCGGACAAGGGCAAGGGCGAGATCGAGGCGTTCTTCGCTCGGGTCGACGCCCCCGTCTGGGACGAACTCACCGCGGCCGCCGGACGTAAGGACAAGCCCATGCTGGGCTACCGGTTCGCTAGCCGCGTTGAAGTCCCGGCCTCCGTCATCGACCTGTGGCGGGACCTCCTGACTGACCTCGGCCTCACCTGAGCCACACGCCGCCGAACGGACAGACAGTGCCAAGGGTCCACCCGCGACCCGCGGAGACGGTGCCAGTGGCGGGCCGGAGGGTCTCACCCGGCCGTCATCGGCGGCGAACCACCGGGCGTTGATCGCGGATCGGCGGTGACGCGGGAGAAGACCAGTGCGTCGCTGCGCCGGGTGGGGAAGACGAGGAACGAGCGGAGCCGGCCTTCTGGAAGGTAACCGCACTTGGTCAGCAGTCGGAGAGAGGAGACGTTGCCGGGCTCGACCCAAGCCTCGACGCGGTGGAGACCGGCCGCACTCAGAGCCCAGTCGGTCAGCAGCGCGACCGCGTGGGAGGCGTACCCGGCTCCGCGGGCAGAAGGGGTGAGCCAGTAGCCGAGGCCCGCAACACCGGGCTGCGGACGCAGCAAGAGGGCGACACAGCCACGCGCCAGGTCGTCGGAGACACTGGTGATGGCCAGGGACCAGCCCTGCCCCTCGCGGGATCGGGTCCATTGCCGTTCGATGAAAGCCCGCCCCACCTGGGGGGTGTAGTCGGACGGGACCGTGGTCGCTTCCGTGATGGCCGTGTCCTCGCCGGCCTCGCGCACACAGGGGAGGTCGTCAAGGCGCCACGGGCGCAACCGGACAAAGTGATCGGCCAGCGGCGGAGCCGGCGCAGTCAGGTTCACGGATCAGCTCTTCCGAGGTGCGAGGACATTCCGGGCGGCGACACGACGAGGACGGGTGAGCACCACTCCCCCAGCCACCATAGTGCGCTTCCGGATCACCAACGCGGCCACGGCTCCGCAAGGCACAGCGGGATCACGACGCACTGTCCGCCATCAGGTCACCCGCCGACGGGCACCAGGACGGAATCGCCGAGAACGTCCAGGCACAGGCGCGAGAGCGCTACCGGCTCGGCCCGGGACCGATCAGTGGCGACGAACTGACCACCCGGCGCTACCTGCTCACCGATCTGCTCGACGACTTCCGCGGCTGCCAGGACCCCGCCGAGATGGCGTTCATCGCCGGAGGACTGCTGCTTGCGGCCGGCGAGCTGGCCCTGTTCAGCAGCGGTGGGTGGGTCTCGCGCGGGAAGTGGCTCCCGCGCAGGCTCGCCGACCTCGACGCGGGCACCCTCGCGTCGCTGTTGAGGGGGCACAAGGCCGTCATCCTCGAACCTCGGGATAAGGCCGAGCTCGAGCAGGCCGTGCTGGCTGTCCTCCATCGAGCAGGAGGGACGCTGACCGAGGGCTACCGGGTCGCAGGCGAGGACCCCGGCTGACGCCCCCCAACCACGCACGGTCTTCCGTGCAGCTGGCCCCGGGGAGACGTGGGGCTGTGATCGGGAGACGCCCTCGATCGCCGCGGCCTCAGGCAGTGACGTCACCCGCGGGCAGTCAGGGCGGCACCCTGGCGATCAGTCCGCCACCAGCGGCGCAACAACCCGGGGAGCTGTTGACCGCCGAGAGACGGCGCGGCACCGGGCACGGCAGACTGTCACCCGTGGACACCCTGCAAGATCCGACGCTGGGTCTGCTCATCGAGGTTGCCTCCAACTGGACGGCGAGCACGCTCAAGACCGTGATGATGCGCGCGGACGTGTTCCGCTTCGGGTCCACGGACGACAAGGCGAACAAGCAGGAGATCCTCCGCGCACGGCTGCTGGGCGCCCAGCGCGCCGCGCGGGGCGGCGACGCCAGCGCCCATCGCGCCCTGCTGGACTTCGTCCTTCAGTTCCTCACCGGCAGCAGGACCGACCCCGAAGATCCGCCACCATGGTTCGGTGAACTTCGTGAGGCCTTGCTGGGCGACGGCTATGAACTGGCCTGGAAGCACGCCGTTGATGACGTGGTCGATGCCCGGAACGTCTTCTCCCGGCCCCACGAGACGCGGGTCGAGTACGAACTGCGCCCGACAGACGCCGGCCCCGTTCCCCTCGGCCCCGAGATCACCGCTCTCGAGAAGGAGCTTGAGGACCGCGGCTATCGAGTAGCGCTCAATCACTACCACCAAGCGGTGGACAGCTTCAGCCAGCATCGGTACGAGGCGTCCAACAGCCAGCTGCGGGCCATGTTCGAGGACCTTCTCGTGCAACTGGCCGAGGCCCACACGGACTTCTCGAAGCCCTCCGACCAGGGCGGAGGTGGTCAGGCTCTCGGAAAGCTCATCGGCACGCCGAGCCTCGGCCCCAGAGCTGGAGGGAATCTCCTCCAAGGCCTATGGCAGATGTCCCACTCGGACGGCTCTCACCCCGGACAGTCGAATGCCGACGAAACGCGATTCCGGCTGCAGGTGGTCACCGCAGCCGCCCGCCTTCTCCTCCACCGCTTCCCTTCCGTTGCGTGAAGAACGGCCGGACGGCGGTCCAGGCGAGGCGCGCCCGCAGACATGGCCCTCGTGGTCCTGGGCGGCGGTCAGCCGGGGTTGACCGCGCACCAGGCGGCGCAGGCGAGTTGCCAGTCGAGGTGAAGGGCGGGGCGGCGGGGCGTGAACAGGAAGGGGGCGTGGGTGTCGATGGCGATGGCGTGGGCGGTGCGGACGTCGAGTCGGTCGTCGGTCAGGACGTCGTAGGCGGTGACCCGGATCAGGTGACCGGCGATCTGGACCTCGTGGGATTGGGCGCGTGGGTAGGGGCGGTGGTCCCACCTGTTCTCGCGGTAGACCAAGCCGTCGACTGGGACGTCGAAGAGGCGACCGAGCCAGCGACCGAGGTCGCGGGTAAAGGTGACAGCGCCGAACTCCCCGACGGAGGGCACTGCCGGGACCGACAGGACCTGGGCGTCGTCTTCCAGGACGGGGATCCCTCGGGCGAGGACGACGAGGCGGCCCCGGACGGTGACGTGGACCAGGTGAGCGAGCGGCTCGTCGCCGCAGTCGGCCACCCCGGCCGGGTCGGCAGCGACGGGCTCACCGCGCTGGTCCGTCTGGCCGACGAGGATCCCGCAGGCTTCCGGCTGCTGTCCCGCCAGGAGCCGGAGTTCCAGGCGTTCGCGGACCACGTCTCCGCGACGTCGTTCGCCGTCAGCGAGGAGCGGCTGCGCGAGCGGTTCGCCGACCCGGAGCACCGTGCCTGGGCTGCCCGGCTCCTGCCCGCCCTCACCGTCGAGGCGATCACGGCGTGGCTCGACGCCGGCCGGCCGGGATCGGTGGAGTCGGCGGCGGCCACCGTGCAGCAGATGGTCCGCGGCGTGATGGCGGCCATCGCCGGGCGGCGCGACGGCGGGGGAGGTCAGGCCCGGGCGAGGTGATGGCCGGATCCCGGCGGCCCGGCCCGGCCCGCATCCGGCCGCTCCGGATCTCCGCCGCTCCGGATCTCCCGCCACACCCGCGCCACCTCCACGAGCCAGACCCGCTCGGCGGCGAAGCCCTCCGGCCCCGCCGGCTCGTCGGACGGCGCGCCGTCCCCCGGCGCCTGCCCCCGCGAGCGCGCCACGAGGGCCCCGTGCAGCACGACCGCCTCCACGAGCGGGCCGGGCAGGAAGCGTCCCGGGCCGTCCTGCGGCAGGTTCCGGCGCACCGCCGCGACCAGACCCGGGTCGACGTAGGGGCGAAGGGCCAGCTGCGCGTCGCGGATCTCGATCATCCGCCGGTAAAGGCGGTGCTCGGCGTCGTCGGGCCGCCAGCTCCGGGCCGGGGCGAGGACCGGGCCGTGCGCCGGGCCGCGGCCCGGCGCACGCAGGTCCGACCAGAGCGGACCGAGCGCGCGGTACTCCCGCACGTACGACCACCAGGTCCACCCGGCGAACAGGCGCGGCCCCCAGGCAGGCAGCACGACACCGAGGATCAGCGCCGACTCCATGGCCGTGGCCACGGCCTCCGCCAGTCGCTGACCGTCGACCACGCGCGGCCAGGGCAGCCCGGCCTCCACCGCCATGGCGACCGCGCAGTACACCAGCCCGAGCGCGGCGGACACCTCGACGAGCCGCAACCCGCGACGCAGCCACGGCCCCGGCACACCGACGAGCCGGCGCGACAGCCGCAGCAGGTTCAGCTGCGCCGCTGCGAGCGCCACGAGGGTGCAGCCCAGGTCGGCCAGGAGGCGCCCGTCGGTCTCCCGGGACAGCCCGGTGTGGGTCGCCCGCTCCGGCGCCACGGGCCCTGCCAGGAAGAGCGCCGCCACCACGATCGCGACGAGGACGTAGCCGGCCACCACCCGGCGGATCCGGGCGTCCCGGTCGGTCCACGACAGCACGAGCACCTGGATGCAGGCCGCCAGCAGGACCTCCGACAGCCGCAGCGCGAGTCTGCACACGTTCGGGTAGCCGCACGTCCGGTCGATCCACTCGTGGACGTGGGGGCTCGTGACCACGCGCGCCACGAACAGGGCGAGGAACGCGACGAGGAACGCCGCCCGGCCGCAACCCCGGTGTCGCCACCAGCTCCGGCCGGCCCGGACGGCCCCGAGGGCCACCAGGAGGGTGAAGCCGATCCTGACCAGGTCTGCCGACCTCACGGCAGCAGCGTGTGCCGGATCCGGGCGGTCGCGCCCGCCCCCTCGTGGCACAGACCCGGACGCCGGCTGGCCTCCGCGCGCAGGTTCAGCAGCGATGCGACGAGCTCGGCCTCCTGCTCCTCACGATCGGCGTAGTCGTGACGGCGCAGCGAGGACCGCACCGTGGCGGGTCGAGATCGGGAAGCGAGGGATCCAGCACGGCGAGGTCGGCCGGCGGCACGCCGGACGGGCCCGACCGGTGCCCGCACAGCAGGTGCCCGACCTCGTGCAGGATGATGTGCTCCTGGTGCCAGCGCGACGTCCCGGACTCGTAGGCGATGTAGTCCGCCCGGTCGGTGACCAGCCAGACGCCGCTGGGCGCGCGCCCAAGGTCATTCGAGCGTCCGGGCCCGCCTGCGAGCTGTTCCCCGAGGCGGAGAACAGCCGTGAACTTGCCTGGGGTGCCCTGCAAGTGCGTTTCGAGGCATCCACGACCAGAGGGAAGGACTTCAAGCTCGTCGCCTGGTACCTGCGCAAGGGCGCGACGCCCGTCCGCATGGTCTTGCCTCATAACGTCTCGCTCGGCGCTACTCGCGGCGACCAGGTACTCGCTGCCGACCCCCGTGCCCAGTACGTTCCCGACACGACGCTCGCGAGTTCCGTCGTCGACGAGCACAACGTCAGCTCTTGGCTCATTGACGGGTCGTTCGACCTCCCGTACCCCGTGACGAACCCGATCACCTCTGCGGGAATCAACCCGGCGTATTGCGAGTGACCCCGACGAGAGATAGACGGAGCTAGACGCTACCTGACCGGCCGAATTGGACTCAGTAACACGAGTCAGGACAACGGCCTTCACCCTCAGGCTCGCTTACACGGACGATCTCGCCCATGACCACCCAGCCTTCAGCAAGCCGCGCTGTCCACCCCTGTCGGTTGCCAGCTTGATGGGATCGCGACCATGGCAGAACTCAACTCACGCTGGTCCAACCACCGCGGCAGGCGACAACCCCAACACACCACGCAAGGAGGCTATGTATCCCCGTCGGCGGGAACTACTACAGGAGTCGCTAGGAGCGCGAGTATGTCGCTGGTGGGTACCAGGACGCGACGGCCCAACCGAATCAGGCGGACTGGGAAGGCGCCGTCACGAGCAAGTTCGTAGGCCAGCGTCCGTCCGATACCGATGATCTCGGCCGCCGTCTCTAGATCGGTGGTCATGCCGAGTGCTCGGACCTGTTCCGGTGTCCAGACTCCACGACGTTGTCGACGGCGTAGTTCGCCGCTGTCGATCGGCTTAGGCCTGGGCATGGCGGCCGGTCCTGGTGCGCAGGATGAGGATGATCCGGTGGAGTAGGGCTGCGGTTGGGGCGGCGTCCGGTGTCTGATCGTCGGCGACCTGGAGGTCGTGGAGGCAGACGATGTCCTGCAGCAAATTCAGTTCGGCAGCCCTGGCGGCGGTGAGCAGGACGCCGGTCCAGGTGATGCCGAAGGCATGCGCCGGTGTGGGTTCCAGGATGACGGCCACGACGCCTCCAGGTGCGGTGAGCGCTGCCACAGCGGCGAAGACTTCGGGTGCCGAGCTCAGCCAGGACTGTTCCAGTCCCGGACGGGGCCAGCGCAGCGCGACCAGATCCCCAGGCTCGGTGGGCTGGTCGAGTGCGGTAAGGTCCACGGCTCGGTAGCCCAGGTCCGCTTGGGTGGTGGCGGCGCGCAGGGTGGGGTCGTCGTCCAGGTCGATCACGGTCTGCCCCTCGGTGGTGGCCATGCGGAGCAGATTCTGGGCGGCGCGCTCTCCCAGGTTCAGGGCATCGGCCGCGTCACGCCCGGCGCTGGGGTGGCCGGGCTGGTTGGTCGGGTCGAGGTGGGCGGGGTCGTTGTTCGGCATGGGGTTCGGGGTCTGCTGCCGGTCGTCCGTGTTCACACCACCCCACGGCCCGTCCGCCCTGTGATGGCCAGGTCGTCGACCGAGTTGTCGACCCAACCGGCACCAACCAGGTCCATCGACCCGGCTTGGCGCGTTCAGCGATCGGTCGAGGTTGGCCAACCGGTTGGGCTGGCGTGAGGCGATGTGGGACACCCCTGCATCTCGCCGATGCCCCTGCGTCAGGAGCCCAATGTGTCCCCGAGCCGATCACTTCGCGTCTCACCACCCATAGGCTGCGCTTCACCGTGGCCGGCCGGCCCGTTGGACGCTGCTCAAAGAGCCTTCGATCTGCTCACGTGCCCTCCAGCGCCGGTGGCGTTCGACTGCCGCGGTGTTGAGGCGCTGCCGCAGCAGATGGTGCCGCTGGACGAGCTACGCCGCCTGCTGATCCACGACGCCACACCCAGAGCCACGCGGGATGTGGTGTGGCGTGAGGTCGTGACCCGTGCCCGCCGCGATGGCAGCGTGTGGGTGTTGGCGGCCGTCGGGTTGGCGATACCCGGGCTGCGGCGTCGGGCCGGTCGGTTGGCGTTCGGCTGGCACGGCGAGACCGCCGACCTGGACGCCGAGCTGCTGACCGGGTTCCTGGAACGGCTCCACACCATCGACGTCGACGCGGCGAACATCTGTAGTCGGCTGCTCGATGCCGGAGCCCGCGCCGTCCGGCGTGTCCGGACCTGCGCGCAGGACAACGACGCGATCCGGGTCCAGGACGCGTGGGGGCCGCCGCCACCACGGCCATGGGATCACCCCGACTGGGTGCTGACCCGTGCCCTGGCCGCCGCGGTGATCGATCCTGACGAGTGCCTGCTCATCAGTGCGACAAGACTGGACGACGTCCCGCTGAGTGTGGCCGCCGAGCGGCTGGGCATCTCCCTCGACCTCGCCTCTGCCTGGCGTCGCGCGGGTGAGCAACGCCTGGTTGCGGCGCTGCGCGCCGGAGAACTCGATTGGGTTGGCCTGTCCCCCAGTCGCTGACACCCCTCCCGGGCTGGTTGGCCAACGGTTGACCGTGCCCGTTCCGGCGAGACCTTCAGTTGGCCAACGCAGCACCCGTGGGTGAGCGGAACCTGTTCCCTGCCCCGGGACCGACCTGCCCTCCACCAGACCCGGGTCGGGCTTCTGGTTCCGGTGCCACCGCGTGGCGTGAGGACGGAGCCGTGGCCGGTGTCCGTGTTCGCAGCCCGCACCGCCAACCCGCTTGTCCTTCGAAGGGAGGCGCGGGTCTGCCCGAATCCGCCGAATGCCCGCGGTGGCACCCCCGACAGGCACATACAGAACACCTCCGCGAAGGGCAGGTGATCGACGTGCAGCACTGGTCCAGCGCCGTCTCGGCGACGGTGATGGTCGCTGATCTCCCCACGGTGATCAACAATGCGACGGCCTGGGTGGTCGGGATTCTGGCCACTGGCGACGTTCACCTCACCCTGGGCGGCCTGCGGTACATGGCTGCCGAGGGCAATCCTCGGATGTCGAGCGCGCCAAGAGTCGCTGCGCTCGGCGGGGATCGGGTATGCGTTGGCGTTGTTGGCGCCGGTGGTGTTGACGGTGCTGAAGAAGATCCTTGGTGTCTGATGATCGGCTGGATCTTCGATCAGGCCGTGGCATGGCTGTCGGCGTTCGCTCGCGAGAGCCTGAACACCATCTGGCACCTGTTGGCCACCACGCTGTTCCACCTGCCGGACGTCACCGGCCTGCCCCAGATCGCCGCACTGTCCGCGCGGTCGTTGACGGTGGTGAACACCGGCTTCGTGCTGGCCCTCATGGCCGCGGCGATCGTGGTCATGGCCGGCGACAGTCTGCCGGTCCGGTATGGCGTCGCGGATCTGTTGCCGCGGTTGGTGATCGGTCTGGTCGCGGCCAACTTCGCCACCCCGTTGTGCCGGGGCATCATCACCACCGCGAACACGCTGGTGGTGGCGTTGACCGGTGAGGGCATCGCCTCCGAACGCTCTCTGGGGCAACTGTTCCGCGTGGTCACCAGCGCGTTGACCAATCCGGTCTCGGCCCTGCTGACCACCCTGGTCGGTCTGATCATCAACGTCCTGCTGGCGATGTTGCTGGTCGGCTGGATCACCCGGTTCGCGGCCCTGATCGTGGCCGTCGGGATCGCCCCGGTCGCGTTGGCGTGCCACGCCCTGCCGTGGACCGAGGTCATCGCGCAGGCCTGGTGGCGCACCATGACCGGGCTGGCCGCGACCGTCGTCCTGCAGGCCGTGGCCCTGCACACCAGCCTGGCTATCTTCCTGGACCCGGCCGCGAACCTGCCGTCCTACGGTCTGCCCGCCGACCCCAGCGGTCTGCTGAACCTGATCATCGTGGCGGTCCTGTTGTGGGTCACCGTCCGCATCCCCGCGCTGATCCGCCGCCACCTCACCCACGCCAGCACTCGCCCGAACCTGGCCGCGGCCATGGTCCGCCTGGTCGTTGTCCACCAGATCACCCGTGGCCTCGGCCACGCGATGAGCAGAGCTTTCGGACGCCGCAGCGCAGGCGCCGGACCTGCCGCACCCGGACCTGCGTCACCGGGTCCCGGCTCAGCTGGCGCCGGTGGACGCCGCGGCGGTGGTCCCTTGCCAGGTCGTCTGCCCGGGGGTGGCTTGCCGCCACGGCCGCCGGCACCACCTGCTCCTGGGCCGCGCCCATCGGGCCGGCCACCTGGTCCTCTCCCGGGGCGCGGCCCAGCGCCGGCCCCAGCACCTCCGGCTCCCGCGACCCCGCCGCACCCACCGGCACCGTCACCTCCGTCACCGAGCCCGCGGCCCGCTCCGGGCACGCCCCGCACCTCGGGTCCGGCAATCCCTCCACCCACCACGCCGACCCGGACGCCGCCTCGGCGTCCACGTCCCGGGTCGTTACCGCCGCGACCGCTGCCGCCGTCCGTCCGTGGCTCGGCGCTGGCCTGAGAGGAGACCCTGATGAGTCGATCCCTGGCAGCTGATGCGTTGGTGCGGGCTCGGATCCCGGCCGATCTGGACACTCCCGACCGGGTGGTGATGGGCCTGACCGTCCGCCAAGCGGCCATCCTTGCCGCGGCCGCGGTGCCGATCTACCTGACTTGGCACCTGCTCGCCGGCCGTCTCCCGCTGCCCGTGCTCGCCGCCGCGACCGCGCCCCTGGCAGCCGTCGCGACTGCGGTCGCGGTGGGACGTCGCGACGGGATCAGCCTGGACGCCTGGCTGCTGGCAGCCATCACCCACCGCCGCACCCCGCGTCGCCTCGTCCCCGTCGCGCCGACCCGGGACGCCGCGCCCTCCTGGGCACCCGCCCACACCCCCGCCACCACGACGGGCCACCTGGGTGTGCTGCGGCTCCCCGCCTCCGACATCGACGGTGACGGTGTCCTGTCGCTCGGGTCGAGCGCGGTGGCGTTGGTTGCGGCGTCCACGATCACCTCGAACCTCAACACCGGCGCGGAGCAGGCCGCACAAGTCGCCGCCTACGGCCGCTGGTTGAACGCGTTGCCGGGGCCGGTGCAGATCGTCGTCTCGGCCCGCCGGGTCGATCTCGGTGAACGCGCGGTGCGGATCGCCGACGCCTCCCACGCGTTGCCGCACGAAGCGCTCGCGACAGCGGCGGTCGATCATGCCTGGTTCCTGCTCGACCTCGCCGACGCCCACGACCCGCTCGAACGCACCATCACCATCGCCTGCACCGCGACCACCCCCACCCCGACCGGCGACCGCCGAACGTCACCGCGGGTCGCGATCGCCCGCGAGGCCCACCGCCGAGCCGCCGCCACCGCGCAGGCGCTGGCCGACATCGGATCCCGCTGCCGGGTCCTGGACGCCGCCGAGGCCACCGCCGTCCTGACCGCCGCCACCGATCCATTCACCGCCACCGACCCCCGCACTCCCCGGACCCCACCGACGACACCGGTCACCGCACCGGACACGAGCTGGGACGACGACGCCACGACCGACCGCCTCGAGGAGGAGGACCCCTGGTGAACCCAACCACCTGGCGCCGCAAGGCATCCCGCCGGACCACACGCCGTCCCCACGACACCGCTCCCGCCACCACTCCACCCGAACCGCCGCTGGCGTCGGTGGTCGGCCCAGCCTCGGTGGTGACCGCACCGGGTTTCCTGCGGATCGGTGACGGCTATACCGCGACCCTGATCGTGCACGGCTACCCGGCCGAGGTCGGGATGTCCTGGCTCGAGCCGTTGCTGGCGTGGGCGGGCCGGCTGGACGTCGCGATCCACATCGACCCGTTGCCCACCGACCTGGCCGCGGGAAGGCTGCGCCGGCAGCGTGCCCGGTTGGAGTCCTCGCGGCGGATCGGCGCCGACCGGGGACGCCTCGACGACCCGCTGATCGAAGCCGCCGCCGAGGACGCCGCCGACCTGGCCGACCGGCTCGCCCGAGGCCAGGCCCGCCTGTTCCGGGTCGGGCTCTACCTGACCGTGCACGCCCCCACCCGGGCCGCGTTGGCCGACGCCGTCGCCGAGGTCCGGGCCGCCGCGGCCTCGGTCCTGCTCGACACCCACCCGGCGACCTGGCGCCACCTGCCCGGCTGGTGCTCCACCCTGCCGTTGGGTCACGACGGCCTCGGCCACCGCCGCATCATGGACACCGACGCCCTGGCCGCCGCGTTCCCCCTGGCCAGCCCCGACCTGCCCGGAGCCTTACCGGGCGAGGGACCCGCCCTCGGCGGGGTGCTGTTCGGGGTGAACACCACCAGCGGCGGCATCGTCTGGTGGGACCGTTGGACCCAGGACAACCACAACGCCGTCGTCCTGGCCCGCTCCGGCGCCGGCAAGTCCTACCTGGTCAAACTCGACGTCCTGCGCAACCTCTACGACGGCGTCCAGGTCGCGGTCATCGACCCCGAGGACGAGTACGCCCACCTCGCCGACGCCGTCGGCGGCACCCTGGTCCGCCTCGGGGCACCCGGCGCGCGCGTCAACCCATTCGACCTGCCACCCGGTGACCACCGAGGCGACGCGCTCACCCGCCGCGCCCTGTTCCTACACACCCTGATCGGGGTCCTGCTCGGCCAGCAGCCACCCCCGACCGAACGCGCCGCCCTCGACAAAGCCATCACCGCCACCTACACCACTGCGGGCATCACCCACGACCCCACCACCTGGCGCCGCCCCGCCCCCGTCCTGGCCGACCTGGCCGCCGCCCTCACCCGGGACGACGCGAACCCGGACGCCGCCACCCTCGCTGCCCGCCTGACGCCCTGGACCACCGGCGCGTTCAAGGACCTCTTCGCCGGAGCGACCACCGCCCACCCCACCGGCCACCTCGTGGTCTGGTCCACCCGCCACCTACCCGACGAACTCCGGGCCGCCGCGATGCTGCTCGCCCTGGACGCCATCTGGCGCGACGTCGACCTACCCGACCCGCCCGATGCCAACCGGCGCCGTCCCACCCGCACCGAGTTGGCCAACCCGTTGCCCAACCAGCACCACCCGGCACCCAACCAGCCCACCGACGACCACCGTCCCTGTCACGAGCCCGGGACTACGCCCGCTTCGACGACCCACCCCCCGAACCAGTACGCCGACTGGTCGTGGTCGACGAGGCCTGGACGCTGATGCGCGAACCCGACGGCGCCCGGTTCCTGGCCCGCATGGCCAAATCCGCCCGCAAACGCCACGCCGGGCTCACCGTCGTCACCCAGGACGCCGCCGACCTACTCACCTCCGACCTCGGCCAGATCGTCATCGCCAACGCCGCCACCCAGATCCTGCTCCGCCAAGCCCCCCAAGCCATCGACACCATCGCCGACACCTTCGACCTCACCAACGGTGAAGCCCGACTCCTGCTCACCGCACCCCGCGGCGAAGCCCTCCTCATCGCCGGAGACGCCCGCGTCGCCTACCGCGCCACCGCCTCCCCCACCGAACACCACCTGATCACCAACCCACCCCCCAACACCGACCCCGACGACCCACGATGAACCCGCCTCCCCTGCACCAGGTCCCGCTCCCGGCAGTCGAGCTGCTCGCCGTCCTGACCGCCCTCGCCGTCCTGACCACAGCCGGCGGACTGGCGCTGCACCGAAGGGTCCGTCGATGGCGGCACACCCAACTCCTGGACGGCGCGCAGCAGGTGCTGATCACCCCGCCCGCGCAGGTCGACCCGGACGGCGCCCGAGCCTGCTGGACGAACCTGCACGGCCTGCTCACCCGGACGCTGGCGGCGACTGCGCCAGGGCACACCGCACCTGGCCCTCGAATACCGCTGGACCGGACGCCACCTACAGATCCTGATCTGGGTCCCCGGCACCATGCCCGCCGGACCGATCGCCGCCGCCGTGTCCGCCGCCTGGCCCGGCGCCACCACCGTCATCGAACCCGCCACCCACCCGGTTCCGTTGGCGACGAGACCCTGCGACCGAGCCAGCACCGAACCCGAGCCGTCGATCAGCGTGGACGGCGGAGCCCTGGTTCTCGCCCGGCCCGACTGGCACCCCCTGGCCACCGACCACGACACCGACCCCCACCGCGCCCTGCTCGGTGCCACCTCCACCCTGAACGCGACCGAGACGGCCTGCGTCCAGGTACTCGCTCGACCCGCCACGCCCCGCCAACTCGCTCGGCTGCGCGCCGGAGCCGCCGCGCTCAAGGCCGGCCGCTCCACATCGACTGGGCTCCCCGAACGAGTGCTGACCTCCCTGATAGGTGCCTTGACGGCCATGCTCAGCTCTACCCGCACCTCGGCCCCCACCGGCACGCGCCCGGTCGGTGACCCCCACCGCGACCGCGACGCCACCGCTGCCCTGACCAAGACCACCACCGGACCGCACTGGGAAACCGCCATCCGCTACGGCGTCACCCACGCCACGGCCCGCCCGTCCCGGGCGATGCACCTCACGCGGAAGGCCTCTCGGCTGACGTGGCGGCGACGGCTGACCCACCGTGAGCTGGACGCCGCCACCCGGCGTCTGATCACCGTCTGCCACGCGCTCGCGTCAGCGTTCGCCGTCCACACCGCCGGCAACCGCCTGCGCCCCATCCCCGCGGCCCACCCGGACCAGCTCTGGCGAGCCGCCAAAGCGGCGCGGATTCCTGCTCACCACGACGGAACTGGCCGCCTTCGCCGGGCTGCCCACGGACCTGGCCGTGCCTGGGTTGGATCGGGCGCGCGCGAGAACCGTCCCCGCACCGATCACCGTGCCCACCGGTGGCCGGAACACCAAGGTCCTCGGTCGGGCAGCCGTCGGTGGCCACACCGTTGCCCTGCCCGTGGCCGATGCCCGTCACCACCTGCACGTGATCGGCTCCACCGGCGTCGGCAAGTCCACCTTGCTCGCCCAACTCGTCCTCGGCGACATCCGCGCCGGCCGCGGCGTCGTCCTGATCGACCCCAAGGGCGACCTCGCCCTCGACGTCCTGGCCCGCCTACCCGAGGGCATAGGCGACCGGCTCGTCCTGATCGACCCCGACCAGCCTGAGCGCAGCGCCACCTTCAATCCGCTGCAACGCCGCGGCACGGACGACGACCTGGTCGTCGACAACATCGTGTCGATCTTCGCCGCGATCTTCCAACGCCACTGGGGACCCCGCATCGACGACGTCATGCGCGTGGCCTGCCTGACCGTCATGCGCCACCCCCGCCCCACCCTGACCACCGTGCCGCCGCTGCTGAACGGCAAGCAGTTCCGGGCACCGTTCACCGCCGGCCTGGACGACCCCGAAGGACTCAAAGGGTTCTGGGAATGGTTCGAAGCCACCCCACCCGCGCTCCGCGCTCAGATCACCGGACCCGTCCTGGCCCGGCTGCGCTCGTTCCTGCTGCGCGACTTCGTCCGCGCCACCATCGGCCCCCACGAATCCAGCTTCGACATGACCCGCATCCTCGACCACGGCGGCGTCCTCATCGCCCGACTACCCAAAGGCCAACTCGGCGAGGACACCTCACGCCTCCTCGGCTCCCTGGTCTTCGCCTCCGTCTGGCAAGCCGCCACCCACCGTGCCCGCCAACCCGAATCCCGGCGCCGCGACGCCACCGTCGTCATCGACGAAGCCCACAACATCCTCAACCTCGCTGGCTCCGTCAACGACATGCTCGCCGAAGCCCGCGGCTACCGACTCTCCCTGGTGCTCGCCCACCAGCACCTCGCCCAACTCCCCGCGACACCCAACTCGCCATCTCCGCCAACGCCCGCAACAAGATCTACTTCACCTGCTCCCCGAAGACGCCCACCAACTCGCCCGCCACACCACCCCCGAACTTGACGAATACGACCTCACCCACCTCGACGCCTACACCGCCGCTGCAATCCGACGTGGTCGCGGCCGCGAGACCACCGCCTTCACCTTGACGACCAATCCCCTGCGGTGACCGTGAAACCACCTGAGAGCTCGTCAGGGACCAAGGTTCGCCACGCTGCGAATACCTTGGGCACGGCACCGGAAGGCTGGCATCATGTCTGCGCGCTTGGTTCGGTTACCTCCACACCGAGGAAACGGCACCGATGGTGAGTCTCGCCTCGAACGGATCGTCCCAACATTCGCCATGGGCTTACCCCGGGGACTGCACTGGCAGGGGCTGGCCGACTGCCGCGGTGGTCACGACGATGCTGGTCGCGGCATTCAGCTGTGCGCGCCGACTCGCGCTGACGACGCGAGGCGGAATTGCCACCGTCCTCGTGACCCGGTAGAACGAGGTCAAAGGCGGCCCGACTGCGAACGTGCGGTATCTGGCTGGACCGGTGGGCCCCCAGGCACTGCTGGATCGACTGCCGTCGCCACCACCCCAGGTCAACCGGTCGATCGAAGTGCGGTACGACCCGCGGAAACCCGACTCGGTTTCGGCCTCGGGCGTCGGGCTGTTCCGCGGGGGCACGGTGGCCATCGCTGTCGCGTTCGTCATCATCGGCAGCGTGGTGTTGCAGCAGGTGGCGGCCCTGGCGACGACCGCAGGCGGGAGCGACTGCCCGGCTCTGCAGCCACTCTGAGACCAGAGACGTGAGAGGAGTACGACGCCAAGCGACTCAGAACGGATCGATGCTGATCAGGATCGTCCCCGGGCGGTGACTGGTCCGGAAACCACGAGACAGTGACCCTGCGAATGATCCCTTCAGATTGTGCATCCGACGACGAGCACCCGAAGGCGCAAGGAGTCAGGACGTGGACTGGACGAATGTGGTGGCTCTCAGCGGGTCGAGCCTGCACTCCTAGGCGTCGCGATGGGGAGCTACTTCTCCGCTACCACCGAGCGGCGACATCGGTCCTACGGGCCAGATCGGCGCCTGCACGGCATTCTTGGCCGAGTTACGCCGCTGTCTACCTGGCGTACGCGAAAGCCGTGGGAACGCCTGCAGCGCTAGAAGCGCACCACTTGGGCTTCGTTAACTGGGACCCTTCAACGAGCGCTCGAGGTGCTGAACCTCAAGGCTGAAACGCACATCGTGCAGGCCGCCCACGACGCAGACCGGGCGCTTTGGGAGGTAGGCCTACGACCAGCACACGCTCCCCCGAAGACCAGTGGAAGGAAGCTCGCGCGTCCCTTAGGGCTGCCCGCCTCGCCTTTGTCAACGCCGTCGGAGGAACAACTGGGACAACGTGGTGCACCGCTGCGGTCGTTGCGACGGCAGACACAGCGCGACGAGGTCGTCGGCGGTGAGCTTGCGTCGTCCGGACTCGACGTCGCTGACTGAGGACCGGGGCCAGCCAACGCGCTCACCGAGCTCGGCTTGGGTCCATCGGCGGCGTGCGCGTTCGGCCCGCACGTTGGCCGCGATCACGTCTCCAATGGGCGCCATTTCCTCATCATCGACATGATCCCGGCACCCAGCGATAGACCGACAGCATGACGCCGTACATGCGTCGTCGTGCCGAATATTCGACATGATGACGCCGATCCGGTATCGTCGTTCGTGCTGGCCGGGTCGGGGTCGATGGACTCCCTCCCCCGCTCGGCCAGCATGCAGGCGCCCGGTGCGTCGGGAGAGCGTTGAGGGTTCGAACCGAAGCCAGCCGGGGCCACTGCGGTCCCCCTGGGGCCTCAACTCCCACCGCGGGGGCCGCAGTGCGCCTCCATCCCGACGCTGCCATCCATCTCGAGCCTCGGGCCAGACCTCCCCCGAGTCCGCCCCGATCCCCGCCCAACGCTCGCCCCACCGCCGACGCCCTCACCGCGCCGGCCGTTCGGTGCCTTGCCCAGGTAGGAGGCCCCAGCATGCCCAATCCCGAACCCGTCAGCCGACCCCGACAAGCCCCTCAGGGGCCTCCTCCCTGACGGGGGCCACCCGCAGCCCAACGCTGACCATGCCTGCCCGTCCTCACACTCGGACGCCCCCTCGCCGCCGGGATCATCAGGATCTGCTCACCGTCGTCCAGACCCTTCAACCACGCGACCAAGTACTGGCAGCGCTGCTCGTAGAGCACCGTGCACTGACCACCGCGCAGATCGCCGCCGTGCTGTTCGACTCCCTCGCCACAGCCAAGCGACGGCTGTACCGGTTGCGGCAGCTGGGCTGGGTGGACCGGTTCACCCCGATCCGCCCCGGACGGCCCCGCCAGACCCACTGGGTCGCCGGGCTGCTGGCAGCCCGGTTCATGGCCGTCCACCACGCCGCCCCACCGCCCACACCCCGCGCCTGGCGTGACCGGGTGGAGGCCATCGCGGCCAGCTCGCACCGGGACCACTCCGACGGCACCCACGACGTGTTCATCGCGTTGCTCACCCACGCCCGCCGCCACCGGCACACCCGGCTCGCGCGGTGGTGGGGACCAGCCCGCAGCGCCGCCGCCGTCGGGCAGCGCCTGCATCCCGACGGGCACGGCGTCTGGACCGAGCACCACCGCCAGGTCGGATTCTGGCTCGAATACGACACCGGGACCGAACCCCTGCACCGCCTGGTCACCAAACTCGACCCCTACGCGCGGCTACGCCGCGACGGCGGCCCCGACTACCCCGTGCTGTTCCGGCTGCCCAACCCCACCCGCGAGTCCCACCTGCACCACCGCCTGCGCGACCACGCCCGCGACCTGGGCACGACCGTCGCCACCACCCACCCGTCCCTTGCCGAGCAGGACGACGGCCCCGCCGGACCGATCTGGCAACTCACCACCGACCCCCCTGGGACCCGCCGTCGGCTGATCGACCTGCCCAGCGATCCCGGAACACCCGGCCCTTACCATCCCGGCCCACCCACCCCCGACCAGGACCCCCTGCACCTGCTCGACCCAAGCCCGGACGGCGCCAGTTGGGTTGGCACCCAACCCAACTGACCCAACCAGCCCAGACATACCCCCTGGCCCGGTTGGGTCCGAGCCATACGGTCGAGACCTCACATCACCACCACAACGCTCCACACCCCGCACAGGGCACCGGCCGGCGCGGCCCCCGCGTCCGAACCCCGCCCACCCGCCTACCCAGGCCGGTCGGCACGGACCAACCGCACCCACCACGCCCACCCCCAGCGGCCACCGCCGCCCAGCACTCCCGCGCGTTTCCACCGACGCGCATTCCCTTGGCCGGCTCTCGCCGTCCAGCAACCAGTTCGCACACCCGCGCCCGGGTGGGACGCCGTCCCACGCCGGCGCATCCGCATGCCCGCACCACCCACACCATGAAGGAGAACCGATCATGACCACACCCACCTGGCCGCCCGCGCCCGACGCCGCGTTCGAGACGGTCCAACTACGCAGCGAGGCCGACCTGCTGACCGCAGTCCCATTCCTGCTGGGCTTCCACCCCGACCCCGGCAGCATCGTCGTCATCGCCCTGCACCAGACCGGGATCGCCGTCACCATCCGCATGGACCTGCCCGCGCCCGGGTCCAACCCCGACGACGGCTGGACCAAACTGCTCGGCCCCCTGCTCGAAGTCGAGGCCCAAGCCCTGGCCGTCATCGGCTACGTGAGCCCCGACGACCTCGGATTCCTGCTCGCCCTGGCCGCCACCGCCCCGCTACCCGTCTTCAGCCTGCTGCGCGTGGAGGGCGACCGCTGGTGGTCCCTCGACCACCCCGAATCCCTCGACGGCCCAGGCCAACCCACCACCCCGACACCACCATGGCCGCCGAACGCCTTACCACCATCGGAGCCCCCGCCACCTCCCGCGCCGACCTCGCCGCCTGCCTACAACCCGGCCCCCGACCCCTGCTGGACGACGTCGCCCAGCACCTACCCATCGACCCGAAACCCGGCCCCGCCGACCTACGCCGAGCCCTCCAACAGGCTCACCACCAAGCCGCCGACGGCCCCCAAGCCCTGGCACCCGACCAGGCCGCATTGCTGCTGCAGGCCTTGCGGCACACCGCCGTCCGGGACACCTGCGTCGGCTGGCGCGACGACGCCGCGATGTGGCTGTGGACCGATCTGCTGCACAACGCCCCACCCGGCTGGATCGCCCCACCCGCCGCGATGCTCGCCGTCACCGCCTACCAACGCGGCAACGCCGTCCTGGCCACCCTGGCCGCCGAACACGCCCTGACCGACAGCCCCGGCTACGGCCTGGCCTGCATGGTCCTGGCCATGACCCACGCCGTCATCCCCCCGGACAAGTTCCGCGACGCCATCGACCACGCCGTCCAAGAAGTCACCCGCCAACACCCCGACCTGGCCCAGGACCCCACCACCGCCGACCACCCCCGGCACGACCACGACGAAGGTGACACCGATGAATGCCCGCCCCACGACCCCGCCCGCCGTCACGATCACCCCGGACGGCGCCATCTCGATCAGCACCGCCGCCTGGATCGCCCACCGCAGCCGCGGGATCCACACCGCCCTCACCGAAGACCTCCACCGGTGGGGACGACGCCCCACCCGCTGCCGCCTCACCCGCCGCCCGAACCGGCCATCGCGCCGCCCGAACCACTGGCCGGACCTGGCCCAGGCCTGGTGCCTAGCCCGCCGTCACCGCATCCGCCGCCCCGGCCTGATCGTCCACGCCCACACCCGCCTCGACACCCGACTGTGGGTCCTGCCCGCCGCCCCCGCCGACGGACGCGACATCGCCGTCATCGGCCACGCCCATCGGCCGCCCACCGTGCACGCCGACGGCTGCCCCGACCCCTGGACCTGGCACGACGCCGACAGCGTCCGGATCACCTGCCCCACCGGACACGCCTGGACCTGGTCCACCGGACGCGAACTGCTCACCAGCGCGGGACTGGCCACCACCGTCAGCGCCGTGTTCGGCCCCGACCTCGACGCCCCGTTCACCCCCTGCCCCACCTGCCGAGACACCAGCACCGATCAGGCCGCCTGCCGCTGCGACCACGACCCGTGGATCACCTGCCCGATCTGCGGACACCCCTGCACCCTCACCCTGCCCGACACCTGACCCACCACCCGACGACACACCCGCCGGCCCACCACCCCACCCCGGGGACGACGTGGCGCCGGCTTCTGCATGCCCCCGCAGCATCCCGAATTCACCCGCTACCCACCCCGGGAAGCGGCCACATCCCCACCGAGAGAAGGAACACACCGTGAGTCACGAACTGGGAACCATCAACGGCCGAACTGCTTTCGTCACCGCCCGCGTGCCGGCCTGGCACCAGCTCGGCACCATCACCACCGACGCCATGACCGCCCATGACGTGATCACCACCGCACTGCTGGCCAACTGGAACGTCCGCAAGATCCCCGTCACCGGCCACGAGACCACCGGCACCACGGCGACAGGGATCAGCGACCACACCATCGCCGCCCCCGACAAGGCGATGACCGTGCGGACCAACCCCGTCACCGGCACCACCGACTACCTCGGCATCGTCGGCCGCGACTACGTCCCCGTCCAGAACGAAGCCTGCGCCGAACTACTCGACCTACTCATCGACGCCTCCGGCGCCCACTTCGAAACCGCCGGCTCCCTGCGCGGCGGACGACGCATCTTCATCACCATGCGCCTACCCGACCGCGTCACCATCGCCGGCATCGACGACCTCGACCTCTACCTGGCCGTCTCCACCAGCCACGACGGATCCATGGCCCTGCGCGTGGACGCCACCCCCGTCCGCGTCGTCTGCGCCAACACCCAACGCCTCTCCCTCAAGCGGACCGTCGGTCACTACACCTTCCGCCACACCACCAACATCAAGACCAAGATCGCCCAAGCCCGGCAAGCCATCGGCATCAGCTACGACTACACCGACGCCTTCACGGCCGAAGCCGAACGCATGCTGAACACCACCCTGGCCGAGCAGAACTTCCGCGCCGTCTGCGAACAGATCTGGCCCACCCCACCCACCGACGCGCCAACACGAACCCGGACCAACCACCGCCGGCGCGCCGACACCCTGGACTACCTGTTCACCGACGCACCCACCCAAGCCAACATCCGCGGAACCGCCTGGGCCGGCTGGCAAGCCATCACCGAGTACCTCGACTTCTACGCCCCCGCCCCCAACCAGACCCGACGCGCCGAACGCACCCTCACCTCGGCCACCACCGCCGTCGTCAAACAGAAGGCGCACGACCTGCTGACCGCCGGCCGCTGACCCAGCTGCACCACCCCATCGGCACATCCCCGCGCGGGACAGACCCCCCGAGTGACATGCCGTCGGCACCACCGAGAAACATCACGCGGCGGGGCCGACAGGCCCCACCGCGGCCACCCACCCGGACGCCGCCGCGCACCTTCGCGCCCCCGCGGCGCTCTCCCGCGCTCGTAGCCGGTCACACGCGACCGGCCCTTTCTGCGTTTGGAGCCACTCCACGAACCGCGCCCTCACCGCTGCCCTCGCAGCCATCCTGGTCCCCCTGCTCAGCTTCGCCCTCGGAACCGGAATGCTCATCAGCGGCACCGCAACCGCCTGCCCCACCCTCACCGGCACGACGCCAACCCGGACGACGCCCAGCCTTGCCATCCCGGCGCACACCGCCATCAGCCCCACCCCCGACGGCGAACGCAGTCCGGCCGCCGGTCCCGGCACCGAGGCGATGCCCATCGAGCTCCGACGGCTCGCGGCCAACCCCGACTGCCTCACGGGAGCGGGCGACGGACTACCCGACGTCACCGCAGCACCTGTGGCGTCAAACCAGGTGTTGCCCCCCGACACGCCATCCACCATCCAGGTCGCGATCGCCTGGGCACGCGCCCAACTCGGGACGCCCTACTCCTACGGCGGAGACTGCACCGCCCCCCACTCCGGGAACCCCGCCCACCAATGCGACTGCTCCAGCCTCGTCCAACAGGCCTACGCCCACGCCGGTATCGGGATCCCCCGTACCACCTACCAACAAGTCAACGCCGGCGCACCGGTCACCGATCTCATCAATCTCCGCCCCGGCGACCTCATCTTCATCCCCGGAGCACATGGCACCCGAACCCGACCCGGACACGTCGGCCTCTACCTCGGAACCGCATTCATCATCGAAGCCCCCCACACCGGCGCGGTCGTTCGGATCACACCACTACGGAAATGGGGAAGCAGGTCACAGCGCGCCGGCTTGTCGCAAGCTTGTAGAGGGGTTAGCGCAATCGGGAACACCGGCGCGCCTGTCTCACGGGATTCCTCACCCTCAACGCGACAGCTGCGGGCGTGTGCACGACCGGACACGACGCCGGGGAACATTGCATTATCTGCCCGGGCAGATGCATTCATGACGACCAGTTGGGCGTTGAACTCGATTGGGCAGAGATTGAGAATAGACTCATGCATCCTCGTGCGGATGCCGCAGGTTCTCGGGCAGGGGGAGTTCGTACTTCTCGGCGAGGCGGAGTGTCTGGGCGTACAGCCGGGCCTGATGCACAACATCTCCGAGGATGTACGCGTTGGTACCAGCCCCGACAACGACCGCAATAACAGGGATCCCCTTCGCAACCTTGCCGATCGGAACAGCCTTGCCGTGGGCAGCCTGTTGCATCAGATTGTCGACCGCAGCCAGGATTCTGTGATCGTGGAGCAGCCTCTCGCTGCGACGCACCCGTTTCTTGGCCGCATTGAAGGCAGCGTTGGCTTGGTGGACGGCCCGCGCCTTTGGAGCCTGATTGAGATAAGCGCGACGAGCCATACGATCGACGGCATGCCTCACCGCCTCGTCCTTCACGTCAAACCCGTACGAGTAGGCAACCCTCGTCGCAAGGGCGGTGCTGAGAACGTGCATGACCACCATGTCGGCCCCGACAGCCGCGACGCCTCCCGCAACCGGCACCATCGCCAGCGCGCCCATCGCGCCGCCCTGAATCGCTCCGCTCGTCCTCCATTTCAGCGCCATGGTCCGCGTGAAGTCGTCGAGTTGTTCCAGATCCAGATCCCTGAGATCCGCGAGTTGCGCGACGTCCCGTCCCGCTGCCCGATGGTGCTCCAATACCTTCTCGAAATCCGTCAGTTCGGTGGTCCAGTCGGTCACGAGGTCAAGTAGGTGGACCGCTGCCTCAACCGCAGGAACCAAGGTCGCGTCGACCGCTCGCTCAAGCCCTTCCTTAACAGGTGTAGGCGTCACGGCCGAGACAGCCTCACCCGCCTTCCGCGCAGCAGCCCTGACTTGCCTCCCCGCTCCACCAAGCGCCGATCGGGCCTTCGGGGGAAGGGCCTGGCGGCGCTGAGCCTTCGTCGCCCAGTGCTCCTGTAGCTCTCCCCACCGCCGCTCCTCGTACGACGACATCAACGGGGCCTTCTCGCAACCTTCGGTCACGCATACCACCCCTCCGACCAGCAAGACCCACCGGGACTGAACCAGGGGACGACGATCACGACGAAGTCCGTTTCTCTTTGTCACATCGGTCGCTTTCGGCTCCGTCTGAACCACAGAAGCCGTCTCACCCGCGGATACGCCCAGGCCGTCATCACTATGTGTAACCAACGTTGCGCGAGTGAACGATCTTCGGAGGGCGGTACCGTGCGCCCCGCACGGACAGCGGCACGTCCGGAAGTCTGCACCCGGGGCACAAGGCGGGGCCATGGGTAGCTAGCATTGCCACCAGGTCGACCTTGGGGGTGCAGATGGACGCCGCGGTTGCCGCTCAGGTCATCACTGCAGTATCGACGTTAACGGGTGTTGTACTGACTCTCGGGGCGACGTCGTATCTGGAGCGGCGTCGAGCTGAGGACAACCGAGAGCTTGAGCAAGCCCGGCTCGCGTCGGAGCACACTACATGGCTCCGGGACCAAAGACTCAAGGCATATCAGGAGCTTTCGCGTGCGGGCGAGGACGGTGTCCAATTCGTACGCCAGACACTGCGGTCGGGACTATCGACTGATTCTTCCAAAGCCCTCGAGGAGGAATGGCGTGACTACTACATCACCATCCGCAAGGCATACAACAAGGTCATTCTCATAGGTACCCAACAGGTCCGCGCCGCAGCGGAGGCGCTCATGGAGGCGGCGCAGCACCGCACACGCGGTGTCATTGATCGCATGCAAATGGATGACTTGGCGGGGATCGACGATGACATCCGAACCCTTGGGCGTGATCTCGGCCGGCTCGGGGACGCTTTCCTTGATGCTTGCCGGTCCGACCTCCAGCACCCTGCATACAACTGATGCCTCTCTTCAATGGATCAAGCACCGGCAGCCGCCCAACTGCGGCCAGAGGGTGCGGGTCGCGCGCAGGGGCGGTATGAGTGAGGTGTCGCCAGGCGCAACCTTGACCGCAGGACACGTACTGTCGCTGGTTTGTTGCACGAACTCTGGGGTGAACCCCATGACGAAGGCCATGCTCATCGACCGCCTCGCCAGTCAATTCGGCGCCCAGGCAAGGGCGTTGCCGTCCGCCCGTGCCCGGCTGGTGTGGAGTGCCACCTATGCCAGCCACTTCGAGGCCATGACTCTACTACAAGCACCAGGGATGGGAGCGCTTACACAAACGCACAGGAGGTGGATCACCAGACTTACGCCGATTGGGCTGCAAGGAGGGGGTCTATAAGCCCGGATGTTGGCGCTGAGTACACCATTCAGGCCGTGCTGCTTTCAAATTCTGGAGCAAGCAAGATGAGGGCCGAGGTTGCGGCGCAGCAATCAAGCGGTTCGGTATTCCTGAACGTAGACTACCCTTCCGGGATCATCGCGATCGGAACTACCCGGGTTCAAGTTTCTAGATAATCATACTCCGCTTCCCATGCCGCTCCTCAAACATGGCGATCATTCGAGTGTCTGGGACTACACACTCATCTCGTCATGAGCGGGTGCGAATCTTTCATCCTTCTGCCAGCGGACCAACTCAAGGCTGCGCTAAATCGTATTTTCCGCTTCTGCGTTGGCTGGCTGGCATCGTCGGTGGATCGACTTGCAGATTGCATTCTCGACCAGAGCGACCGTGTCCTCCGAGAGCGCTTCGCCGATGTTTCCAAGGGCTGTGCGCAGCCGACGCAGCTGATCTCTAATCGCCTCGGCATCCCCTGTTCGGACGTGCGCTCGGATGGCCTGTTGGGCGAGGTCCTCGTTGGTGGGGTCCATGGCGGCGGCTGCCCTGATCAGGGTGGTCGCACGTTGAGGTTCAGCGTCCGAGAGCATGTCGGCCAAGCGAAGGTGTGCGTGGATGGCCGCGCGACGCGCCTGTTCCCTTACGGGTTCGAGCCAATGGTAATCGCGCCGGGAGCAGAGCTCTTCCGTGGCTGTGTCGATTGCGCGCTCCAGCGCCCGGATGCCGACCTGGAGATCCGTGGAGTTCCGGGCATCTTGGAGGTTGCCTTCGAAGGCCCAGAGGTCGACGTCCATGACGTCGGGGTTGAGGTGGTAGCGGCCACCGGTGTTGACCACGGCTGGGCTCGTCTGGTCCGTGGCGCCTTGTCGGAGGCATCGGCGTAAGTTGCCGACCTCGGTCGCCAGTCGTTCGGCGGCGCGGCGGACGGGGGCGTCGGGCCAGAGGGCTTCGAGGATGTCGTTCTTGTCGGCGCCTTTGCGGTAGATGGCGAGGTAGGCGAGTACGCCACCGGCGTGCTGCCGCAGACCTGGGATCGGCTGATCAGAGCCGTCCAGGACGGCGATCTTGCCGAACAGTCGAACGCGGATCTTGTTCCCTGCCTCCAACGACAGCGCCTCTATTCCAGGCGCTGCTACCTCCGCCGCAGGAACGGCTACAGATATCGGGCCGGCTCGAGACGGGCCTTCAACCTCCGGTGGTTCCGAGCGCGGGTCTGAGTCCGGTTGCGCTTCGCGCGCCACCTCAAGTAGTTGCGCGGCGGTGTAGGGATCGAATGTTGCGAGGCGGCCAGTCCAGTCCCCCTGTCGTACGTGCCCGTCCGTGCGGACTTCGACCGTCGCGCCGTCCGGCCATTCGCCCAGCAGGACAGCCGTGATCTCGACGGCATGACCTTGCTCGAGGACGGCGACCATGCGGGCACGAAGTCCCCCGGGCGGGATGTCCGTCACCAGCACCATCGGCGGCACCGGTGGGGCGGCGGGGTCGGTGCGCAGGCTGCGGACGTCGTCCGCATCGTGTTCGTCGAGGAGTCTCCGCCGGGTCAGGTAGGTCTGGTCGAGAAGATCGAGGGCTTCCGCCAGATCGTCGGTGATCTTCAGTCGATGGACTTCGGCGGGTGCTGTCCGCTCGCCGAGGAGTCGGTTCAGAGTGGGCGCCGGGATCACCAGCGTGCCGTGGGCGTCGACGTCGTGAGCTCCGCCTGCGGTGACCAGTGCGACGACGAGTGCCCGCGCCGCGGCATCGGCTCCGGGGCCGGTGAGGCCGAGGCCCATTGGAACCATCAGGTCGGTCAATCCGACCAGGTCGACTCCGTCAGGGATGGGAATGGAAACCCTGCGCTCGGTGGGGTTGGCGAGGTAGTCGGCGACGGTCTGGCTCTCTTCGGGTGGGGCGAGCAGGTGGGGTGCGCGTTCGCGGACGGTGCGGCGCATCCGGTCGATGATGACGGGCAGCGGTCGCAGGTCTGTGCCCTCGAGTTCGAGGTCGTCCCCGAGGAGATCGTCGTCGTCCAGTGGGGTGTATCGGTGTCGGCGGCGACGCCGAAGCCACACCATCGCTCCAGCGGCGCTGATCGCGGCGGCGAATGACAGGCTGACCCAACCGCCTGGGATCTCCACACCCGTGTCGGGGGTGGTTGCTCCATGCTGGAGCGCCCCGGGCTCCGTCCCAGGCGGTGAGCTCGGCGCCGGGGACACGGCGGGCGTGGAGGCGTTCGGAGGCTCCGTCGGCTCGGACGAGGAGTGCGGCTGCGCAGCCGGGTATTCCGGCACGGCTACCGCGTCGGAGTAATTGGGCACGGCGAGCACCCAGCCCGGTTGGATCACGTCGGGATCGGTGAGTCGCCGTCCGTCTGGTTGGGGCTTGCCTTCGTTCTCCTCGAACAGTTTCGGCCACGAGGCCCCGGTGCCGAGGTGGTCTTCGGCGATGGACCACAGGCTGTCGCCACGCTGGACCGTGACCGATTGCGCTGTCGTACCGTTCGGACCTGCTGGCGACGCCGCGGGCAGGACGACGGTCCACCCAGGCCGCAGCAGCCCGGGTGAGGTGAGCACGGCGCCGTCGTCCTGTCGGCGCCCGTCGTTGAGTTTCCAGATCTCCGGCCAGCGTTGGCCATCGCCCAGAAAGTGTTCGGCGAGGTCCCAGTAAGTACCAGGTCCGTCCTTCGTGATGGTGTAGCTCGTGGACGAGACGCCACCGTCATCCAGTTCGGCACGGACCGGCACGGCGACGGCTGACGCCGGCACCATGAGCGGCGCCGAGACCGTCACCGATACGGATGGCGGTCCCGTCGTCCCGGACGATGTGGTCGCGGGCGTGAGCAGGAATGCGGTGGCCACCATCAGGTGCACCAACCGGCGTTGGCCGGCCGGGGCGATCGGAACGTGCCTGAGGACGTCGAGCTGGGCCACCGCGGCCACGATCTCGACGATCACGGTGAGCGCGTACTGCAGCCAGGCGAGGTAGCGACGGCCGCCAGGACATCGATGACGACCTCGTCCGACAGGTCATCGGCCACCAGATCAGCCCAACCGTGGAGCGGGTTGCCCACGGTCAGCGCGAGCAGCACCGGCAGTCCCACCAGCGTGGCCAGCAGGATCAGGGTGGCGCCGAAGGCACGGGCGTAGCGCATCACGGACCTCCGATGGTGGTCGTTCCGTGCAGGACGGTTGCCGTGACGGTGGCGCTTCCGGTGAGGTCACTGACTCCGAGCGCGGACAGGATGACGGCGCTGCGTGCGACGTGCGCGGTCACCGCGACGTCCAGGCCATTGACGGTGACCTCGCCCGTCGCTCCCCCGAGGACGAGGACACGGTCGGCGGCCGCCTGGGCGCGGGCAGGGTCGACCCTCAGTTCGGCCGGGCTGAGTCCGCGCAGCGAGGCGGGCACCAGAGCATCCGCTCCAGCGCGCGCTGCTTGCCCCGCCAGGTCGGCCGCCCGCTCCCGCGCAGCGATCGCGGCTCCCCCGTCGATGACCAGGCCGGCCATGGCCATCAACGCCACCATGTACATCGCCATGTACAGGCTGACCGAGCCGGTGTCATCGCCTGTCCGCCAGCGGATCCGTAGTCTGCGTCGGGTCATGGCGCGTCAACTCCGGACAGGTCGCGCAGAACCTCAATGGGTGAGGTCGCGGACGCAACGAGCGCGATGCTCCCCGGCAACCCGGTCAGTGCCAGCTCGGACAGGTCCGCAGTGCACCTCACCGTGGCCGTGACCTGGCCGCCGGGTCGGAAGGCGCCCGTATCCACGGACACACTCGCGGCGCTGCACGACAGCCCTGCACGCGCGAGGGTGTCTTGCGCGGTCTGGGCGCCGTCCGCGCTGGCCTGACCCGGCGAGGCGGCCAGGGACGCCGCCCGGGCGGCCGCCGCGGCGGATTGGTCGACGAGCGCTCGCCCGTGGGTGACCCGGCCGAACGCGACCACGAGCAGGAGCATCACCAGGATCACCGGCGCGAGGATCGCCAGCTCGAGCGCCATCAACCCGTCGTCCCCGTGACGGAGGTTCCGGCGTGGTGGGCGGTTCATGGCACCCACGCCTCGACGCGGGCCGTGCCCGCTTCCTCGATCACGATGTCGCCGCCGGGCACGACCGCGAGGACCGTCGCCTGAATGTGCACGGTCACCGTGGTCGCGGTCCGGGACACCGAGATCTGGGGCTCGGTGAGCAGGTTCGGGGCGACGGCGTTCAGGTAAGCCTGGGCCGATTGCTGGCCTGAGGCGGCGGTCGACTGGTAGCCCCGCGCGGCACGGATGCCATCCTGCACGGCGGCTTCGGCCACATGGCGTCCGTGCCAGATCAGCGCCCACTGCACCACGAGCATCGTGAACAAGATCAGTGCCGGAAGCGTGATGGCTGCCGCCACCACCGAGTACCCGCCGTCCGCGTGGCAGCCACGGCGGGCGCAGGCGAGCCTGTTCCGGTGCCTGGTCATGTCGGCTCGGTTACTGGGTCCTGACCGAGTTCGCGGCGCTCATGGCCTTGGAGACCAGGATCCCCACGATGATGATGGTGGCGGCCACGAACAACGCGATCATGATGACGTTCTGCACGATCTCGCCTCGGTCGTCGCGCCGTTCGGCGTTCAGCAGGGTTGCGAGCCAGGCTCGCACCACCCGGAGTTGTGTTCGCATCGTGCCTCTCCTCTCACAGCGCCAGCACCGCGGCGATGGCCGGATACGCGATGAATGTGATGAACCCGAACCCGATCAGCACCTGCGCCAACTGCATCGACTGGTCTTGTTGGCCGGCGCGGCCTTCGGCCTCGGCCAGTTCGCGGCGGCGCATGGTCGCGGCCCGCGCGGTGAGGGTGGAGCGCACGCGGGCGCCGTCCCGGCCGACCAGACGCACCAACGTGCCCAGGTCGCGCAGCTCGCCGATGCCGAGCCGTTCACCGAGATCGGTCAGCGCTTGCCACGGGTCGGCGCCGGACAGGTTCGCTCGCCAGAGGGTGTCGCGCAGCAGGGCCAGCGGCCACCCGGTGCCGACGCGGGCCGCGTTCGGGAGCGCCTCGTTCGGCGCGGCCGAGCCGGCCATCTCCAACGCCACCAGGTCGAGGTAGGCGCCCAGTGCTCGCCGGAACTCCCTGCGCCGCAACGCCGCCCGGTGGTGCGCCTCCAGGTCGGTGAGGAAGGAGAAGCCCACCCCGGTCAACACCGCCAGCAGCACAGCGGTTCCGGCAGGGAGCCGCCACCCGGTCAACCGGCCGAAGATGCCGAGGGTGCCCGCGACGATGACGAAACCGGCTGATCCGGCGAGGAGTTTGCGGCCCATGGCCCACTCGATGCTGTGCCCGCTCAACGCGATGTCGCGGCGTAGGCCGGCCAGGACGACGCCGCGTCGTTCCAGCGCGACGCTCACCCGCGCGCCGAGGCGGGTCAACCACCCGGACGACGTGCTCGCCGACGGTGTGAGCCGGTGGGTTCCGTTGAGGTGATGGGCGTCGAACCGGCCCAACTCCACCAGCGGCGACGGCCGTGGGGAGGCCAGCCGCCAGATCAGTACGAAGATCACAGCGCCCAGGGCGGCACCGGTCGCCGCGAGGCCGATCACGATCGTCTTCCGAAGGCTGCGCCCTCGACTGCATCGGCCGTCAGGGCAGCGACCAAGCGGGCCTCGTCCGGATCCGCCCCGGCCACCCGACCCGGCCTCGCCAGGAAGGCCGCCGCCTCGTCCGAGGCCGACAGGCGTCTCATCCAGGCGAACCCGCTGGCGAACATCGCGACCACGACCAGCAGGGCCAGCTGCCCGGCCGGGGTGTCGTAGGGCCGCACATACGCACCGCCGAAGGCCACCAGAAATGCCGCGAACGCCACCGTGATACCCACGACGATCTGGACGCCGCGGCGCAGCCCCGCGCGTCCGGCCGTGATCCGGCGCCGCATGTCGAGTTCCTCGCGCGCTGCTGTCGCCAGACCGGTCAACACCTCTGCGAGGCGGTCACCACGCCGCCGGACGTTGAGGATCAGTGCAGCGCACACCAGATCCGCGCTGGGGTCGTCGAGTTCGGCTGCCAGGGCGAGCAGCGCGACGTCCAGCGGGCTGCGGGCGCGGATCTGCCCCGCCAACCGCAGAAGCGCCGGGCGCAGCACCGGCGGGCAGCTGCCGGTAGAGGCAGGAATGGCCTGCTCCAGACTGGCGTGCGCGGCGATGGTGTCGCGCAACGACTCGGTCCAGACCACCAACGCTTCCAGCCGCACGATCTGGGCTCGTTCTGCTCGGGATCCACCGAACAGATACGGCCAGAACACCACCAACGCCGTGACAGCCCCCGCCGCCACCGGCCAACGCGTGAACACGAACACCGCCAGCCCACCGAGGACTCCCCCGGCGATGCGGAGCAGGACACCAGGCTCGGACATTCGCCGCCGCAACGTCGTCCATCGCCCGGGCGGACGGTGCGCCTCGACGACCGTTCCCCGCAGCCCAGCAATGAGCAGCACTACGGCTCCGCCCAGCCCGGCACCGACGATCGCGGCGAGCAGCGCTCCCGGTTGCACGCCCACGGCCGCTCACCTGCCCCCGGCCGACCAGGACGGCGTTGCAGCCAGGCCCGTCCAGGTGCTGTCGTCGTAGCCGGCCTCGGCCAGCATCCGGCGACGGGCCAGCGCCACCTCCGGGTCGCGGGCCGCTCGCCCATCGAGACCTTCGGTGAACACCCGCGATCGGGTGACGCGGCCGTCAGCGCTGCCGGTGACCTCCAGTACCTCCATCACCGACCGGCGTCCGTTCTGCCGCGGGTTCTTGCGGACGAAGACGACGAAGTCCAGCGTCGAGCCCATCAGGGCGTGGCTCACCTCGAACGACAGGCCTTCGTACTGTGCGGCGTAGGTGGCGAGGCGATGGAACACGTCCGCGGCGTCCCGGGCATGGATCGTCGACAGGGATCCGTCGTTGCCCTGGGCCATGGCCGACAACATCTCGACCACCTCCGGCCCCAACACCTCACCGACCAGGACGCGTGAGGGGTTCTGGCGCCGGGTCCGTCGCACCAGTGCCCCGATGCTCACCCCGCCCCCACCGTCGGCCGAGGCCAGCACCTCTTCCATCTCGACCACGTCGGGATGCAGGTCCGGGTGGCGGCGCAGCCCCAGTTCCAGTGCCCGCTCGACGGTGATCAATCGTTCGTGCGGCGGGATGCAGTTGATCAGCGCGCGCAGCAGCGTGGTCTTCCCCGCATCGGTTGCGCCGGCCACCACGATGTTGCATCGCGCGAGGACCGCCGCACGCAAGAAGGCGGCCAACTGTTCATCGACCGATCCCAGGGCCAGCAGGTTCGTCGTACGGGCACCGCGTGGACGACGTGTCGTGTGTCCGTTGGCCGTCGGTCCGGCAGCTACCGGGCCGGCGTCGTCCAGGAACATCTGCGGGAACCGGTTGCGCCGGATCGAGACCGAGGGGCGTTCGCAGGCCACCATGACCGCGGACAGCCGCGACCCGTCCGGGAGCCGCAGGTCCAGCTCGGGCGTGGCGGGTGTGAACGGGCGGGCGTTGATGCCGGCGTAAGAGCCGAGCGTGCGGACCAGGTCGACCAGGTCTTCGTCGGTGGCCGCGACCGGGTTGCCGCGGACCTTGCCGCGATCGTCGGCGTAGGTCACCCAGACCTCGTCGCAGCCGTTGATGTCGATGTTCTCGACGTCCGGGTCGTCCAGCAGGTCCTGCAGCGCGCCGGCGCCGAACATGGCGGCGTCGATCGCCTCGACCAGCCGTACGTCCTGGGCGGCGTCCGGCAGGTCCAGACCTGCCACGATTTCGGCCTGTCGGTGCCGGGCCACCTCGTCCCGGGCGATGCTCAGGGCCAGTTGCCGTTCGTCGGCGACCGATAGTGGCAGGTCTCCGCCGAGTTCGCGTGTTTGTTTCGCCGACGTCATCCGATCGGCGACCCGCGCCTGCAAGCTGCGGACCAGCCCGTAGTCCTCGCCCGAACTCACCGCGCCACCGCCTCAACCGGAACCGCATCCGCGGGAGCCAGTTCGGGCCATCGCCGGATGCACGCCGCGGACACCTCAGCCGCCGAACGCAAGAGGGCGCCCCGAGCCGTTCGAGGCGGCAGCTGCCCCAGCCGAAGCCCCTGGGCCGCAGGCGGATCCACCGCGAAGTTGCCGAGAACCGGCACCGGAGAACCGATTCCTGCGAGCACCCGCTCCACCTGCTGCGCCGCGCGGTGTGCGTGACGGCGCGGAGCGCAGGTCACCACCGCGACCGGGTGCACCTCACGCGACGGGTCGCCGAACCTCGCTGTCAGCTCGGGCATGCGGTCCCTCAGGTGGTACAAGCTCTCTGCGCTCACCCGGGTCACCAGCAGGACGGCGGTCGCAGCCTGAGCGATCGCGATCGCGGGGCTCCCCGCGGACAACCGCCCCAGATCGGCGATCGCCACCCCGGGCCAGGACGCCGCCACACCCGCGACAGCCGGCCACAGGCTGCGCATCGGGACGTAGCCGTACACGCTCGCCGGAGCGACGATCACGTCGACGCCCCACAACGTCGGCTGGGCATAGCGGCCCAGAGCCTGTGTCGGCAGACCCGTGCGGGCGTCAGCCGCCAGAGTCAGCAGCCCGGGGTCAGCGGCCAGCAATCCGCCGGTCGCCGGATGGCGTGACCTGAAGGCCAGATCCCCACCGGAGGGGTCCGCCTCGAGCACCACCCGTTGCCCGGGCCAGGCCATCGCCAAGGCGAGCGTCGCCGTGGTCACGCCGGGCGATCCCTTGTCCGCGCACAGGGCCACGATCATCGCGGTGCCACCCTGATCACCGCGGCGCGGCCCGCGCCGCTTGCCGCCGCCACCGACACCGCCTTGTCCACGGGGACGACGAGGGTCAACAGCGTGCCTCCCGCCAGGGCCGGGTCCTCCCGTGAGGCGAACACCCCGGCACGCTGCACCAGCACCATGGCCGACCCCGCCGGGCCGGCGTCCGGCGCAGGCAACTGGACGACCGTGACCACGTCGCCCGGCACCACGCCGTCCGCCGGGATCTGGCCCGGTTTCACAGCCACCCCAACCTGAGCCTGCGTCGACGACAAGCCAGGATTCGCGCTGATCATCGACCGCTGCAACAGCATGTTCGGCAGCAGATGGACGGAGGCGGTCTGCCCCACCACCTCGTCCAGGCGTTGCCCGGCGATCGCGGTCACCGGCCCCGCCACCGCGACCGTCGACAGATCCGTGCGCGCGATCGACCGCCCCGCCGGTACCTCCCGGGCCACCACGATCACGGAAGTCTTGGACCCCGCCGCCGAGTACAACCACGCCCCGACGGCTCCCAAACCGATGATCAACGTCAGGGCGAGCGCCGTCCACCCGGGACGCCGCTGCCGCGTGGGCAGCGGCATCCCTGCGCGCGCCGCCGCATTCGGTCTGGTCGGGGTGGGTGGCGCCGAAGTCAGTCCCATCACGCGCTCCCCTCGGTGACGCTCATCGGTTGACCACCTGCACCTGTTGGACGGCGAACGTCGACGTCGCCGAGGTGACCAGTGGCGGCAGCTGCCCGGAGGTGCCGTTGCTGCCCGTCCACGTGACCGTCCACTGGATGGCCACCGTGGCGGTGACGCCGTTGCTGACGTGGCGATAGACGAGGCCGCACCCACCCGCGGACGGCGCGCTGTCGCCGTCCGCTTCACGCCAGGGCCGACCCGGCCCGGGGCAGTTCACCGAGGCGGCACCGGTGCCCGGGTCGAACACCAACGCCACCGGCCGGGCCGTGGCCGTCGCGGAGATCGCTCCCGCGCTGACCGTCTTCGACTGCACCGTGAAGGTCTGCGGGGCAGTCCAGAACCAGGTCCACAGGTTGACCCACGTGTAGGGCCTACCGGCGTCCCGGTTCTTCGCGTCCGGGGACCGCTCGATCGTCGGTTTCGGCAGGCGCAGCAGGCGATACGCACGCTGCGCCAGCATCGCCGGAGTGATCACCGGCATCGTGGGCGCGCAACCCACGCCCTGCAGCAACGGGCCGATCCCAGTCGCGGGCAGACCGGCCTCGGTGAACGTGGTTCCCCACGCCCAGCAGTACAAGGCGTGATCGGACGCCGCGCAGGCACTGCCGGTCGGGTTGGTCGAGCACGGATCCACCAGCGGAATCTCGGGGTCAGCCGCGGAACCTGCCCCCGGACGGGTGCCGCCCGGCGCACCTGGCGAACGCACCTCGATGCCCACCGTGCCGCCGGCACCGCCCGGCGTGACGATGATCGGAGGCGGTGTAGGAGCCGCCACGGCGTTCGTCATCCCGGTCGACAACGACATCGTGACCAGCGCAGCCACGGCCCACCCGATCCGCGCCGGGCGTCCGAGACTGCGCTGGGTCAACATGGCGTGTCGACCAGGTACTCGATCATCTGGACCCGCCAGGTGCCGTCGTCCGCTTTGGTCAGGGTGGCGCGCGTGTTGTTCTGGGCCACGCCCACGGTGCGCTTGACGCCGGTCTTGGCGACGAGAGTTCCGTAGCGGCTGGAGTCCATGCAATCGCCCATGACCGCGACGGCACGACCGTTGATGGGTGCCTGCCAGTAGGGGTGATTCACCACTTGGCCGTAGAACCGCAGGCCGGATTTCGCGAACGTGGCGGCCTCGTCGAGCACCTGCTGACGAGTGGGATCCACCGCGACGGCGCCCACGGCCGACGGCCACTGCGACGACTGCAGGTCGAGGAGGCCCTGATGAACTCGCCAGTACGCGACCCACGCCTGCTCCACGGCGGTGCGATCGGTGGCCTCCCTCTCGGCGGTCGAGAGTGGGGTCGGACTGATCGAAGCCGTCGCCGCTGAGGACGTGGACGAGGTGGAGCTCGAGGACGCGGCGCCGTCCGGCGAATCACCACCGGAGCAAGCGGACACCAGCACCGCGGACGCCGCGATCGCTACGGCCGCGACACGACGGCGAGCGCCACCACGATCTCGCGCGGTGGCGATAGCCCGCCCTGCTGACGTTCCGGTCACCGTGCCCCCTGCCGGGTGGAGGGTTCTGATTCCGACCTCGGGGCGTGCAGCGCCCCGATGCACGCCCTCGGGCTACGACACCGAGACCGGGCCAATCATCTCGGTGCCGAGCGACGTGCTTGCTGTCATTTTTTTCAGAGGAAGAACTCATTGGTACTGTAGACTGCCAGCAAGAGTCAACGCTTTGGCCACCCTGAATCGCCACAGCGGAGGTGGACATGTCGGGCAGCACGTCCCCGGC
Organism: Kineosporiaceae bacterium; assembly: GCA_016713225.1. NCBI lineage: Bacteria > Bacillati > Actinomycetota > Actinomycetes > Kineosporiales > Kineosporiaceae > Kineosporiaceae bacterium. The sequence continues at coordinate 259,188 of JADJPO010000011.1, forward strand.
GTCGCGCTCGCTGGCGCAGAAGATCGACCGCCTCTTCGAGATCGTGCGGCCTGCCAAGGGCGAGTACACCTACGACCAGGTCGCCAGGGCGATCGAGGAACGCGGCGGCCCCACGATCTCGGCCTCCTACCTCTGGCAGCTGCGAAAGGGCTTGCGAGACAACCCGACCAAGAAGCATCTGGAGGCTCTCGCGGACTTCTTCGGCGTTCCACCTGCGTACTTCTTCGACGACACGGCCACCGAACGCGTCGACGCCGAACTCGATCTTCTCGCCGCGCTGCGCGAGACCCCGGTACGCCACATGGCCTTGCGCGCGTCCGGATTGTCCGATCAGACTCTGAAGGCCATCACCGAGATGATCGACCGAGCCCGGCAGCTCGAGGGACTGGACGACGACTGACGCTTCACATCTGAGCAGAACCCCAGGGAGGGGGTGGCCGTGAACTTGAGGGCGTTGCGCCAGCACTGCGAACGGCTCCTGCACGACATCGAGATCCCCGAGCCGTTCAGCATTCAAACCTTCGCGGATGCCGTGAGCCGGCGCCGACGGCGTCCCCTGCACCTGTTGGCCAAGACTTCACACCTCGGCCCCTGCGGCCTGTGGCTGGCCCTGCCCGAGGTCGACTACGTGTTCTACGAATCGGCGACCAGCCCCCTGCACCGCGACCACATCATCGTCCACGAACTGGCGCACCTGCTGGCCGACCACGAGCCGACGGACCACCTCGACCCGTCGCTCTTGCGCGGCCTCCTGCCCGACCTCGACCCCGCCGTGGTGCAACGCGTTCTCGCCCGCTCGATCTACTCGGCCGTCCAAGAGCAGGAAGCCGAGATGATCGCCACCCTCGTGCTGCAACGCTCCGGACGGCAGGCGAGTGCCGAGCACCCGGTGTCCAGCGACCCCGGCGAGTCGGCACTGCTCGAGCGCTTGGAGTCGACCCTCGGCGCACGGAGATCGCCGCGTGGTTGACCATGCCGTCGCCGCGATCGCGGCACTGCTGTGGCTGACTGCTTTGATCGAGGCCGTGGCCGTCGTCCGACGAGATCAGCCTGAACCGGCCCTGACCATGCTCGTGGTCACCTTTGGCTTGCTGGCCGTCTCAGCGACGTTCTTCGTTCCGGCTGTCTACGTCGCGGCGGGCCGCCTGACCGGGGTGGCCAACATCGGTGAACCGATCGCCCGGACGGCGTTGGCCGGCGCAGCCTGGGCGGTGCAGGTCATGCTCGAACGCCTCGTGGACGACAAAGGCGCTCCCCGACGCGCCAGCCGCCGTGTCCCGGTGCTGGCGGTGTTCGTGGCCGCGTTGTGGGTGTGCTTCATCGTGGCGCCGGTGGACCGGCCGACACGCATGTTCACCCGCGACTACGGCGACGAACCAGTCGTGGCCGCCTACCTCGTCATCTCGTTGGGCTACCTGGCCCTGGGACTGACCGCGGTCGTCCGAGACACCCGCCGCTACGCGCGCACCGCGCGCCAAACCCTCGCGATCGCGTTGCGCCTGATCGGGTACGGCTGCTTGTTCGGGCTGGCCTACATCTCGGTCAAAGTGACCTTCCTGTTGTTGCTGGTCACGGCGCATATGAGCGATGCCAGCGCCCTCGAATCGGCGCTCGGGCGGTCCCTGGCCATCGTGGGCGCCCTGCTCGTGATGACTGGATCGGTACTGCCGCTGCTGGCTTCTGCCGGACCGAGACTGCTCGGCCCGCTTCGGTCGTATCGGGATCTGCGACGCCTGTATCCCCTGTGGGCGCTGATGTATCGCAGCACTCCCGACATCGCCATGGACCCCACCGCTTCGGTCCTCGCTGATGCACTGCGACTCCGAGACCTCGAGATGCGGCGGTATCGCCGCGTCATCGAGATCCGCGACGGGCGACTAGCGCTGGCCCCCTACATCGACCCGACGCACCCCAGCTGCGTGCCTGAGGGCGCAGCCGCACCCGAACTCGGCGACTGGACCGCGGCCGTCGAGGCAGCCCGGCTGCTCGACGCTGCGGCACGCAAGGCTCGCGGTGCATCACCGAGCCGAACCCCGGCGCCCTCCCCCGACAAGGCGGCCACGCTGGCCGACGAGATCGACTGGCTTGCCCGCGTCTCGCGACACCTCCGCTCCCGATCACGGGTGACGCGCCGCCACCGACCTGAGGAGAATCGAAGCAGCGCCCCGACCCCGAGGACCAACCCGTGACCACCACCGCACCTACTCGCCCGCATCCTGCTGCGCTCAGGCTCGCGCGGGTCCTCACTGAAGTGTTCGCACCGGTTGTGCTGGTCATCGGACTGCTGTTGGCCGTGGCCATCCACGCCAGCCCCACCCTCGGCAAGGGCCTGCTCTACGGCGCCATCACCGCCTTCTTCGCCGGCGGGCTGCCCTACGCCATCCTGCTGCTCGGCATCCGCCGCGGACACCTCGGCGACCGCCACATCACCACCCGCCAAGAACGCCCCGCCATGATGGCCATCGGCCTCGTTTCGGTCACCACCGGCCTCATCCTCACCTGGTGGCTCGGCGCACCCCGAGCACTCTTCGCCCTCGTCGCCGCCATGGTCGCCGGCATCGCCGCCTCCCTGGCCATCACCCTCTTTTGGAAGATCTCCATCCACGCCGCCTGCGCAGGCGGCACCCTCGCCATCCTCATCCTCGAATTCGGACCCTGGATGTGGGTGGTGCTCCCCCTCGTCGCAGCCATCGCCTGGGCACGAGTCACCCTCCGCGACCACACCCTCCTCCAAGTCCTGGCGGGCGCCATTTGAATTGAGCCCGAACCTGGCTTCAGCTTGTTGAGCGTTGGGCTGGCCACCTGAGGCACGCCGCCTCCCGGTACCCGGAACATGTTCATGTGGTGCGTAACTGGGCATTCAATTCATCCGGAAGGGCCACACACTTGAGCGCGGAGCCAACATCACGCCGTGCGGCATGCACAGGCCTCCGGACGCCGAAGACTCCCGACGCCCGAGTTGAGTGTGCGCACATCCAGGTCTCGACTTCTCAACTCAAAGACGCTCAGTTACCACCAGCGATCATGCTGTTACGGCAGACTTGCCCCCGTGGGCCACACCGCCCTGTTGGTGGCGACGATTAGAAAGGTTCCATGGACGAAGAAGGCTCCTCCGCGTTCCCCGACCCGGTGGTGGATCTCCGGCCTGCTCGGTGCTGGCTCGATGCCTTCCCCTGGATCGAAGTCTGCGCAGTCGATTCGAGTGCCGCAATCGAGCAACTCCCCTGGTGGCAACACCCGATTGACGAGCTGGGGACCCCTGGTCGAGAACTTAGGCTGGCACAGATTGCCGAACTGGCCCTTGAGCGGCTGTCGCGCTGGACGATTGGCCAGATCTTCCCCGGTCTGCCCTCGAGCATCGCCCTCGCTGATCTGCCCCTACCCACTCGTGCTCGCAATGTGCTGAGTCGAGGCAACTGCTACTTGGCAGGAGATCTCCAAGGCGAAGAGCTTTCCGACATCCTCGACTGGCCTCAGGTTGGTGTCGGCACGGTTGACTCGATCCTCCGTGCTCTCGCGGATGCCGCCACCGAATCGGCATCTCCTGTACTGACTACCAGGCGAGAGCGCGGGCGCCACAGGCAAGCGTCTGCCCCAGGCGCGGGCGGAGAACCACGCGAAACGGCGATCATTCGTGACCTGCACGTGATCGCCAACTGGTACGCCGCCCTCGGTCAGCCGGGGATGCCGCTGCTCGGCGGCGACCTGCCAGTCGATGCGCCGACCGAAGTCGCCGAAGCGAGGCACCGGCTGGAGCAGGTGACCGCTCGGGACGTGTTCGATCATGACCGAGCGGACCTGGACGTGGCCGAACTGCTCCAGCTGTCGATCAGCGCCCTCGATGAGCGGGCTCAGGAGATCTTGGCGCGGCGCTTCTTCGCCGACCACCCCGAGACGCTGGAGGAGCTCGGCCGGTCCATGGGCGTCACCCGGGAGCGGATCCGGCAGATCGAGGGCAAGGCGCGGGCCAACATGGTGGAGTTCCTCGAACCGGGCGACTCCCTGCTGGAGCCACTGAGCACGCTGGGCCTGGTCGCTGGGGCCGTTCGAGATGCAGTCGGCACCGTGACACCGCTCGATGAGCTGATCGCCCGCTTCCCCTCGCTGGCGCGACGGGTGAAGGCGACAGCGCAACCGGCCTGGCGGGTGCTCGACCGGCTGGATGACGCGTACGAGATTGAGGACGGGTGGTGCGCGGCCCCGACGATCGCCGGCGCCCAGGCCGTGACCTTGGCCCGGCTGCAGGAGTCGGCCGACGCGCACGGCGTCGTGCAGCTGGATGATGTTGAGGCACTCAACCCCCGCCGGACCGGTGGCGGTCCGGAGCGCTTCCTCGGGGAGTGGCTGACCTACTGCGGCTACCAGCTGAGGGGCAACCATGTGTTCACTCGTACCTCCGTCGTCGGTGATTGGGCCGCGTCGATCTTGTCTGCCGGGGTGCGCCGATGGCCTCGCAGGAGATCTTGGACACGCATCGGTGTCGACCGGTCGCTGGGCTCGCTCAAGAACGCCATGGGTATCGATGACCGATTCGAACGGGTCGACCGGGACCAGTGGGCGCTTGCGTCGTGGGGGCTCGATTCGTATATCGGTGTCCGGGCGCCCGTAAGGGAGGAAGTGGCCCGCAGCGACGGGCGGATCCCGCTCGACGACCTAGTGGCGCGCATTACCGGCAAGTACAGTGTGACCGCCAACAGCGTGGTGGCCTACGCGAGCTCGGCACCGTTCCGGGTGAAGAACGGGATGGTCACGCTCGACACGGCCGGGCGCTGTGTCCGCAAGACCCCCGAGCGGACAAGGCGCCTGTACCGGCGTCGGTCGGCGTGGGTGCTCCGACTCAAGATCACCAAGGAACACCAGCGCGGCAGCGGGTTCGTGGCTCCCATGGCTGTGGCCGGGCTGCTGCAAATGCAGCCGGGCGAGACCCTGATGCTTGACTCCGAGCTCGGCCCGCAGTCTGTAAACTGGAACGGCAACCAGCCGTGCTTCGGCAGCATTCGCCGGTTCCTGGTGGCGGCAGATGTAGCCATCGACACCGAGGTGTTCTTGGTGTTGCGCGATGACCGAGTCTTCGAGGTGGAGGTCATCCCAACTCCGACCTGCGAGGCCTTGGCGGACGCGCTGACGCTCGTGGGAGCTGTGGGCGGCGACGAGCGCCAGGCACTCGTGGTGCTGGCCGCCGCGATTGGGCTGCCGGAAGACTCGCCTGCGTCCAGCGTCATCGGCGGGTACCGAGAACGCGGTGACGCGGATATAGCCGACCTCTTGCTGGCCGCGCGCAGCGAGCTTGAGGGAGCGGTGTCCGTCGAGCGGCCGGCGGTTTCGGCCGACATTGACGACATCATGGATCTGCTGTGAGCACCGCGCCGGCTCCCCGAGGATTCCGGTCCCTGTCCTTGGGCGGACGGTACCGAAGCGACCGCCATGACGTCGTCGCTGAGTTCTATGTCCCGACACTTACGGTGGCGCAGAGCTACTCGCGGGCGGTTGGCTACTTCACGTCGACCAGCCTGGCCCTGTTTTCTCGTGGCATCGATGCGTTCACGCAGCACGGCGGCTCGATGCGGCTCATCGCCTCTCCCCACCTGAACGCCGATGACATCGTGGACATCGAGCGCGGCTATGACGTGCGCGCCGTGATTGAGCGAGCCACGCTCCGGGAGCTCGAAGACGAAAACCGCGAGAGTGTGCTGGCTGGCCTTGGCACCACGGGGCGCCTCATCGCGGACGGCAAACTCGACATAAAGTTGGCCTTCATTGAGCAGGCCGGTCGCGTCGGGATCTACCACGAGAAGATTGGGGCGCTGCGGGACGGCACCGGGGAACTCGTGGCTTTCACCGGCAGCGCCAACGAGACGCTCGGCGGGCTGCTGGCCAACTTCGAGTCCGTCGAGGTGTACCGGGGCTGGATTGAGGGCGACGGCGAACAGGCCTTGCGCATCGAGGAGGACTTCGAGGACCTCTGGAACGACCGCACCCCTAACCTGCGCATCGAGGCCTTCCCCGAGGTAGCCAAGGACCGACTCGTGGCGATGAGCGGCCGGCGCCCCAAGGTGGACGTGCCTGGCAGGGACGACGCGCTCGATCCGCCACCCGTGCGGACGAATGAACCGGCGCAGCTGGCCATCCCTGGGTGGGTCGAGGTCCGCGACTACCAGCGCGACGCTGTGCGCGCGTGGCTTGGTAACCGGGGCCGCGGCATCCTCAAGATGGCGACCGGCACGGGCAAGACGAAGACCTCGATGATGGCAGCCTGCCAGTTGGCCCAGGTCCTGCGGCAACGCGAACAACCACTTGTAGTCTTGGTGCTCGCGCCCATGCAGCACCTGGTTGACCAGTGGATCACTGAGGTCGAGGGCTTCGGCGTGCGGCCGGTGGCCGTATACGAGTCCAGCCAGCGGTGGCTGCCTGTGGTGGAGGACCAACTCGCCGAAGCACGATTGGGGCAGCGCCCGGTGGTGGCGATGGTGGCGACAAACGCCTCGTTTGCCGGCGAGCGGTTCCAATCCGTCATGTCGCGCATCACGCAGCCACTGCTCGTCATCGCGGACGAGGCGCACAACCTCGGCTCGTCGAAGTACCGATCGGCGCTGCCCCAGAACGCCACCTATCGCCTGGCGCTGTCGGCCACTCCGGAGCGGTGGTTCGATGACGAAGGCACCGACGCCCTATGCGACTACTTCGGCCCGGTCATCTACGAGCTCGGACTCGGGCAGGCCATCGAGATGGGCGCGCTTTGCCGCTACCGGTACGTTCCGCGCCTCATTGAACTGACCCATCAGGAGAGTGAGCTCTACGTCGAGCTGACCACGCAAATTGCCAAGCGACTGGCCGCCGGGGACAGCCTTAACGCTGACGACCCTGACTCTCCGATGGGTTACCTGCTGCGCCGTCGGGCCGGCGTGCTCGGCCACGCCGAGGGCAAGCTGGAGCAGCTGCGGACTGACCTGGACGCGCGACGGGCAGCATGGTTCCAGCTCGTCTACTGCGCCGAGGGCAACCGCCCGAGGGAGGCTGGTGAGCCACCCGGACCGAACCAGGTGGCAGAGGTGATGGGTCTGGTGGGCAACGACCTTCGCTTGGCGGCGCACTCATATGTTTCGGAGACACCGCGCCCGGACCGTCGGGTGCTGCTGCGTCGGTTTGGAGCTGGAGACGACCTCCGCGTCCTGGTAGCCATGCGCTGCCTCGATGAAGGCGTGGACATCCCGGACGCGCGTACCGCCTACTTGCTCGCGAGCAGCAGCAATCCTCGACAGTTCATCCAACGCCGCGGCCGCATCTTGCGGCACGCTGAGGGCAAAACGATGGCAGAGATCCTGGACTACATCGCCGTTCCGTCCGCGGGCACGCCGATCAACTTCGATGTCGAACGAAGCCTATTGAGCCGTGAGCTGGAACGGGCCAACGAGTTCGGCAAGCTCGCGGAAAACTACGAGACGACGCTGGGACTGCTTCGGCCGCTTAAAGAGCAGTACCAGCTTATGCACCTGTGAAGCCACCGCGTGATCATCACCTGAAGCGAAGGAGCACAACCACGTGACAGCCGCGCACCGCACCGAGCAGGAGGTGCTCCGAGCACTGTCTGACGAGGAGCGAGCACTGCTGAAGAAGGTCTTGGAGATCGAACGCGCACGCCTCCACATCAGCGCAGCGGATCCGACCGAGGATTTGTTGGCGGCCGTGAAGGAGATCCTGCCGTGAGGATTCATTCGATCAGGCTAAGGAACTTCCGACAGTTCAGTGGTGAGCAGACCTTCGACCTTCGCTCCGACAGCCAACGGCCGGTTTCGTTGATCTTTGGCGGGAACGGTGCTGGCAAGACGACGTTCCTCAACGCGTTCATGTGGGGCCTCTACGGCACGATGACCGAGGACATCGAAGAGCCAGAGAAGATGATCACCGATGGCGTTTGGCGCGCACTCTCAACGGGATCGTCCGCTGAGGTGTCCGTCGAGCTGGCCTTCGACCATGAGGGGCACGACTACCGACTGCTGCGGCGCGCGGAGCAGCGCAAGCAATCCGACGCTCAGCAACGATGCAGCCCCCAGGTGCAGCTGTGGCGAACGTCCTCGGATGGCTCCTCAGAGATCATGGAGGCGCCGCAGGAGAAGATCTACAGCATCCTGCCTCAGGGCATCAGCCGGTTCTTCTTCTTCAACGGTGAGCGCATCGAGAAGCTCGTGCAGAAGGGCGCCTACAGCGAGGTCCAGCAGGACATCAAGGCGCTGCTCGACCTGAAGCAGGTAGAGCGCGCGCTGGAGCATCTACCCCGCGTCGACCGGCGGCTCACCGCGGACCTCAAGAAGCACGGCGGTGAGAAGGCCAGCGCCATCCAGACGGCTATCGACGATCTGCGCGAGGCCGAAGCTACTAGCCGCGAAGAGCTCAAGGTCCTTGAGAGCGATCTCGCGACACTCCGCGAAGAGCGCGAGAGCGTCGTAGAGCTCCTGCGGCAACACGCGACCGCAGCACCCATCCAGAGGCAGCGGGATTCCGTCACCGAAGAGCTCGAAGAGGCTCGCAAGGCCAAGGACGAGGCCACCTTGGAGCGGGCGGCGCTCATCGCCTCGCGCGGCTTCTTGGCGTTCACCGATGACCTCGTTAAGACGACGACCGCGGCGGCTAGCTCGCTGTACCAGCGGGGAGCGTTGCCCGCGCCGCTGAAGCGCGAGTTTGTAGACCAGCTCCTCGCCGATGGTGCGTGCATCTGCGGCACGCCGCTGGTGGAGCACGAAGGTCCCTGGAATCACGTCAAAGAGTGGCGGCAGCGCGCTGGGCTGCAGGCCGTTGAGACCGGCTGGCAAGAGCTGAGCGGCCAGATGGCTCTCATGGCAGGCGCGCGTCTGGAGCTGCAGGAGACGCTCCAGGCGATCCTGAGGCGCATCACGACCGAGCGCGACCGGGTGGCTCGTCTTGAAGAGCGCAAGTCCGAGCTTGATGGCCAGCTCCGCGGCGGCCGCATGGAGGGTGTGCAGGAACTAGAGACCAAGAACATCGATCTCGACTCGCGGATCGGCATCAAACAGCAGCGCATCGGCTCCGTCAGAACGTCGCTGGAGCAGATTCAGAAAGAGATCACCCGGAAGACCTCGGACCGCAGCAAGGCCGAGGTGACGGACGAGCTGGCCGACAAGGCCAGAACCCGGTCCGACCTGGTGCAGTCGGTGCAGCGCGCGCTCGAGGAGATCCTCACTATCCGGTCAGACGACATGCGCCGCAGGCTCGACGCGGAGCTCAAGGCGGTGTTCAGCAAGATCACGATCAAGCGATATATCCCGCGCCTCAGCGAGGGCTTTGAGCTCGCGCTGTACCAGGACGTCAACGGCGTCGAGTTGGCGGTTCCGAAGTCGACGGGTGAGAACCAGATCTTGAGTCTGTCCTTCGTTGCGGCGGTATCCAAGCTGGCTCGCGAGAACCGCAGGGAGCGGCGCGCGGAGGGCGAGCTCCCTCCGGATGCAGGGACCTATCCCATCGTGATGGACGCAGCGTTCGGCTCGCTCGACGAGAACTACCAGCGCGAGGGGTCGCCAGCGCACTGGCCCAGATCGCACCACAGCTCGTCGTCTTGGTGAGCAAGAGCCAAGGGCTAGGCCAGGTGGTGGGTCAGCTCATGCCATACGTCAGCCACCTCGGTGTCATCGTCACGCACACGAGCGCCGACGGCGATGTCAGCGAGGACATTGAGCTGGAGGGCGTCAACCACCCATACATTCGGTCCGCTGCCGAGTCCGACCACGCAGAACTGCAGGTGATCAAGTGAATGCCCCGGCAGGTGACGTTCGGGTCCGGCGGCCTCAACACCATGAGGCACTCATGGTGGAGCTGCGGGACGAGGCAGCCTTCGCCACGTTCCGGGACACGCTCCTGCTCGCCGCCGCGGTCGGAGCTTACTTCCAGCGCCGTACGCCGTTCACGAGCGCCAGCGGAGACCCCATCCGGTACGAGACGTTGACCGGCCCGGACTTCGCTGAAGCCCTGGTGAGAATGATTGCCGCCCATGAGGACGAGGATCCGGAGATCATGGATGACGCCCGTCTGGAAGAGCGGGTGCGCATCTTTGAGGAGTACGCGAGCGGCGGCCTCGACTATGTCCAGGAGCAGGTCAACGTCCGCCACCAGCCGGCGGCACATGTCGTTGCTGCTCTGGTGACCGAGGCACTGTCTCGAAGCGGGGGAGCGGAGCCGGTGTCCGTGGAGGAACTTCTCAGTTCGGTGAGTTGGTAGCACCCCGGCAAGCCGCAATGAGCGACACAGCCGCTGTTGTGTCACGACCAAATGCGCCGTGTTCCTCAGACAGCGACGCGACCGACCTCCGACGCCTTACACTAGGTCGAGCATCTCCATCCATCGCAATACAAGCCTCGCTTGGGTAACGCTAAGGCCTGCCGTGGTGACGAACGCAATTGATCTCGCAGCTCCCCAAGTGATCGATTGCCAGCCATTTGTGCTATTTCCGACGTACCACGGATGCGCTCTAGCATTGCTTGTTGAAGCAGTTCTAGGCGTTGGTCCGCCACTAGCGCCCGTCCAGTCGACGTCAATTCGACTCGCTCGTTGGAAACACTCGCAAGCCCGAGAGCAAGCAGTACTCTCATCCGACGACGAGCTATCTCAGGCAATGTGATCGACGGAAACCGATCTTGAAACCTAGCCACAAAGTCATCGACGCTGGGTGAGCCTTCGGCCAGCCTAGCCATTTCGATCACCGTATTGAGGTAGTCACCCCGGCGACCATCCGGCAATTTATCCAAGAGGTGCCGGCCAATGGCCTATATTCCTTCTCGTGCGGCTCTTGGGTCGAACGGTCAACACGTTCAATATCCTGGACTGAAGCCTCGCTGACTTGCACCTGAAGAACTTCCTTGGCATAACTAATGAATCGGTCGGGTCGCATCATGAACAGGTGAGTTCCTGCCCGATCCAGCATCTCTTCCACGAGCTCAGTCTCGGTCCGCGAGTTTTCCCGCGTTCCTGCGCCACCAGTCTTCCTTGACATCTCCGGTAACGAGAAGAACATCACATTGCCTTCGCTTCGCTTCACGTATTATTCCTTCCCAAAGGAAGTAGTCGCCAGGTTGTGATCGCCGGACTTAGTCTTGTCCTTGTATCCCGGCGGAACTTCATCGCCGAGTCGTCTTCGACCTTCGCTGACGATATGATCATACTCTTCAGGGTCGAAGGGATCCCCCACTCTGGACGAAAGCGTACCTTCAAGAACCAGCAATACTGGGTCTCGATTTGTGTCGCCAATTTGCTCAAGAGCCTCCGAGTTCACAAGCTCAGCTATCTCTTCCACTAGATTATCGAATGCTCCCTCAAGAGCCAGGCGCATCGTGGCGCGACGCTCGCCAGGAAGGGCGATTCGATTGAGCCATGCCTGTAACTCCGAGCTCGACTGCTCGCGCAGTTTCTCAAGCGAAGCGATTGTCCGGTCGGCAGTGTCTTGTAGATCCCTAGAGGCAGATTCGCGGTTACGCCAGAACTCAACAACAACTTGGTGGGGCACCCATAGGCGATCTCCGAGTCTTGCAAGAACTCGGAAGAGATCCTCTCGAGTTTGGGTATTGTATCGATATAGATTCAAGAGAACGTTAGCGTCGGGGATCACCAGCCCGGACGTGAGTACAGATTCGTAGCGCTCGGGGGTTGGTGTTCTGTAGCCCTCGAACCCATCAAACATGCCCTCGAGTCACCCGACTACCTGGAGTCGTCCATGCCACCCATGATGGACTATGCGCGTGTAGTTCCGCTCGAAGCTCGGCTGACCGCGATGCGTCGCCGAGTCCGAGGGTGCCTTAGCGATCAGGTTGGATCGTTCTCTCGACTGGATGTATCGGTCAAGACCTTCTCCAAGCGGTGCCCGCGAACCCGGACCGCATTCGCTTGGAGAGTTTCCTGCCAACCGTCCATGGTGCCGATCCGCTCGGGGTGCTCGTAGAGTCCGGCGCGCATTTCTGCGCGCGTGAGGCGGGCGTACAGCTCGCGGCGCGGGTCCTCTCGACCCAGGAACTCTTCCCTTGCGGTGGAGCAGCGGAGGGTTGTCGGAACGGCTGTAGTCGCGCCAGTCGACGCTGAGCTTGGTCAGGTTGACGGTGACCGCCGATGCCAGCGTTGGATGCGCGTCGCGGTCGAAGCGCGGGTAGCTGAGGTATGAGACCTGAGGCTGCGTGACCGACAGCTTTATCATGTTGGCCTGGTCCACGGTCCCCGAAAGGACTTGCGCGCAGCCCTCGTAGACCTGCAGCAGCGGTGGCAATTGTCCCAAGGCGCTGCGGTGAACATACAGAGCGGATGGCGTCTGCTTGCCGACGGGCGAGCTACGCGCTGACACGTAGAGCATGGCCTGGTCTCCGCAGGCGAGCAGCAGCCGATCCCCCTGCAGGCAGGCCGATTGATACGTGCCGAAGAGTGACCGTATGTCGGCGGCCAAGGTTGACCTGAGTTCGCTGAAGCGCGGTCGCCGCCCGAAGCGCGATAGGGCAATGTAGACAAGGAGTTCCGCCCGTCGCTGGACCGCAACTCGGTCCCAGAAGCTCGCCTCAGTAACTTGGCGAATGAGCTGGGTCGCTCGGCCAAGGCTCCCGAACCCGTCACGGATTGCAGCCTCGGCGAGGGAGTCGAGCTCCCCGCCCCTGGGAGCACGGGCGTGCGCCGTCAGGAAGTTGAGCAGCGGCGCGAGTCGCTCGCGGTGGGCTTCGTAGATCTCGTGTGGGTCGATGTGTACGCGCGGACGGTATGTGTAGACCCGGGTGGCAAGGAACTGCTGAGCCAGTCCAGGATCGCGGAACACGTAGAAGATCCCGGGGAGGCCGCGTGTGGGCGCACACCGAGTGTCGTTTCGATCCAGGACGCGAGCTCGGCCTGCTCGTAGAACCTCTGGAACGTGCCGGTTCTCGTCAGGATGCCGTCACCCATCGGGCTGCCGAGCAGGCCTCGGGCGTCCCACGTGAGCCGTCCCGAAACCACCAGAACGGACTTCGCGAGCTGCCAAGCGCTCCGCAAGGTCTCGGCACGTTCATCGGGTCGCTCGATGACGTTGATGACGTAGCCGAGATTGACGACATCCGCGGGCACTCGGTCAGCCTCGGGCCGGTGGGTGGGATCCCAACCAGTCGCGGCGTAGCCAAGCGTCGCTAGCTGGCGGAGGTCATCGCCCCGGCCGCAACCGTAGTCGAAGACTGACGTGTTCGGCGGCAGCAGCTCATCGGCAAGCGCTGTCGCCAGTGGACGCGAGAGCGCAGATCGGGACAGCGCCGTCTTGTGCCGCGCGACCTCGGTGGTCATGCGGCTGGCGACTCAGCAAGTGCGAGGCTGGCGAGCCCGGGAAGGTCCGTCACGCGCAGGTCACCGACGAGGTAGCCGACGCCCCGGTGAAGGTGCAGTCGGAACTGTTGGGCGAGCGTCTCTTCATCGAGCGGCAGTCCATCGACGTGGCAGCGATAGCGCATGAGCGCCCACAGGGTGTCGCCGTGCTCGCCGGCGAACACGCGCCATGTCATCTCCACGTTGCTATCAAGAGTGAGCTTCAGTACCGGCGGGGGCGCAGCCTCAGCGAGCGACCGGCAGAGCGCCCAGCGGCACAGGACGTTCCAGTGCGGGATGCCCGTCCGCCGCTTGAGCGTGATGAGCTGATCTCGGGCGGTCTGGGACAACCGGATGTGTTCAAGGGGCATGGTTCTCACTCCCAGAAGTAGCCAGGCTCGACAGTGGTGGCGTTTGCACTCGTATCGAACTCCAGCCGATACGAATGCCCAACGTAGGCGGCGATGCGGTCGTAGGCCTGCTCGTCGATCTCAGTGTCCGTCGACAAGAGGATCACCTGGTGACTGGCGTGCGGGAAATAGCGCTTCAGGAGGTGCTCACGGTGGGAGCCGTCGAGTCGTCCCAGCGGAGTGTCGATGACTATCGGGAGCGGTTGTCCAGCCGCTCGGGCGAGCCCCCATAGCATCGCGACCGCGAGCAGCTGCCGTTCCCCCGCCGACAGCTCCTGAGACGGAAGCGGTCGCCCGTCGATTCCGGTCAACTCGACGGTGTACGAGTCGGGGTCGATACGCACGCCCGTGACGAGCTTCTCCTTGCGGAGAAGCTGGGCCAACGCCTCAAGTATCAGCTCGGAGATGCGGTCGAGGTGACGGCGAGTCGCCGCACCGCGCAGCCCTTCCAGCGTCGTCCGAACCCGGTCGATGTGCTCTACGAGGCGGCGGTCATCGTCTGCGGCCAAATTGGCTTGGGCTGCCTTGTCCATCGCCGATTCATAGGCGGCATCTGCGCGAGCACGATCATGGCGCAGCATCAGGAGCCGCTCGTCTGCATGAGACGTGGCAGCCTGCAGCCGAAGCAGCTCGGCGGACGCTTCGGCACGGGCTGATTGCAGCGGCGCGAGTGATTCTGGGTCTGGAATGGCGACCACGATGCGTTCAGCCTGATCGAGCCTAGCGTGTGTCGATTGCTGGAGTTCCACCAGGCCACGCAAGCGACGCGCCGCAGCCGGCAGCGTGGAGGCCGTTAGGAGGCCGACGACTCCCGGATCAGCCAACCCTGTGACGTCAGTGATTGCGGCGGCCGCGTCCCGTTCGGTACGGTCAGCGGCCAGGAACTGCTCGATGCTCGCGATCGTCGCTGCGCGGACCCTTGAGGCCCTGAGCTGCTCCAGAAGGGCCGCGTCGCGACCGGCGACCACCGCAACCACAACACGCTCGCGACTCGCCGTCGCCTCCAACTGTGCCTGCTCTTGGAGCCCAGCAAGCAACGCGGTGACCTGGAGGAGAGGTGCCGCTTCAGCCATCTCCTCACGCAGCTCGTCCTCGATCCGAGCGTGCTCGCTCCGGAGCATGGCGAGACTTGTTTCAGCGGACTCTCGTTGCTCCAGCAAGTCACCGCCAGCCGACCGGTATTGTTCGGTCAGTTCAAAGTGCCGCTTCTCGGCCCGCTCGAGCTGAACGCGCAGGCTGGCCGCAGCATCGGAGGCGGACTCCTCGGCCTGTCGGATGGCTGTGACGGTCTGCTGACGTTCCTGGACACTCTCGCGTAGCGCGTCAGGGACGTGCTCGCTGCGGTGGCGCCTGCGTAGCACAGCGAGATCCGTGGTCAGGCGCTCCACGAGATCGAGACCGAGCAGAGCAGCAAGCGCAGATCCGAGGACCTGGCGAGACCGGTCCATATCCGCCAGGGCCTCGATCTGCTCTCCGTCGAAGAAGAACAGACCGGCGATCCCCCGCGGCAGGAACGTCTCGACGTGTTCGTTCCACGTCGATGTCAGAGCGGGCTGAGGCTTCCCATTGACGTTGATCAGGAGAATCTCCCTGATCGATGCCCCGGTGCTACGCCAACTGCGCCGCACCCAGTACTGCAGTTCGGTGCCCTCCTGATGGGCGTGGAAGCGCAACTCGACGGCGGCCCCCTCGCTCTCTGGCACGCCCCGATGGATCAGGCCGCGCAGGTAGTTGTCGTAGCTGCCTGAGCGTCGGCCCGAGAGCTGCGCAAGCGAGCCATACAGGGCCAGATGAATAGCCTCTAGCACGGTCGTCTTACCCGCACCGTTAAGCCCACCGATGAGGACGATCGGCTTCTTGGCCGATGGCGGCGTCAGCTTGATGCGGTGGTGCCCAGCGAAGGTGCCGACGTTGTGCAGGGCAAGTTCGTCCAGGATCACGGCGTGACCTCCACATCCACCAGCTTGATGAACCCGTCAGCCAGGTCGAGCGGGTCCGGTTCAGTCTCGTCCTCGGCGGGCGGCGTCCGGTCCATGGCCGACCGGCGGTAATGCGCCCGGGCAGTCGCATCGGCCTCGTCGTCGTAAAAGCCGCGCTTGAACGCCTTCTCCAGCGAGTCGAAGAGGCCAGCTCGACGCGCTTGAGCACGGTGGCGCTGCTCGATGTCGAGCAGCTCTCTGACCAGCTCGAAGTGCAGACGATCGTCACCGACGACGCTGCGAAGCACCTCAACCGTCTCGGGTCCGAGGGGTAGGTGCTCATCGAGGGCACGACCTGGATACGGCTCGCCCATCGCTGCGGCATAGATGCCGGGCAGGTGGTCTTCGAACTCATGCTTGTCGACCACCCACAGGCGCCGGATCTCCTCGAGCTCAGCCAGTGTGACGAGCTCGAGCCGGTTGACGTAATCCGGCCCGTTCGTACGTATCCAGGCCTGGGCCTCCAACAGCCGGCGAAGCCAGTCCTCGCGCGCATCTTGGGTGTACGGACCGGGGATGGGACGGTCGTGGAAGAGCTGAACCGAGCCGTTCATACGCCGGAAATCACGCAGGTGCCGATCATCCGCGACATCGAGCGCGTTGCGCAGGTCGAGGAGCGGCAGCATCCACTCCTTCTCCTCATCGTTCTGGATCATGGCCGACATGGACTTGTCCTTGTCGACGAGCGTGCAGGTCCAGCACCCGAACCGGCTGTCACCGCAGCTCGGCGTCGTGGCATCCACGACCAGCGGGCACTCACCGTCGGGCGATGCTCCCTGATACATGGTGAGCAGCTCCTTGTTGGAGTAGCCCCACGGGTTGGGGCTCTGCATCAGGAAGGTCCACACATCGTCGTTGGACCAGTTCTCCACCGGCGAGTACACGAGACAGTTCGGCAGTGCGTCATTGGGACTCAGGAGGTCCCGGACCCGACGCGACTCCAGCTCGGTCATGCGATGCGAACGACCTGAGCTCTCGGCCTTGCGGGTGCCGAGCACCAAGATGGCCTCGCCGTGCGAGCGCACCATATCGCGAATGAAGGTGTTCGACGGCTTGATCTTGAGGCGCTCGGTGCACCAACGGAACTTCGGCCGAGGAGCTGGGTATCCCCTGCCGATGAGGTTGACCCAGAACGTGTCGGTCACCGCGGGAGTCAGACGATGCGGCTTGATGGGCAGTCCCTGGCTGGTGGCTGCCACTTCTAGCACGTCGAGTGAGTGAGTGACCCAGGCAGCGACGACCGGGTTCTCGACCAATGTGTCCGTGCTGATGACATGCACTTGCTTGGAGCGCTGTTCTGGAGCCAGCTCAGCGAGGGCCATCCACACGAGTTGCAGGACAGCGGTGGAATCCTTGCCGCCTGAGTAGCCCACGACCCAAGGAACGGTGTCGGCGAAGTAGAGCGCCTGGGTCTGCGCCACGAGGGCGTCGATCGTGCCCGCGAAGCCCGCCTCGTCGAACGCTGAGCGGATGCGGGGACGGATCGGCAGCTCGCGGATCATTTCTCTCCTCGGTTGAACGCGTCTTCGGCTCGCTGCTCTTCGGGAGGCAGCGGCATCCCCAAGGCCGTACGGATGGCGGCGGTCGTGAGCAGCACGTTGGCAGCGCTCTTGCTGACCTTGCCGCCGAGGATGGCGCGACCCTCCCACGTGGTGGCGTTGGCACGATGCCAGTCCAGGTCACGCAGCTTCCCAAGCGTGCGTTGCCACGTGACGGGCGGCTTCTTGGCGACCAGCAAGCTGTTCCCGACCTTGCCGAGCGCGTGCAGGACGATTCCATGGCTATGGATGAAGTCGCGGCGGATCTCGCCGGCACTCACCTGGCGGTTGTGTACCTGATGCCACTCGGGGAACTGGTCAGCAACCAGGTGCCAAAATTCAGTGGCGAGGTCGACGCGCCGCTCAAGCGAGTCCGGCTCGACGCCTTCGAGCAGCGCCTTGTCGGCGTTGTAGAAGGCGGAAAGCGTGAACAACTTGCGGGAGCGCGCCGCCAGGTTGCTCGTCTCCAGCTCGGTGAGGTCGTTGAAGAAGGTGGAGCGGAAGATCACGAGCTTGGCGATAGCCGACATCTCATCGCGGTGGTCATAGAGCACACCGATCGACTTGGACGGCCGGATGGCGTACCGGTTGAGGTCGGCGAACATCTGCTGGCACCGATCCAGGCCGACATCGAGGAACATGACGATGGCGATGCTCTCGTCGCCCAGCTCAGGGTTGTCGACCAGGGCCTGCTGGATAGCCGCACGGCGGTGCTGGCCATCGTTGATCACAAACTTGGCCGACATCGGGATCTTGAGCGTGCCGACCCGATCGGCAGGGCCTCCCCCACTCCCGATCGGTTCGAAGTCGACCTCGGCATCCACCGAGGCTGTTAACGCCGAGAAGACATAGCTGTCCGAATTGTCGAGGATGTAGCGCGTCATCTCAGGGATGCGGGCCTTGTTGAGGCTTCGCTGCGCGCGCATCTCGGGCACAAGCTCCTCCTCGTCGAAGACGAAGAGTCGGGGTATGAGCCGGAGCGGGCACATCGTCACGTAGTACTCGCGACCGGCCTGCACGCCACGGATGGCCGGGAACACATACTCGAACATGCCGGACCGGGAACGAGGTCGGGCATCCGTCAGGTTCTTATCGATCTTGGTTTGCGCCACCATCTACCCTTACCAGCCTCCGGCCCCGTACGGAAGGGGAGATCCGTACACTGGTCCGCGATTCTCCATACTCATGTCCGAACCTACGCGTAGGATCCTGGTCATGACGGTAGCGACACCCTCCGACGTTCTCCCCCCGGACGCCACCCGGACGGGACCGGAGCGGCCGATCTACCTGGACTGCAACGCCACAACGCCGGTCGATCCGCGCATCCAGGCGGAGGTACTGACCTACCTGGCGCTGGAGTTCGGCAACGCCGGCAGCCGGACGCACATCTACGGTCAGTCTGCAAAGGAGCGGGTTAACCGGGCGCGTCAGGTGGTGGCTGACGTCGTGGGCGCCGAGCCCACGGAAGTGATCTTCACCAGCGGCGCCACCGAAAGTGACAACCTAGCGATCCTGGGCCTGGCCGCACATGGCCTCAAGACCGGACGTCGGCACATCATTAGTAGCCAGATCGAGCACAAGGCGGTGCTAGAGCCGCTTGAGGAGCTGGGGCGGCGAGGGTTCGACGTCACGCTATTGCCCCCGACAACCGGCGGTTGGGTCGACTCCCATGCCGTTCAGGCGGCACTGCGTCCCGACACGTTGCTGGTATCGATCATGGCTGTCAACAACGAGACGGGAGTCATCCAGCCTCTAGACGAGATCGCTGCCGTGCTCGCCCATCACGAGGCGTACCTGCATGTAGACGCCGCGCAGGCCTTCGGCAAGCTCATTGAGCCACTGCGGGATCCACGCATCGACTTCTTAAGCATCTCGGGACACAAGATCTATGCGCCCAAAGGCATCGGCGCGCTCGTCGCTCGCCGACGCGGCTACACCAGGGCTCCACTACAGCCTCTGATGTATGGCGGCGGTCAAGAGCGGGGATTACGTCCGGGGACCCTTCCCGTGCCGCTCATCGCCGCCTTGGGGTTGGCGGCACGATTGGCACTCGACGAGCACAATGCGTGGGCGCAGCGGTGCGAAGAGATCAAACTCGAAGCACTCAACGGACTCGCCCCGCTCGAGATCACTATGAATGGAGACCCAGCCCGAACGATTGCCAACACGATCAACTTATCGGTGCGTGGAGTTGATTCGGAGGCAGCAATCGTTGCACTCAAGGAAGTTATCGCGATTTCTAACGGCTCAGCCTGTACTTCTCAGAGTTACGAGCCGAGCCACGTATTGACATCCGCTAACCTGCCCGAAGACCAGGTTGCCGGAGCCCTCAGACTCTCGTGGAGTCACCTCACTCCCGCAGTGCCGTGGAGCCTTGTATCCGAACGGCTGAAGCGGCTAGTTCCCGATTCTGGTGGCGATAGGGGCTAGATGGTGACCTTGCATGTGGTCAGAGTTGGTTGGCCGGTGAAACGTGGACTGGAATGCCATTGAGGGTGTAGGCATTCGCTCTGAAGGGTGGACGAGATACGTCGTTGCTTAGCGGGTCTGTAGGCTAACGCTGTTTCCGGCCCGATACGCGGTCGGGGTTTTTGGGAGTATCCGCCACAACGCATCAAGATGTGCCCAACTCCAGTTTGAATCTGTCCAGGGTCCACGTCTCAAATGGAACCCCCAACAGGGCATCGACCTCAGCGACCAGGATCGGGTGCGCGACGCCGCCGGAGCTCCAGTCCGGCTTAGTGTCTTCTGTAATTAGGACCACTGAATCGAACTCATCACCTCCAGTTCGAGCCTCTAACAAGCCCAGAAGGAAGTCCGCCCAGACGAAGAAGTCACCGTCGCCAGCGTCCTTGAAGCCCGGCGGCGTCTTGGTGCTGTTCCGGATCTGCACCAGGCGCTCGAACCTGCTCCGCGGAGCATATGAAACAACCGCCTTGATCTCAAGCATCGACCACAGCTCTGCAAATCGCTTGGCGGTCTTGGGGTCATAAAGGTATCCATATCGACGCTCAAACTTCGCGAAGAAGTTCACCGAACCGGTCGTGAATATCGTCGGCAACCTCAGTCTTAGGAAGTTCTTTCGCGAGTTCGTCATACTTTCTCTGGACTGACCGCGAGACTGTGTCAATCACCGAGATGGTGTTGTTCCAGAACTCTTGGACAACTTGACCCGGAAGTACTAGGGGTCCGAGGTGAGAGGTTGCGAGATAATCCCTCAAGTCTGTGGTCTTGGATTCGGCCCTGGCCATTCTAAGAATGATGTTGGTGTCGAGCCCGAACGCCGTATGGGAGAGGTCGCTAGATTTGAACACGACGGTGTTGCGGCGAGCGAGCGATAACCGCAGCGCTTTAATCGATGGTATCGGTTCAGATCGATCCAAGACGCGCTCAAGTCGGTCGATGTTGGAGTCAGCGTTAGGCGAGCCTGGCGCCTCAGGAGGCTGTTCAGTACCAGACATCGGCTGCCGAATTCGCTGCTTGCCGTCCCAAGTCAGCCACGGTCTCAGCGTCCCATTCCTCGACCTGAGCCATTTGAGCGACCCACTCGCCTTCGACTCCCGTGGGAAGAAGCAGGTCTCGCGCTCCAGCCCAGGTGGACGCTTCCTTTGGCCGGCGGTAGGAAGTGCTGAGGAAGGTGTTTCCTATGGTGGAACCCCAGTACGCTAGGTCATCTTCATCGAAGCCTGGCCAGCCGGTCGCACTGCGAGGTCTTACCAGATGCAGAACGCCGGTCATCTCCGGCGTGATTGACCCTTGCACGAATGATCGTCGCAGAAACTGGAGCGTGCTCTTGTTGAAGGACCGCTTGCGCAGTTGTTCGACAAAGTCATCGCGAGTTGCATCAAGCGCTGACAGTTCGGCGAATGCGACAGGCCAATTCCCGGTGGTGGAGGTAATGTGGGCGGCGTCGCTGAATCGGCGCTCGGCTCCGCTGGTGCCGAGATTGCCTACGACGGCTCGACGGGTCACGACCTTCAGCACCTCCTCCATCGATGAATCGCCAGCCGGGAGCCTCGATGCAGCCATGAGCAAGGGCGCACCGCTGCGACGTTCAGCTCATTGAGCGACTCGAAGATCCGCAATTGAACTGGCGTAGCTGGTCCATCGACGGTGGGGTCAATCATTTGAAGGTAGATTGGCAGCCAATCCTCAAGTTGTTCGAGGAGATCATTGACTGAGGGCGCTTGCGTCGCGCCACGGCGTTGCGCCAAGTAGTCGTACAGGTCTTTCGGGAGAATGTAGCCCGCATGCAAACTGACCACGTGTCGAATGAACTGAACAAAGCTGTTGGAATGACCGGTCGCAAACTGCGAAGAGAGACTCCTCCAACGCTTGTAGTGATCTGAGCGAGACTCCTGAGAGGTTTGACTTAGTAGATAGTTCTTAAGCAAGTCTGCAGTCGTCAGTTCCCGTCCTCGCGTATTGATTACCTCAAAGACTTGGTAGGCAGCGCCTGGATCGGGATGCACGAATACGGCAAAGTATAGTCGATTGGTCAGGAACTGGGTCCACAGACTAAGTCGACGAAAGGGATCGGCAGAAAGATCTTCTTGAACCATGTCCAGCAAGAAGAGATACGACTCGAGTAGACGCGTGGAACTGCTCGGCTGTCGTGGGCGAGGATCGATGGTAGGGACCGTGTCTGAGGCGACGATCCTCTGCAATGTGGCGTTGTCTGAGGGGTCACTCAAGCTGATCCGCTCAACGTAGATGTCCGAGTCGTAGTCGAGAACCTTGAGAAACGTCGACTCGATCTGATCGGCCAAGCCGCGGCGGCTATGCCTAACCGCTTCGCGACGCAAGGCTGCTGCCAACAAGGTGATCGTCAGCAATCTTTGCTGTCCGTCGACAACTTGCATGCGGTTCTCGCCCGCGGTCAGGATGACCAACCCAAGGAAGTACGACTCGTCTCCGAGCCCGGAGCGGAGATCGTTCCAAAACTCGATGTACTCGTCCTTTTGCCATGCGTACTCGCGCTGAAATTCCGGAACCAGGAAGCGCGCGTTGGAGATTAGGGCGCCTGCTGTCGTGGCCGACGCCGTCAGTTGGCTTTGCAGCTGGTCTGCTAACTGTGAGGGCCAAGCAGTGCAGAGAACGGTACCCGAGCCGGGTAGCTCCATGTGCTGTAAGGCCGCCAGTGCGCGTTGCTCGTGTCTGGACTACTGATAGATCCGCGGTCGCTGAGCGTGGCGTGCGGGCCGTCGACGCTGAAATCGTTCACCAGCTGTGCCCGAGTGACCTCGACCTGGCCGTGTTCGCCGTCGTTTAGCGTGCCGATGTTTGCGTCGTTCGGGTTGCCGATGTCGGGGGTGTGAATTGGCCCCGCCGCGGGGGTGCGGCGGGGCCGTTGGTCGGCGGGGTGGTGGCTGGTTCGGCAGGGTGGAGGTGCCGGTCTGGTGGTTTCTGTCAGTCGGTGGTGATCTCGGTTATGGCTGTGCGGGTGGCGTTCTCGTCGACGATTGCTTTCCCTGCGGCGTAGGTCGAGGTGAGGGCGTGGACGGCGAGGTTGTTCACGGCGCGGGGGTAGCCGCGGCTGGTCTGGTGGATCAGGGTGATCGCGTCGTCGGAGAACAGGGTGTCCTTGCGTCCGGCGAGGGCGAGGTGGTGGGCGAGGTAGTGCCCGGTCTCGGTTGGGGTCATGGGTGGCATCGAGTAGCGCAGGCCGATCCTCTGGTCGAGGGCGGCCAGGACCCCGAGTTTCATCCGTCGCCGGAGGGTCGGCTGGCCCACGAGCAGGGCAGCGAACGGTGAGGTGGAGTCCATGTCGTGGTTGGTCAGCATCCGGATCGATTCGAGTTGGGCGTGGTCGAGGAGGTGGGCCTCGTCGATGACCAGGACCGGGGTCCGGCCGCGTTCGGTGGTTTCCCCGGCGAGGGCGTCGCTGGCCTGGGGGATCAGTCCGGCGGCGTGGAAGCGTGGCTCACCGCCGAGGGTGGCAACGATGTGGGAGTAGATGCCGCGGACTCCGACGGCGGGGTTGCCGAGGTAGATGATCGTGTGGCGGGCCTGGTCCAGGCAGGCCAGGGCTGCCCGCACGGCTACGGTCTTCCCGGCGCCGACCTCGCCGGTGATGACGCCCAGGGCTCGTTGGGTGATGCACCAGCTGATCCGGGCGACGGCCTCGGCGTGGGAGGTGTGGCGGTGCAGCATCTGCGGGGCGAGGTCACGTCCGAACGGCATCCGGGTGAAACCGTAGTGGGCTTGAAGTCGTTCGATGCTCACAGCTGCTCCTTGTGGTCGATGCCGGTGACCGGTTCGGGATCGACAGGCAGCAGCCCGGGCAGATCGAGATGTCCGGGAACTTGGACCGGTAGCGCGCAGCCGGGGTGATCGGTGCTCTGAGGGGGTTCGGCCTGCGGTCTCGGATCCGTTGCGGTGCCTGCCATGTCGGGCAGCCCCGGCAATGGTTGATCCGGGCTGGTCGGGCTGGTCGGGCTGGTCGGGCTGGTGAGGGCGGTGTAGTTCACGCCGGCGGCGAGGTGTTCTTCGTGTCTGGTGACGATCAGGTCCAGGTAGTTGATCCCAGACGGTGCGGGCGGGACGCCCTGTTCGATGAGGTCGTTCTCGGCTCGGGCTCGGGGGTGGGAGTGACGGGCGATCCGATAAGGGACCGCCAGGCCCATCGGGCGGCCTTGATGGCGGACCTGGATGCGGGTCAGGTCGAAGGGGTCGAATACGAGTTCGACCTTCCGCCCGATGAGGGCGTCTTCGACCTGGTAGGTGTTGGAGTGCAGGGACACGGTGGCGTTCTTGCGGACGGTGCGCTGTGTTTCCCAGAGGAACGCCTCGCTCAACGCTTCGGCTGAGGGCTGCGCCGGAAGGCTCTGTGCCCAGCCGGCGGCCCATCGCCCCAGCGGGGTCTGACCGGTCTCGGAGTGCCAGGCCCGGTGATACACCTGCTCGAGCCAGGCCCCGAACAACCGGTTCAGCTCCAGCAGCCCCGCCACCGGATCAGCCACCGGATCGGCGCCCGGACCTGCGCTGCTGGTGAGGGCTTCGGCGGTGGCGCCGATCTCGACGAGGAACTGCTCGTTCACGGTCCGGAAGAACCGTTCGATCTTTCCCCGGCCTTGGGGACGGCCTGGGGTGGAGTGAGTCGAGACTGTGCGGGCAACGGTGTAACCGGCGGTTGTTGATCTAGAGGTTAGCGGTGGGCATGCGGTCGGCGAAGACGATCGCCAGGACGTTCAGGACGGGCTTCCAGCGGGTCATCCAGCGCTGTTGTCCGGTGCCCTTGGGGTCCAGGCTGCGGGTGGTCAGGTACAGGGTCTTCAGGGCAGCGTTCTCGCTGGGGAAATGACCCCTGGCATCCACGGCCCGCCGGTAGCGGGCATTC
Source organism: Kineosporiaceae bacterium (assembly GCA_016713225.1). NCBI lineage: Bacteria > Bacillati > Actinomycetota > Actinomycetes > Kineosporiales > Kineosporiaceae > Kineosporiaceae bacterium. The sequence continues at coordinate 283,759 of JADJPO010000011.1, forward strand.
AGCGACTCGATCGCGTTCGTGGAACACAACACCCGACGGATCTCGATGTCGTAGTCGAGAAACGGAATGAATTGTTCCCACGCGTTGCGCCACAATTTCGGGATCGCGGGGTATGTCTTTCCCATTTCTCCTCCAGGGACTCGAACGCCGCCCACGCTGCTTTCGCGTTCGGGGCGGTGTGAGATGTCCTTGACGTCCTTGGCCAGTTCACCCCAGTACCGTTTGGAGGCGTACTTGAACGTGTTCCGGATCAAATGGATGATGCAGGTCTGCACGACCGTGTCGGGGAAGACGACCCCACCGAGTCGGGCATGCCTTTCAGGCCGTCACAGACCAGGTAGAAGATGTCGACCACGCCCCGGTTCTTCAGCTCGGTCAGGATGCCCAGCCAGAACTTCGCCGACTCCCCGTGCCCGGGCGTGCCGGCCCACAGGCCCAGGACATCCCGACGGCCGCGCAGGTCCACCCCGATCGCGGCGTAGAAGGGCCGGTTGGCGACCTGCCCGTCACGGACCTTCACGTGGATCGCGTCCACGAACACCGCCACGTAGTGGGAGGCCAGTGGCCGACTCGACCACTCGGTCATCTCCTCGATGACCCGCTCGGTGATCGTCGAGACGACGCTCTTGGCGATACTGGCGCCGTAGACCTCCGCGAAGTGTGCGCTGATCTCACCGGTGGTCAACCCCCGTGAATACAGCGACAACACGACGGCGTCGACATCACCCAGGCGCCGCTGCCGTTTCGCGACGATCACCGGTTCGAAACTGCCCGCCCGGTCCCGGGGGACCTCGATCTCGACCGGACCGACATTGTCGGTGAGCACCGTCTTGCCCCGCCGACCGTTGCGGGAATTCCCGCCGTCACGGCCCTCGACGGCGTGTTTCTCATAACCCAGGTGCGCGGTCATCTCCTCATCGAGCGCGGTCTCCAGCACCGTCTTCGTCATGATCTTCAACAAGCCGTCCGGCCCGGTCAATGCCAGACCACGATCCGTGGCCGACTTCACCATCTCGCGGATCGCCGCCCGTTCGGCCTCGCCAGGCTTGCTGAAGGTCTTGTCGATCGTTCGTCCCAGGTCAGTCACGTCCTGGATCATCTCGGTCATCATCGGACCTTCCCGGCAGACACACTGGTCCACCCATCAGGCCGGTTACACCGAAGCTCGAACAGACCCTGGTCGGGATCTTCCCCAACGAAGCCGCCGTGATCCGCCTGGTCGGCGCCGTCCTGGCCGACACCCACGACGAATGGCAAGTCCACGACCGCCGCTACTTCTCCGAAACCTCCATGGCATTGCTCGACCCAGACCGCGATACTGAACCCGCCGCCATCACCAGCGGCCCGTGAGCACCGAGGACCCTGTCCTCAAAGCCCACCACCCCGCGGGGCTCTTTCCCAGCTCAAAGCATGATCACCAGACCCGACTTGGCTCAGGCTAGTGTCGTCCGGTTGAGTTGATCTTGGTGATGATGTCGCGGATCTCGTGCGGGAGGGGGTCTTCGGGGGTGATGGTGTGGGCGCCGGCCTGGATGGTGATGGTGCGGTAGCGCCGCAGGGTCCGCACGAACTTCTTGATCGACCAGTCGGTGGTGGTCTCGATCCAGTGGGAGATGGCCAGGGCGGCGAACACGATGGTCAGGTGGGCTTGATCGATTCCTTCTTGTGGTGGTAGATCGGTCGGGCTGCCAGGTCGTGCTTGGACATGCGGGAAGGCCTTCTCGATCAGGTAGAGCTGGTGGTAGGCGCCGATCACGAAGTCGGCGGTGATCGCGGTGCCGTCGGGGCAGGCGGCCAGGTTGGTGACGTAGCCCTTGATCCCGGCCAGGGACCGGCCCTGGTTTCCAGGGCGCGGTTGAGCTCTTGTCGGCGCCGGTGAGTTTGACGAACCGGTTCCGTTTGATGGCGGTCTTGCCGGCTCCTGGTTGGCCGCGGAGATCATCCCGGCGTCGGCGACCACCGTCACGTCCCGGAGTTGGTGAGCGCGCATGAAGGCCTCGATGACCGGGAGCATGGTGGCCTTCTCCGCCTTGTTGCCCTCGAACGCGTTGACCGCCAACGGGAATCCCGATGCGTCGGTGAGCAGGCCGATCGTGATCTGTGGTTCCAGGCGGCGTTCCTTGGAGAACCCCGACTCGCGGAACCCGTCACCGGCATCGGTCTCGAAATACAGGGTGGACACGTCGAACAGGACCAGGCTGGCCGGACCCAGCCCGGCATGGGCGGCGCATGCCGCGGACAGCTTCTGCTGCCAGGACGCCTTGGCATACACCGGAAGTCGCCGCTTCAACGTCGCATAGGGCGTGTCATGAAGATCGTGTAAGCCGGCGGTGACCAGGATCGGCCTGGGGTTGTCCCGGGTCGGAGAGGAACATCGCATGGTGCGGAAAGTTGTGGTTGTCGATCAGGACGAGTCGGAGGCGGCGCGTGAGGCGTCGGCGAGGATTTCGGGGGCGTTTTCGCCGACGATGATCGATTCGTTGTTGGAGCGGGCGGAGGAGTCCGGGACGCCGTTGGATGGTCCTGGTGGGTTGCTCGCCCAGATGACCAAGGCGGTGTTGGAGCGGGCGTTGGGTGCGGAGATGACCTCGCATCTGGGGTATGAGCCTGGTGACCCGGATGGTGTGGGCACAGGGAATTCTCGGAACGGGTCGGGCCGTAAGACGGTGTCGACGGTGCACGGTCCGGTGCAGATCGCTGTTCCGCGGGACCGGAATGGGTCGTTCGAGCCGCAGATCGTCGCCAAGCATGCTCGCCGGTTGGGGAATGTCAACGACATGATCTTGTCGTTGTATTCGCGGGGCATGACGACTCGTGACATCGAGGCCCACCTGCTCGAGGTGTACGGGGTGAATGCGTCTCGGGAGTTGATCTCGAATGTCACCGATGTCGTGGTCGATGAGATCAAGTTGTGGCAGTCCCGGCCGGTCGATGAGGTGTATCCGATCGTCTATGTCGACGGTCTGCGTCTGAAGATCAAGGACAACGGTCTGGTCACCGTGAAGGTGGCTTACCTGGTCATCGGGGTGGACGTCGAGGGCCGCAAGCACGCCCTGGGCCTGTGGATCGCGGACAGTGAGGGCGCCAAGTTCTGGCAGAAGGTCATCACCGACCTGCGCAACCGGGGCCTGAGGGACATCCTGGTGGCCTGCTGCGACGGGCTGACCGGCCTGCCCGACGCGATCCGGTCGGCGTTCCCGGACACCACGGTTCAGACGTGTGTGGTGCACGTGATCCGTAATGCGATGAAGTTCGTCTCCTACGGCGACCGCAAGAAGCTCGCCACGAGCATGCGGGCCATCTACACCGCACCCGGCGTCGATGCCGCCGAGCTCGCGTTGGCGGCATTCGAGGAAAAGTTCGGCCCGCAGTATCCCGGTGCCGTCCAGGTATGGAAGAACGCGTGGAGCGATTTCATTCCGTTTCTGGACTACCCGGCCGAACTGCGCCTGATCGTGTATACGACGAACGCGATCGAATCCATCAACTTCCAATTGAGGAAGATCACCAAGAACAGGGGGCATTTCAACGACACCGATGCTGCCATGAAACTGCTCTACCTCGGACTACGCAACATTTCCTCGCATCGGGGAGGTGAGTCAGGGACCGGGACCCATGGCTGGACCAAGGCATTGAATACATTGGCGACACTGTTCCCCGGACGTTTGCCGATGTGATAGCGTCAGTCCTGAACGTGAAGATCAGCTGAGGAATTCATCGCTGGCTTACACGAAAATCCTGACGGGCTCGTCGCATACGACGCGGGCGGCACACCCGCCTGCTCCAACACCCGGGCCGCGTCGAGCTTGCTGGTCGGCTCGATGATCCGGGCCAGCACCAGATCCCGGAACACCCGTCCCCACCGGCCGCGGCATCGAACCCCAGGACCTGGTAGGCACGACTCAACGCCTCCCACAGATACCCCATCCGCGAGGCCGTGATCGGCAACGGAGCACCCCGACCAGCAGACCCACCCTCCAGGCCGAGGTCGAGCTCACCCTGCCCGGCCGCCACCTGCTGCCACGCCGCGGCCTTCAACACCTCCCACTCGGCATCGGTGTGCGCCGACCCGACATGAGTGATCTCCCGCGACCCCCGCCGCGACGAGTGCACGATCTGCACCGCCCGCGCACCCGAAGACGTCCGCACCGTCCGAACGTAAGGAGACACCCACCGAGCCTACGACCCACACCCCCCGGCTAGTGCACACCAAACCCATGATCAATCAACGTCGCCGCAGGTCACAGCCCCGCAACACACCAAGATCACCAAACGTGAGCCAAGTCGGGTCAAAGCCCACCACCCCGCGGGGCTCTTTCCCAGCTCAAAGCATGATCACCAGACTTTGCCTCAGCCCTGGTGGCCGACCCACGTCACGCACCAACACGAACCAAACCAGCAGGCCACAACATGATCAACAGCCAAGTGTCGCTGCCGTACTAGAGGGAACGCCCTGATACCTCGGCCTCTGCGACGGCCAGGCCATTCACTTCGGCAAAGTGCATTCGGAGCAGAATGAGCAACTCCGGAACCATCTCCTCGACCGGGAAAGTCCCAATAATGTCCCGGCACAAGCGGGCCACAGCCGGACTGCGGCTGTCAGCCAACAGAGGCACCAACACCTCCAGCAGTTCGCTGACCTCTTCAATGCGGCCGTATGGAAGAGTCCCTCCCGGCTCTAGCATCATGGCGAGGAGTCCGGAGGAGGCCCGGCGGAGGACGTCCTTGATTTCGGCGTGAGATTTCGCTGCTGGTTGGTCACGGCCTATTGGCGAATAGGGATTCCCCGCTTCGCCACAACCCATGGTGATTTCCCTCGCCACGATCTCGCCGACATAGGGAGCAAGTAGCACGCCGTTGCGGTAGGTGCCGGTAGCCACCACAAGCCCTGGCATCGCCGTCACTCCGACCAGCGGGTTGCCATCGGCACTCAGCGGGCGGCAGCCCGACTGGACGGAAACGATGTCGGCGTGAGTAAGCCTCGTATCCAATTGTCGGATTGCCGTCTCGATAAGGTAGTGAACCTCGCCAACCGCTGCCGCACCGGTTGCTCCGGCCACGCTGGCCACACGGTTGGTGGCGCCCAAATATACAAGCGAGCCCGCCCGCGGAACCAAGTGAACACCGCAGGCGAATTCGCGGTTGGGAGTACGGACAACGTGCGGCAATGCGTTGCGTGATCTCAGTACGAGGCTGGTGACCTTACCCTCTAGGAGTGGCAGGACTGCCTGAGCCGCTTCCGGCACAGTGGCCAAGAGACTCGTACTAGCCACCCCGGCGGCTATCACCGTCCAACGGGCGTCGAGCGAGGTGCCGGTCGTGTCGACACCGGCGATCCGGCCATCGGACACTCGCAGCGTGCGAGCAGCCTCACCGACGATGTTGACTGAGGAGTGCGCCGTGAGCTCGGCCCACAGTGCGTCCATCACCTGCCCAACGTCTACCGAACCCTCCCTGGGCAGCCAGAGCGCGTCCAACAGCGGCGTGTCATGCGCGGGACGCAAATAGTCGACAACGTCCCCCGCGACCGCCTCCCACTGCTCCCCGTAGTGAGCCAGCGCGGCACTCATGGCGACGAGATTCGCCCGATCGAGCCTACTAGCGACGCTTGCTACAACCAAGGTCCCAGGTGTCATTGGAGGTGTCACCTGGGACTGTGTGAGGGAGGTGAGCCAGTCAGAGTACATCCGAGCCGCTCGTACTCGGCCCTCCAACGCACCATCAGTAGCTGGGTCCGCTCCCCCAGACGTGACCTCGCCGAAGGCACCAAGCATCGCTCCGGACGCCCCTGTCGCGGCCCTCAGATCTGGTCCGGGGTCAAGGAGCGTCACCTTCATGCCAGCACGGGCCGTAGCTAAAGCGCAGGCCCGTCCTACGATGCCGCCCCCGACGATGACAACGTCACAAGTCAACATCGGAAACCTCCAGAGCTGGCCCTTCCGGCACCCCGCGGTCCGGCGCCAGAACGCCCTCCCGAATACGCCCCCTGGTGAGCGGCGACCTACAACTATCAGCCGGGATCAAGGCTAGACTAACCGGGCAAGGTTGTGAATGCCCGATTTCGATCGGGCTCAGACCTTCACCGCCCGCCCGTGATCAGGCCCAACCAGCGAACGAGGTGCTGGTCCAGTCGACGTACCGGGAGACTGTCGAACACCCGCCCATCCGCATGACGTACCTGAGGAACCGGCTCTAACCGTCGTCGAATGAGTTCGCGCTTGTCCAGGCCGTCGGCGGGCTCAGTGATCAATGCCTTCTCTAGCCCTTCGATGTCTCCGGACCACATTTTGAAGGCGCTTGAGGCAATCGTGGGCAAAGTCATCACAATGCCACCAGCAGCGATTATCTCAGGGGCTCGCTGTCTCAGCAGATCCACGTACCGGTCAAAATGTGCCGACGGGTGTAGGTGGTGGATGAGATGGTAATTATCGAAGTACGTCCAGTCCCGGCCAGAGGTACCATCCGCATTACTTGCATTAAGCACCACCTGTCGATCCGACACTTCGCGCCAGGCTGCCTCGTTCGCCACCCACAAGATGGTGTTGCCGAGCGGGTCCTCCGGATTATTCGCGTCAGGCAGCCCATGCCATTTGTACTGTGACTTGGCTTGGTCGAGCCCGTGTAGCATCGCGAAAAGGGGAAGGAGAACACCCAAGGGTCGATCCAAAGCAAGTAGAACGCCGACGATAAGCCAGTAGCCGGCGGCGTTGAGAAACGCTAACCTACGCCATCGCCACGACAGGCGCCGCTCGGTGACCAGAGCCAAGCCGGTCATGTCCGCTAACATCACGAACATAGCGAACCAGCTGAACTCAACCAGGCTGGTGCGTCGAAACGGCATCGGGGAGTACGGATCGCCAGGACCACTATCGTAACGATGGTGCAGACGCATGTGCTCGATTTCATACAGACGTGGCACGTAGCCATTGAGGGGACCTACAATGTAGTTCATGGCAAAGTTTACGAATGCCGAAGCGGACGGCCTGTTCCGCACAAGAAGGCTTCGGGTATGCATATGCCAATGCACGACCGCTTCGAAGTCATACATGTCCAGCGCGTAAGCCAAGTATCGCAGCGGGTAAAGTGCTGCAAGTATCGCGGCGGTCGGCTCACGCCACGATACGACGGCGGTGACGATAATCGGGGCTATCGCGTAGATGAGGTGAACTTCCAGCAGGCGGTGTAAACGGATGTCTGAATCGCGCCGCCCGCGCCAGGATGCCCGCCAGATAATCGGCCTCGGAACCGCTGCAGCCGATGTCTGCATCGAGCGCACGTACAGTCCAGCACAGTATGCCTCGACGGTTAGAACGCCCAACAAAAACCATACGGCGAGTGACACCATCCGGGGCGCGGGTGGGGTGATGGCAAGCCAAACGGGTAGGGTTAGGGCGTATAGTGGCCAGAGCGGCGCCAAGTGACGCATGGCCCGGGAGTTTGTGACTCTTCCGACAAGAGGGCCGAAAAGCCGGCCAAACCAGTTGTAGTACAGGCTAAGTAGTCCGACGGCGACCAAGAGCGAGAAAACCACGGCTGTCGCGACGGTCAAACGTAGCCACACGATGGCCCGGGAGTGCAGGATCCTAGGCATGCCACGAGGATACCAATCCTGAGACCCAATTGGTCAGGTCCGCCCCACCTAGTTCCGCCGAACACGCTTGACCACTGATGCGGGCCCTTGGAGAGTACTTCAAGTCGGCCAACGCCCGGCCGGTTATGGTCCGAGCGTCGATGATGTCCGCTGCAACACCGGTGGCCACGACTTGACCGCCTTCGTGACCGCTGCCGGGACCGAGCTCGATGATCCAGTCGGCAGCGGTGATGACGGCGAGGTTGTGCTCGATCGCAATGACCGACCGTCCTTCATCAAGAACGCGATCCACCAGCGCAAGAAAGCGCGGCACCTCGTCGTAGCCGAGACCGCGCGTCGGCTCGTCCATCAGCAGAACCCGCCTGTGAGGCTGGGCCACTTCGGCTGATATCCGCAATCGCTGAGCTTCCCCACCGGAGAGTGTGTCGGTCGACTGCCCGATCACAAGATGCCCGATGCCCACTGCCGACGCAGTCTCGAGGCGACGTCCGGATGCTCTCGTGGTCACGAAAAACCTCCGAAGCCTCTTCCACGGTTAAGTCCAGCACGTCGGCGATGGACAGACCTTCGACTCGGGTCCTTAACAGCTCCGGACGGTAGCGACTGCCATGACACTCCTCGCAGACGCTGGTCACATCCTCAAGGAACTGCATGTCCATCCGAAGGTAGCCCCAACCGCCGCACGTTCGGCAGGCTCCCTGGCCGTTGAAGCTGAAGTCGCCAGGAGGCAGGTCGGATGCCTCGCCGAACAACTTGCGAACCTGGTCGAAGATCTTCAGGTAGGTGGCCAACACCGAGCGCACCGAGCCCCCGATATCCCGCTGGGAGAGAAGCGTGCTCGCCGAAACTTGAGCGGCGATGTCGAGGGCGAGGCTTGTCTTCCCTGAGCCCGATGGCCCGGCGAGCACTACAAACCGATTGCGGGGAACCTGAACGAGACGCGGGTGCAAATTGTGCGACCGTGCCTCCACTGGGAACCACGGTCCCTCGTCGGGCACTGGTCGGATCGCTCGCTTGATCACCGGCAGTAGGCCGTAGTGGCCTCGATAAGCACCGACCGGCCCAGCCCAGGTCACACGCCCGCCCTGACGCCCGCCGCCTGGCCCAAGCTGGATAACGTCGTCGGCCACCGCTCGTGCGCCATCGGAATGGTCCACCAGTATCACGGTGTTCCCGGAATCACACAGGTGCGCCAACGATTGGTAAACAGACCGGGCCTCTTCGTGGTGAAGACCCGCTCCGGCCTCATCCACTACGTAGACCATGCCGGTCAACGGCGATATAAGTTGATGCGCAATGCGCACTCGGCGAAGTTCGCCGCCGGACAACGTGCTGGTGGGACGCAGCAAGGTCAAGTGTCCCAAGCCCATCCCGATCATTCGCTCCAATAGGCTTACCAAGCGAACCCGAATGGGTGATGCGATAGGCTGCTGCAGATTCTCAAGAAAGTCGACTAGCTCCCTGAACTCCATGACAAGCACGTTATCGAACCTACGTCCGTCAATGCTCACCGAGCGCGATGCTTCACCCAATCTTGTACCGTGACAGGCGGGGCATGGGCCCTGCTCGAAGAAGCTTAGGTCGTACACCCGACTCGCCAGGCCGCGCTGGTCGGACACACGTTTCCGCAACCGCGGGACTAGTCCCTCATACGTGAAACGTTGTACAAAACCCGGGCCACGATTGGCCACCTCAAGCATGGGGGAATACAGAAGAAAGTCTAACTGCCCTGCAGAGAACTCATCAACGGGCACGCCCAGGGGCAGCTTGTGGGTAGCTTCAAGGATATTCCAGTACCGGCCGCCTAGCTTCCACGCTCGATGTTTGATCGCTCCTTCACCAAGAGATTCTTGGGGATTGAGGAGCCGATCGAAAGCTGGGCTCAGAAAAATGCCAGCACCCTGACAGACGTCACAAGCGGACTCAGCATTGAGGAATGACAGCTGGCTTGCGCTTCGCTCGGGGTGGCCTAGTCGTGAGAATAACAACCGCAATAGGGCAAGCGCGTCGGTCATAGTCCCGACGGTCGAGCGTGAGGATCGCCCGCCGTAACCCTGGGCAAGCGCGATGGTCGGGCGTAGACCGTGGATTGCGTCGACGTCCGGGTTAGCCAACCGGGTCTCAGTGAAACGAGAATACGAACTGATTCCCTCTAAATAGGCGGCGTGGGCTGCAGCATGGACAGTTCCGAACGCTAGAGACGATTTACCTGAGCCCGACGGACCAACTACAGCTATGCATCGATTCAACGGGAAATCAACAGAGACGCCCTGGAGATTGTGAGTCCGGGCTCCGATAACTCTGATGGCTTCGAAGCTCGCGCCCGACTCTGCCCGATCGCCGCGCTTGGCGCGACTCGATGCCTGCTGCCCATACACACAGACTCCCGTGGCTCAGCACACGCTGACACACCTGAGCGGAGCGGAGTTGCAGGTCACGGGTCACCACGGGCGGAAGAACAGAACTGGCATGTGCAAACCCTTGCCGGTTTGGCGGCTAACGGGAGACCATCGACAGCACCCTCGCTCTCAGGGAGAGGTATGGTATGAGGACGCCGCTCGATGTGCACCTTTATGTAACGCCGCGCTGCAATCTTTCGTGTCCGCACTGTTACTACGACGCGATGGAACGTGGGAGGCAGCCCGCCGACACGTTGGACCTTCAAGAGATCGGGCGAATCCTTACCGGACTCTGCGAGCGCTTCGATGCTGACGTCTCGCTTGAGGGTGGTGAGCCGTTCATGCGCGCCGGACTTGGTTCGATGCTCTCCACCCTTGATGCATCTGTACTTGCCCGAATCACCATCACCACCAACGGCACGGTGCGAGTGGCAGCGCCGAAAGCCGTGCTTTCCCAGTTGGGTGGCCTCCGCATCTCCATTGACGGACATACTGACCAATTGCAGCAGGAGTTGCGAGGCGTCGAGGTCGCGCCCGTCCTAGCGACATGCGCAAGCCTCCGCTCCATGCGAGTGGCGTACACGGTTCGAATGACACTGTACCGCGGCAACGTCCGGCTCCTCAGAGACATTTACTCTTGGCTTGCGGCGAATGAAATCGCCCGCATTTCACTATTCGAGTACCAGGCATCTGGTCGCGGCATCGGACAAGACCAGATGTTTGGGGTTAGCTCGAGCGACATAGAACAACTGCTTTCTGACCTTTTACGACTGCCTCGTCCTCCTGGGCTAGAACTACTCACACTCAATCTCGCTCAACGGCGCGTGGAAAGCGCAATGTCACGGCAGGAAGAGTTGTCCGATGCCGGAGTGGGGCTCCTGCAACTCCCGGAAAATGCGAACTGCACCATCAACTACAACGGCACAGTCGGAGTGAGCCCTTGGCTGGTAACAGCCTCCGGGTCCCCGGATATCTTTACCAGCACGCACTCACCAACTTTCCTCGACGAGATTGAGCAGGCGGCCGTCAGGGGAGGGCTTCACGACGCAGGCCCTTGTCTAAGCCGAATACAGCTCCGGTACGAGCGATGAGACCAATTCGCCCGACAGGCGGGCGCGCCCTGATGGACCTGTGTGGCATCGGGAACACCCCTGTCGTACCTTTGGCGGACATCACCAAGGTCGGTCAGGTGTGGCTGAAGGCGGAGTACGCGAACCCGTTCGGCAGCGTAAAGGACCGCACGGCGGCTTATCTGTTGGCTTGGGCCAGGACAGCAGGTGGTCCCGATGTCTCGATCGTAGAGAGCACATCGGGAAATCTGGGTTTGGCTTTGGCTCACCTCGGCCCAAGCATCGGAATTCCCGCAACGCTCGTGATGGACGCATCACTTCCGATCGAACGAATCGAAGATGTCCGTCGGGCTGGCGCCACGGTGCACGTCGTCACGGAGCCGCGCGACGGGCTGACCTTCCGCGAGAGCCGGATCGCTGTCGCCCGCGAACTTGGAGACAGGCCCGGTTGGCTATGGCTCAACCAGTATGGCAATGAGGCTGGTATGCGAGCGCACGAGGAGACAACCGCGAGGGAGATTTGGTCAGATCTCCAGGGCAACGTTGAGGTCGTGGTGGCCTCAGTGGGTACGGGCGGTACCCTCTGCGGCATCGCGGCGGCTCTGCGCGACCAGTCGCCACGCCCGCTGATCGTGGGTGTAGAGCCCGTCGGCTCAACGATCTCCGGTGGGGTCGAGGGTGAGTACCTGCCCGCCGGCTCGGGGATGCGCGGGGTGCCGAAGATCGTCGCGCTCCATGGGGATGACATCGACTTCTTCACGAGGGTTCCGGACCAGCTCGCGGCAGCGTGGACCTTGCACCTGGCTAGTCGTTATGGGCTCGAGGTCGGCCTAACGACAGGTGCCGCTCTCGTCGTAGGGGCGATCCTTGCCGAGGAACGGGACGCGAAGGTCATCGTGATCGCGCCCGACCACGGGCACCCGTTCCGCTCGGCTATCGCAGCGATGGCGCGAAACTGCCCCGCCCGTGGTGACACATCACGGGTGGAGTGGCGCCGGTTCGGGATCAGCAACGCTCCGAGTAGCAACTCGTTGCGCTCTCAGCTTGCAGGCACAGAGAGTGAGAGGGGGGGAATCGAGAGGTGAAGCGACAGGACGAAAAGTTCAACCCGGTACTGCGGAGGGCTACTCGCATGCTCGGCAGCAAACGCCCGCTGGTTCCCTCCTCGCTGCCGTTCACCCTTGGATACGAAGAGACCGACGGCGGGCTCTTCGCTCGGTTCTGGTTTCGGACAAAAGGGTGCACGCACACTCTCGGCGGCGGCTGCACAATGTGCGACTACTGGATAAGTACCGAGGTGGATGCCGATGAGACTCGGTCATCTGTCGAGCGGGCCCTCGCGGACATGCGGAAGAATCGCACTATCGACTTGCTGATCGAGACGTCTGGTAGCTTCTTCGACAATCGCGAGGTCGACCCGCAACTTCGTACATGGATGTTGGAGCGATTCCAAGAGCTGTCGCTTAGATACGTGATAATTGAAACTCGGACGGACATGCTGGGAAGCGAAAGCCTCGATGCATGCGTCGCCGCAATACAGCCTTCCAGACTTGTAGTCGAGTTCGGGGTCGAGTCGCTCGACCCGTGGATCCTGAAACACTGCATAAATAAGGACACCTGGCCCGGGAGCGTTCAAGAGGCTGTGAACGCGGTACATCGGCATGGAGCTCTGGCCACGGCAAATGTTCTTATCGGAGCACCCTTCCTCTCCTTGTCGGAGCAGATTGAGGACAGTTTTCGCACACTCAGCGGGGTACTTGATATGGGGTTCGACACAGCCGTGCTCTTCCCGGTTAATGTCAAGCACTACACCCTGACAGGGTGGCTTTGGGATCGTGACATGTACAAGGCACCGCCGCTCTGGGCTCTGGTTGATGTGTTGACCCAGCTCAATCCGTCGCTATTGTCGCGCGTGGTGATCTCTTGGCATCGTCCGAGACCCGACTACCACCCGGGATACACGACCCGCTATATCCGGCCGGAGACCTGTCCAGGCTGCTACGAGCGCTTGACGGCACTCCTGGATCTTTGGAGAAGGTCGACGGATCGTCCAGCGCTCCTCGCCCAGATTGACAGCATCACATGCACTTGCCGTGACGAACACGAGGCGAATAGGCTGTCTCCAGATCAAACGTTGCTGGAGCGTGTCCGATCTCAGCAGCTACGAATCGTGGACGAGTTGTTCGATGGATCATGGGGCATCGACTATATCGATACGATTCCTGAACATCGATGGGTAGGTCCGTGAACAATGACACGGGAATACGACGGTCTCGCCGACATCTATGACTTATGGGCAGAGGCAGATGCAAGCGCAACGCCGTCGCTGGCCTTCTATGTGGCCCTCATGCGGGGACCAGCACGCGAACGTGTAGAACTGGGAGTCGGAACGGGCCGCATCGCGATCCCTATACTGCAGGAAGGCGGTTGCCTGACCGGCGTGGATGCGTCCCCTCGGATGCTCGATCTCTGTAGAGCGAAAGCCGACCGGGCCGGCGTGTCCGGAAGGCTTCGTCTCCTTCAACGGGATGTGCGACAATTGGATCTTGACACACCGGCGGAGCTAGTCACCTTTCCTTTTCGCTCGATCGGTCATCTTCTGACCGACGCGGATAAGCTCGCCTGCTTTCGCTCCGTGTACGCAAACCTCGTGCCAGGGGGACGTTTCGTCTTCGACCACTATGTATGGGACGAAGCTTGGGCTCGCGCACACGACGGGGTGTCCACGCTAATGGTGGACCATGAATTCACCGATTATCGCCTCCGCGTCTACGACACTTACCGCTATCGCTACAGTGACCAGCGCATGGACTGCTCTGTCCGCATTCAGCGAGTATCCACTGGCGACGATCGCTTGTTAGACGACCGACTGCAGCATTTTGAGTTTAGCTGGTTCGAGGTCTGTCAGGTCCGGCAATGGGCACAGGAGATAGGATTCGAGGTTGAGGCCCTTTTCGGAAGTTTCGATGCCAGCGACGACCATGGGCCCCAATCTGTAAACCAGGTGTGGACTCTGCGAAGGCCAGTCAACTGATGACCGCGAAGGCTCGTACCCCCCCAAATCATCTTATTCCAGTTTCGGCGGCTTTCGACGGCCCCAACCTGCAGATGCTTGCGGCAGAATTTGGCACTCCCGTTTTCGTTTATGACTTCGACCTGTTGAGCGCGGCTGTTGACGAGTTGCGTCAAATCCTCCCCGACGCGAGTCGAATCCTGTACTCGGTGAAGGCGAATCCCAGCCTCGCGATTTTGCTGCACCTTGCCAGCCTAGATGTCGGCTTCGACATAGCGTCCGTCGGTGAACTGATGGCGCTGAAGCGAGCAGGAGTTCGTGGCGACTCCGCAATCTTCGTCGGGCCAGGCAAACGCGAGTCCGACGTGTCCGAGGCTTTCGAGCACGGGCTAGGCTGGCTGGTCTTGGACTCAAGCCTTGAATACGAGCGCGCATTGGCCGTTCGCCCACTCGCGGGGCCCTCGTCTCTTGCCATTCGCTTGAATCCAGGCGTCGATCGAAGCGGATCTGGGCTGCTCCGCATGGCCGGGGCTACGCCGTTCGGGATGACCGAGCAAGAGGCGCTCCCGTTGCTACAGCGGTCCACCTCAGAGTGGCCTATTGAAGGCTTTCACGGTTATGTCGGCACTAACATATTGGACGCCGATTCAATTATCGCGAACAGTGCTCTTCTACTTGAGTCCGCGGATCGTCTACAGGAGCAGAGTGGCGCACAGTTTCGCTTTGTCGATCTTGGAGGTGGATTTGGAATTCCGCAGTACGACCGCGAAGAGGCCCTGGAAGGCTCGCGGCTTAGGACTGGATTGCAGGCGCTCATAGAAGACTACCGCGCCAGGCACCCCTGGACGGAGGAAATAGCATTCGAGTCCGGGCGCTTCATAGCGGCGCGTGCAGGAGTCTTGCTATGCAGCGTCATCGATTGCAAGGAACGTAACGGGGAGCTCTTTGTTGTGCTCGACGGCGGCATCAGTTCCGTTGGCGGACGCGACGGCTATGCGGGGGCACGGCCGATGCCGCTCCGGCTACTCACCCAAAGCAGCCACACAGTAATGGCAACGTTTTGTGGGCCGCTCTGTACCCCAATGGATCGGTTGGCAGCGCAAGTGTTGACTCCCCGGCCTGAGCCTGGCCAAGTCGTAGCCTTGTTCCTGGCCGGCGCCTATGCCTATTCAGCCAGCCCTGGCCTATTTCTAAGTCACGGGTACTGCGCCGAAGTCGGCGTGAGCCGGGGCCAAGCGCGATTGTTACGTCCTCGTCAAGATATCAACACGTTACTCGATTCGCAGAGACCGTAGTGGAGTTGGGCGATATGGAATATGATCTCACTGCGAGAGTCCTCGCCGAGTTGGCATCGATGCGCGGACTCTTGGTGGAGCCTGATGTGCTTCGCCCAGAACACCGACTGCGCGAGGACTTAGGTCTAGAGTCGGTCACATTGATCGAATTGATAGTGGCGATCGAAGATGCGTTCGACTTCCGGGTTGATCCCATCTCAATGAACCTTGAGGACGCCCTCGTCTCAGTGGGAAGTCTCGTTGCCTTCGTGCGAGAGCACTACAGCGGATGAGCAATCCGCGTGTCTCTCTCGTTTTCGCAAACCATGCTGAGTTCAACGGACAGAACATGCAGATGATCTTCGCTGCGAGCGAGGCTAAGGTCTGGTACGAGGGGGCGGCCGACTTGATCGATCACGCCCTCTTCTGGGCACAAGGTGGAGCCCTAGTCATCGTGCCTGAGGAGGTCCATCCAGGACTGCTCAAGGATGTACGGAACTTCTTCGGCACTGAGGCAATCGACACCCTTCACTTCCCCGGCACGTCTGCGTCGCTCTGCGATCGCATTGGGCAGGATCGCGCCGGGCGTGAGCGGATGCGGCACTGGCTGCGCGGCAACAGCAACTCGAACCTACTTGCGTGGGGTATGACGCCGGCGCTAGCGAGCTTGATGCGGGTTCTGGAGAAGGAAGAACTCTACGTTCAGGCGCCGGGGTTACCTTCAGCCGATGCGCTGTGGCTGGCTCAGTCACTTGATTCCAAGCCTGGATTTCGAATGTTGGCAGAAGAGCTAGGCCACGCCCATCCCGAGGTACGCGTTCCGGACGGGTTCCTTTTGCCGGACCTCGATGCGGCCCTGGCTACCGCCGAAGACTATTTCCTCCGCAGCGGACAC